>JBLHXN010000183.1:0-5833 GCA_047630355.1 Spirosomataceae bacterium | reverse complement strand
TCATTTCTAATATGAGTAGTATATCTGAGTATTTTTTTGGTAAAATCCGTAATTTATCAAGGCTTTACCAAAGGAGAGTTTCCGAATGAAACCGCAAACTGCTTGCACCAAACCGAAACTATTTTCTGCTTTTCGAGATTTACTGTTGAAGGAATTGCGTGTGAATTGGTGCCGTTTTTTACCGAATTCGTAATTTCTACAAAGTTGGTCACAGCGGCATCTTCTGCCATATAAATACGGAGGTCAGGGCCGTTATCAACTTTTAAATCTTCAATTACCAATGTCCGGTTATTATTAGCATCTTGATAAATTTTTGCTTTACCAGTTGTGCTCGGATGGGCGGAAGAACCGCTGAAGTCACCGGACAATAAAAGTGTTTGCGTGGTAAGGTCAATCATAACTTTCTCAGTTGGCTCTTCGGGAGTTACTTCGGCAGTGTTATCACATGAAACAAGAGCGATGGTTGCGACAAATAGGAGGGATAGAAACTTCATTGTTGTAAACATTGATTTGTGAATAATGTTATAGTTACGGCAAAACCTTAACTGTGGTTTTAATTTATTTGAAAAAAGTGTCTTTTATTATCCCCCACACCTCACTTGTACTCATTGGTAAATGACCTCGTTTTTTGTTTTCGAGGTGAATGTCAGCCAATCGTTTCCAGTGCCAACTTAAATCTTTATAAGCTGTAAGTAGTTTATATTCAGGGTCGTAGATATGACCAGGGTCGGCACTTATGCCGTTGAGTTCCATAATTTTGATGTTTTTTCCGTTCTGGAAATCGTCTAACGAAGCAACTTTCAAATCATATCTTCCGTAAAAGAAATCTTTATACGAAGCAGAAACCTCGTCGAAAATGACGTTTACCCGTTCGTTGATTAGTTGGTTAGCGTTTAGAAATGCGGTACCCCGACAATGGTTTCCAATGGGTTCTAACAGCTTTACTTCGCCGTGAGATAAAATAATTTGCAAATCGGTTCCAAACCGTTCTTGTAAACTTTCTAACTGAAAAACAGCACGAGGATTTTTCATGATTAATTCTTCAACAGTAGAAACGCCGTTTCCGGTTACAGACAAAAACTCTTTCGATGTTATTGAAGAAACTTTGCCCGTTTTCTGGCTTGGCAAGCGGCTGTAAAGCACCGCCAATTCGATTGGGTAGTCAATAAATTCCTGAATGAGAAAATCTTCATTCATTCGTTCGACATATTGTTGCAGTTGAGTTTCGGATAGTACTTTTTCCACATCGGTTCCGCGTTCGCCCACATTTGGCTTGACAATAACTGGAAAAGTCAGTCCATTTTCTGAAATTAAACCCATAATTTATGGATAAGCACTGACTTTATCCACAAAAATGGTGATGGGGAGGTACTTTGGAGGAAGGTGTGGCAAAATGTCAGTTTTCTTTTCTCCGTAAAACCCCCCACTATAGATACTTGGGTTCACGGATGTGGGAAACGTGAGGGATTTTGTTCGAGCCGCCTGGTACAGATAATAAGGGACCATGGGTAAATAAAAGAGCCACCACGGCCAGTATTCATACCGGGCAAATTTGTAGAAGAAGGAGTTCATCGAGGACAGAGAAATGAGAGAATTGACTTACGCACGTTATTTCCTTCACATTGAGATTTTAATTAGTTGAAGAAAAGCCAAGGTTATAAAAATACTTCCTACAAAGTAACCAGTCGGAATGCGGTGAAAGAAGCGTAGTAACCGCTCTCGGAAACGAAACGTAGCGAATGCGAAAATAGATAATATTCCAAATGCACCCGCCGCCGTACCGCCTATGAACGCAACCTGACTTTGCAGCGAATCAATGACAAAATAGGTGTTCAGGTAAACTAATACGGTCAGCCAAAACGGAAGTAGTTGTGGATTAAATAATCCTAAGGTTAAACCTGTGACAAACGGAGTTTTATCAGATAAACTGACAGGTTTTTTTCTTTGCTTTGAAGACTTATACTGATTAAGAATAGTTATTACCCCAACCATAATAAAAACCGGAATAACGGCTAGTTGCAAGTACTTAAATAGTGTATCGTTACTCTGAAGTATTCCTTTCCATCCAATTGCGAGAGATGCGTAAAATACTTCGGGCAGTGAGCCACCGAAAGCTACCCAAAGTCCCGCCCGAAGCGATTTGTTGAGCGTGGTTTGTAGCACCATTGCGTTGACCGGGCCCAATTGTACGGAGCCCAAAAAACTGATGCCTACAGTAATCAGAAAAATGAAAATATTATTAATCAAAGCCTACCTTTTTGTGTGTGTAAACTACGCAATTAAATGCGTTAAAGTTTCCTTCGGAGAGGGGATAGTTGTAAATTTACCCTGTTGCTCAAAGTGAAATACCATGATAAACCTAAGCAGAAAGCCGGTGTACGTATCTCTATTTTTAACCTTGATAAGTGGCCTGTATTTTGTACAGTATTGGTTAGTAAATCAACCGCAGTTTTTGGGAAATTCATTACTTACATTTGCAGTTACGTTTGATTTGATACTAATTCCGTTGGCTTTGTACTATTTTGTGATGGTGCGTAAAGTAGGAGTGGTGAAAGTATCGCTGGCAGGCGTACTCATTTTATCAATAATTGCGGCTAATTTTCTGCTACCGGAAGGAAGTAAAACCTATTTGTCTTACGTCGAGATTTTTGCGGGAATTGTGGAGCTTTCAGTTATCGCACTATTAGTTGTTAACATCAGAAAAGTAAGGAAGGAATACCTCAGCGTATCGGAAAATTCCTCAGATTTTGTCAGGAACCTCCGGCAAAGCTTTTCGGTGGTTATTTCATCTCCGCTTTTATTAAATGTTATTACTTCCGAAGCGGCAATGTTCCGTTATGGGTTGTTCTTCTTCGAAGGAAAACAAGAAATTGATAAAGAAAGTCTCGTTTTTACTACGTGGGAGAGATCAGGGTTTGGCTCGATGATGGGCGTATTCCTTGCGGTTTCAATTATTGAGACAATCGCTCTGCATTTATTGCTTCAATCGTGGAGCGTTGTGGCGGCGTGGGTACTCACGGGTATCAGTATTTATACCGCAATCTTTATTGTAGCGTATTGGTCTTCGGTATTGAAAAGGCCAATTTTATTTAAAAATGACGTACTTCATTTACGCATCGGAATTTTGTGGAATGCAGAGATTCGGAAAGACACCATTTCTTCAGTTTCAAGGATCAGAAATTTCGAAAAAGATAGCTCAACATTAAATATTGGAACCAGTGTTTTTGAAGAGCCAAATGTATTGATTGAACTGAATAAAGAAACGTCAATTGACGGATTATACGGATTTAAAAAGCAGATAAATAGAGTTGCACTTTACGTAGATAAGCCAGACGCATTATTAAAGTTTCTAAGCTAAATATTTTCTGACAAGGAACTTCCTGTTTCTTCTGATCAGTTGACCTCAAACCTCAAACCTCAAACCTCAAACTATGAAACTCTTCCGATTCGGTGAATTAGAAAACGAAAAACCGGGCGTTTTGCTCGAAAACAAAAAACTTGATGTATCTGCATTTGGTGAAGATTATAATGAGTTTTTTTTTGCAACCGATGGTTTGAATCGTTTACAAAATTGGTTGAAAGAGAATGAAGCTCATTGCAGTGAAATATCCGACGATGTCCGTTTCGCTTCGTGCGTAGCCCGTCCTTCAAAAATTGTTTGCATCGGTTTAAATTACGCCAAACACGCCGCTGAGTCTGGTATGGATAATCCTGCTGAACCTGTAGTATTTTTTAAATCTACGACGGCACTTTGTGGTCCGAACGATAACGTTATTATTCCAAGAAGTTCAGAGAAAACCGACTGGGAAGTGGAGTTGGCGGTAGTAATCGGGAAGAAAGCTTCTTATGTAGAAGCAGCAGAAGCTATGGATTATGTAGCCGGATATTGCGTTCACAATGACTATAGTGAACGCTCTTTTCAGCTCGAACGCGGTGGGCAATGGGTGAAAGGAAAATCAAACGATACTTTTGCTCCGATGGGACCGTACTTTGTTACTTCCGACGAAATTACCGACCCGCAAAACCTAAACTTATGGTTAAAGCTGAACGGCAAGAAAATTCAGGACTCTAATACCAACGATATGATTTTTGGAGTGCAACACATTATTAGTTACCTCTCGCAATACATGACTTTATTGCCTGGCGATATCATTTCCACCGGAACTCCTTCGGGAGTGGGGTTGGGCTTCAAACCTCCCGTTTACTTAAAGCCCGGCGATGTAGTAGAGTTAGGTATTGAAGGGCTGGGGGAGCAAAAGCAAACGGCAGTACCTTGGATAAAATAGTGCAGAAAACGCTTGATATGAGCGACTAAATGGTAATTTTTTCGTCAAAACGTTACAATAAGACTTCGTAGTTTACGGTACGTTTTTTTACAATTACATATTTTATTTCACAACAAAACTCACAAAATCAATGAACGGACTTTTGGATTTATTAAATAGCGATGCAGGAAGACAAATTATTAGTGGCGTCAGCGGAACTACCGGAGCAACGCAAGACAAAACTGCCAGCGTGCTAAGTATGGCAATGCCGATTTTAATGGGTGCTATGCAGCGAAATGCTTCAAGCCCTCAAGGTGCAGCAGGTCTTTTAGGAGCCGTGCAAAACAAGCACAGTGGCGGCATCATGGATAACCTTGGTAGCCTCTTCCAAGATGGCGTTGACGATAGCGTTATGCAAGATGGTCAGGGAATTCTTAACCACGTACTTGGAAGCAAGCAGGCGGGAGTTGAGACTGCGTTGAGCCAGAAATCTGGTATGGATATGGGACAGATTTCTCAAATCTTGAAAGTTGCCGCACCAATTTTAATGGGTGTTTTAGGCAAGCAGGTTCAGCAGCAAAACGTACAAAACACCAGCGGACTTACCAGCGTTTTGGGCGGTCTTCTTGGCGGTGGTCAGGGAAGTTCACAGCAAAGCATGATCGAGAAATTTTTAGACGCTGACGGAGACGGCAGTATTTTGGACGACGTAGCCGGTATGGTACTTGGCGGCGGAAAACAAGGCGGAGCTGCCGGAATGCTTGGTGGTTTGCTTGGCGGAATGTTCGGTAAGAAGTAATTTCTTCTTTAAAACTTATATTAGAAAGCCCCGGCAGGAATATCGGGGCTTAGTTGTGTTTGGGGTTGAAACCAGAAAGTGGTAACGTTGATGTATAAGATTAGCTGCAGTTTTAAATACTCTTACCATTGGGAAAGTAAAATACTTAATTAAATGCAAAAACGGTTCGAGTATACACCCAAATCGCTATTGCTCTTGTACATTATTGTGTTTAGTTTTTATGCATCCTAAAAATTAGATTATTTAATCTTGTCGTACCATTTAGAAATTTCGTTTCCTATTTCATGTGGATAATCTTCTTGTATAAAATGGAGTCCAGGGCCCAAATATATTATCTCTTTACTTTTAAATGTATTTTTTATCACCTCAATATCTTTTTGTTTCATAATTACTCCGGGCGAAACATAGAAACATAGTTTCGGAATATCACTTTTTGGCAACCATTTTGCCCAAGATTTAATGGCAGCGGTTGCACTGGTCGGTTTGCCATCTTTAAATGGGACATCCATGGGCCATGCTAATAATGGTTTCCTACTCTTAGCATCAGGATAAGCTGCTGCATAGTAGTCCTTTTCATCCTTATTTAGTTTCTGCAAGATGGTATCGGGTAACATTTTTTTGATAAATATATTAGCCCTCAACACCATTAATTTTCCAAATATCGGATTACGAATCATTTTCAGTGCTATTTTCAGAGAAAAAGGCATGTCAGATATAGAAGGAGCATCGTACATGGCCTCCATAAAGACAATGGCTTTGATGTTTTCCT
>JBLHXN010000182.1:0-5843 GCA_047630355.1 Spirosomataceae bacterium | reverse complement strand
CTCCTCCACCGACAGTATTCAGCGGTACATTGATTACAAAACCGAACTTCAGCAATTCTCCATGGGAAACCAAGTAAATATTCCACTCGAAAACTTGCAAACCGACGACGAGTTTTTCGGAGGAGATGCCTTTTATACGCAGCTCGCTTACCTTATTTCTGCCACGGAAGTGGCACGTTTGATTTCAATAAAAGGAAAAGATGAATTGATTCAAGAATCAATAGATGGCAAACTGTAAGTCAATAACTCACTCAGGTTCGCAAGCGGCCTCCACCATGTACGCAACGGCAATGTCATTCGATAACAAAAGGTTTAGAAGTGTGTTTTCTTTAAGCTTCATTTCTTTCATGACTTCTTTCACGGAAAAGCCCCTTTCGTGCAATTCCCTTACCCGACCACCAAAGTCTTCGAAATGCTGCAGTTTACGTTGCATCCACTTCCTTCCGTCTTTAAGGCGTGGATGATGTCCGCAAAAAATAACGTCAAAATCGTATTCCAAGATTCGCTTAAAGGATTCTACTTGCGGCCAAAACTTCTCCCCTTTTCTAAAAAACCGAATTTCGATTCCAACAAACAGGTCACCCGCAAAAAGCCAGCCTTTGTCCGGTTCGATAAAAGCAGTATGATCTTCTGAATGTCCCGGCGTAAAGACGGGAGTCAGGCGGTAGTTTTCGGTAATTATTTCTTTCGGAAATGGTTGAATCACTTGCGTAATTAGACGAATTTCTCCGAAAAGAAGCCGCTCGTAGGGTAGCACTTTAAAACCATTTTTCAACTGGGATAAACATTGGCTCGGGGCGTAAATAATGGCTTCGTGAAAACTTGCCAACGCTTCGGCATTTCCTGAATGGTCTTCGTGCCAATGCGTCAATAAAATTGAATTAATCTGTTTTTCCTCAAACGTTTTCAACACCTTTTGTTCGCAGTTTCGTTGAGCAGTATCAATCAACAAACCATCAACTTCGTAACAATAAACAGATAAAAAAGGCTTGCCTATCAGCGAATAGCCAAAGCGGTACATTCCCACACCTTCGTGAGCTTTTAATGTCAAATGTTGCATTAAACTGTGTTGATGAATTTAGTCGTTATCTAAAATTAGGGATAAACTGAAACGGAACGGTAGTTGAGTTCCGAATAAATAAAAAACATCTATTCAACAAAGCTCAAATTTAAAAAATAACTAAATTCGCTATTTTTTGAGCGAAGGGCGTTATAGTTTTGAGAGTAAAAGTGCAGAAATTTGCAGCTTAATTGAGATGCGTAAACAAAACATTAATGTTAAGAACACGAATAACACAGATCAGACGGATTAACACGAATTTTGAATTCTAAGTAGAAACCTGTTTCATCCGTAAAGTTTGTATTCCAAAAAAACAGAAGAATTTTAAAATCAGAAATAATGAGTAAACAAACCCTTTTCGACAAAGTATGGGACTCCCACGTTGTCAGAAAAATCAATAATGGTCCCGATGTATTTTTCATCGATCGCCATTTTATCCACGAAGTAACAAGCCCCGTGGCATTTTTAGGTCTCGAAAGTCGCGGAGTAGGTGTTCTTCACCCCCAACGCACCTTCGCCACTGCTGATCACAACACGCCGACCATGAATCAGCACCTTCCAGTGGAAGACCCGCTTTCGGCAAATCAATTAAGGGCACTCGAAACTAATTCTAAAAAGTACGGCATTTCCCATTGGGGCTTAGGTCACCACAAAAATGGTATCGTTCACGTAATAGGACCCGAAAATGGTATAACATTACCAGGCATGACGATTGTCTGCGGTGATTCACATACTTCTACTCACGGAGCATTCGGAGCAATTGCTTTCGGAATTGGCACGTCAGAAGTTGAAATGGTTCTTTCTTCACAGTGTATCATGCAACCCAAGCCTAAGAAAATGCGGATCACCGTAAACGGAAAACCGGGCAAAGGCGTGCTTTCTAAAGATGTTATTCTCTACATAATTTCCAAAACTACGGCATCGGGTGCTACGGGTTATTTCGTGGAGTACGCTGGAGAAGTTTTTGAAGAAATGAGCATGGAAGGCCGGATGACGGTCTGTAATATGTCTATTGAAATGGGTGCCAGAGGTGGCATGATTGCCCCTGACGACACGACGTTTACCTATTTAAAAGGTCGCGAATTTTCACCCAAAGGCGAAAAGTGGGACGAATTAGTCGAGTATTGGAAAACACTCGTTACTGACGAAGGAGCAGAATTTGACGAAGAACTCATTTTCGACGCTGCTGATATCGAACCACAAATTACGTTTGGTACAAATCCAGGATTAGGAACGGGTATTTCACAAAATATCCCTAAAGCTGGAGAAGTAAAAAGTGGAGCTGCGAGTTACGCTAAGTCTTTAAATTACATGGGCTTCAACGAAGAAGAACAAATGATTGGCAAACCCGTTGACTTCGTATTTTTAGGAAGTTGTACTAACGGTCGTATTGAAGATTTCCGACAATTCGCCTCTATTGTTAAAGGTCGTAAAAAAGCTGATAACATCACCGCTTGGCTCGTTCCCGGCTCACACGTTGTGGAAGCCCAGATCAGGGAAGAAGGCATTTACGATACCTTGATTGAGTCTGGTTTTGAACTTCGTCAACCTGGCTGTTCGGCGTGTCTTGCCATGAATGATGACAAGGTTCCTGCGGGAAAATTAGCCGTTTCCACTTCTAACCGAAATTTCGAAGGTCGTCAAGGCCCAAACTCAAGAACGCTTTTGGCAAGTCCGTTGGTAGCAGCAGCAGCGGCAGTTAGTGGCGTGGTTACAGATCCTCGGAGTTTCATGTAATTTATACTATTTTCAAACTGAAAATGCTTCGGGCTTGATGCAAGCGGTAAAAAGCCGATTGTCCAACACCAATATTCAATAAAATATGGCATACGATAAATTCACGGTACTTCGCTCAACAGCAGTGCCCCTTCCACTTGAAAACGTGGATACAGATCAAATTATTCCGGCTCGCTTTTTAAAAGCAACCGAACGCAAAGGCTTTGGCGATAATCTCTTTCGTGATTGGCGTTACAACAACGATGGCTCCCCGAAGGCAGACTTCGTTTTGAACAACTCAATCTATGAAGGGAAAATGCTTGTGGGTGGTCGCAATTTCGGTAGCGGTTCAAGCCGTGAGCACGCCGCTTGGGCGATTTACGATTACGGTTTCCGTTGCGTAATTTCCAGTTTCTTTGCAGATATTTTCAAAGGTAATTCCCTGAACATTGGTATTCTTCCGGTAACGGTTAGTCCTGAATTTTTGGATAAAATTTTCCAAGCTATTGAAACAGACCCAAACGTCGAAATCGAAGTTAGTCTTCCCGAACAAACGGTGACCATTATGGCAACGGGAGATTCAGAAAGTTTTGAGATTAACGGTTACAAGAAAAACAATATGCTCAACGGTTTTGATGACATTGATTACTTACAGTCAATCAAAGGAGAAATTGCCGAATTTGAAACCACAAGACCGTTTTAAAAGGCTGTAAGCGTTGAACCGTACACTTTTGCATGCTATGCATTTTATTTACGGTTTATCGCCCAAACCTTACCGCTACTTCCCCCCTAAAATGAGATACTTAGAAATAATGGACACGACACTCCGCGATGGTGAACAAACCAACGGCGTGTCGTTTCCTTCTTCCGAAAAACTGACTATTGCCCAACTGCTGCTTAAAGAGGTAAAAGTTGATCGAATCGAGGTAGCATCCGCCCGGGTTTCTGACGGTGAAATGGAAGCGGTGAAAAAAATCACAAATTGGGCGAAATCAGAAGGTTTTCTAGACAAAATTGAGATTTTGACATTCGTTGATGGAGATTCATCCATCAATTGGATGCTCGAATCAGGGGCACGGGTAATGAATTTGCTTACAAAAGGCTCTCTAAACCACTTAACTCATCAGCTAAAGAAGACACCCGAAGAGCATTTCTCAGCAATTGGACAGGTAATTTCTTCGGCTCAAAAGCACAAAATCGACGTAAATGTTTACCTTGAAGATTGGAGCAACGGAATGCGAAATTCTAAAGAATACGTATTTCAGATGCTTAGTTTTTTATCAAAACAACCTATTAAACGAGTCCTTTTTCCCGACACTTTAGGCATTTTAACGCCCGAAGAGTCGTATGACTTTTGCAAACAGGCGGTAGATGAGTTTCCGAATCTACACTTTGATTTCCACGGACACAATGATTATGACTTGGGCGTTGCCAACGTTATGGCAGCTATCAAAGCGGGCGTTCACGGCATTCACTTAACGGTAAATGGCATGGGCGAACGAGCGGGAAATGCTCCTTTAGCGAGCACCGTTGCTGTTATCAAAGATTTTATGCCCGAAGTGGAAATAAAAGTAAACGAACAGTCGCTTTACTCCATTAGTAAATTAGTTGAGACATTTTCAGGAATCCGTATTCCAACGAATAAGCCAATTGTTGGAGAAAATGTATTTACCCAAACCGCCGGCATTCACGCTGACGGCGACAAAAAGAAAAATCTGTATGTCAGTGAATTATCTCCTAAGCGGTTCGGGAGAAAACGAACCTATGCTTTGGGAAAAACGTCTGGGAAAGCCAATATCGAACAGAATTTGCAGGAATTAGGCATAACGCTTTCCGAAATAGATGTAAAAAAAGTAACGCAACGGATTATTGAATTAGGTGACAAAAAGCAAGTTGTTACGCAAGACGACTTACCTTATATCATCTCCGACGTACTAAATAATGACATAGCCGAGGCAAAAGTAGAAGTATTAGACTACGTCCTTACACACACTAAAACACTGCGGCCTTCGGTTACGATAAAAGTACGCATTCACGATAAAACTTTCGAGGAACACGCTCAAGGCGATGGGCAATACGATGCTTTCATGAACGCTCTAAGAAAGATTTGTGAACGAAATGATATTCCTGTTCCAATATTGACCGATTATGCCGTACGGATTCCTCCCGGTGGTAAAACAGATGCATTATGCGAAACCATTGTATCGTGGAAGCTTAAAAAAAGGGAATTTAAAACCCGTGGCCTTGACTCCGATCAAACTGTTTCGGCGATTAAGGCAACAGAGAGAATGTTGAATATAATTTAGCAACTTTTTTTAACCACGGAGTTTTTGGAGTTAAGCACGGAGTTCCACAGAGGTGTAATTAATAATTATATATGTCAACTCAATCGTACACTTATTTAAACCCTATTATCCAGAGAGTGTTGAAATGTGCTTTTGACGTCCATTCGGCTTTGGGACCAGGATTATTAGAAAGTACCTATAAAGAGTGTCTTTTTTATAAATTATCGAAAGAAGGGTTATTGGTAGAAAAGGAAAAGCCGATTCCTTTAATTTTTGAAGAAGTAAAATTAGAATGCGGCTATCGGTTAGATTTACTGGTAGAACGCAAAATTGTAATCGAATTAAAGTCAGTAGAACAACTCACTGACGTTCACACGGCACAAGTTTTGACGTGTTTGAAATTGGGTAAATTTCCGATCGGCTACCTAATGAACTTCAATGTAGCCGGCTTAAAGTTAGGAATTAGACGGTTTGTAAACTAAAAAAACTCAGTGGTTGAAGTCAAAAATAAGCAAGATCTATAAAGAACAAGAACTCAGTGTTACTCCGTGCCAAACTTCGTGGAACTCTGTGGTTAAAAAAACAACGAACTTAAGATAATAAACAACAAAAAATGAATTTAAACCTCGCAGTATTAGCCGGAGACGGCATCGGGCCAGAAGTAATTGATCAGGCAATCAAAGTAGTAGATGCCATTGGTAAAAAGTACGGTCATACTATTAACTATACATATGCCATTACGGGTGCTGTTGCTATTGATGAAGTAGGAAATCCGTATCCTG
>JBLHXN010000181.1:0-5899 GCA_047630355.1 Spirosomataceae bacterium | reverse complement strand
CCGGACTAATTGCGAAACAAGCCAACGTCAAACAACTCATTATTGGGCATTATTCATCCCGCTACAAAGAAGTAGAAACTCACTTGATTGAAGCTAAAGAAGTTTTCGAAAATACGTTACTTGGAAACGAAGGCTTGAAGGTTAAAGTGTAGGTTTTAGTCAGCTTGTCAATAAGCCGATCGATGAATGTTTTTAATTGCGAATCGGTGAATGCGTTGTCATTCACTAATTCGCCAATTTCTAAAGCGTCGCTTTCTTCTCCAGCATTTCCTTTTTGATTACCTTCAAACGGTCCTGAAAATCATAGGTTTCCGTCGAAATATTGTCAAAAGCCGTGGCTTCGAGGTAATCCATCACGAAAGGTTGGTGCGTTGTGCGACGACCCACGCGAGTATCGATGTACTTACTAGTCGTAACGAGTACGTTTTTTACCTCGCCGCCCTCGTCGTCTGTCATATAGTATTCCGTCAGAAGTGTATCGGCGTTATAGTGAATAATGCGGGAATGAATCTGAACCCACTCGTTCACGTGTGCCGGACGTAAATACGCAATCTGATGTTGATAAACCACCCAAATGCTGTGGTATTGCTGGAAAATTTCGGAGAATTTGAAGTCAAATTGAGCCGCAACATTATCTTCACGAGCGTTGAAATAATAATCGAAATACTTGGCGTTATTGAGGTGATTTAGCGGGTCACAGTCCTGAAAACGAATCAAGCTGCGAGATTGTGTCACTTTTTGATAAACCGTATCGGCTTTTAATTTGAACATTTGTTTAGGTTAGGTTAATAAAAAACGAATGTAATGAATTTCAATGAATTCACAGAGTTCTGCGAGCAGTTAACAGCCAATAATCCAGAGTCATTAATAGTTGAGAAGCTGAAATTGAACAATACAGCAACTTATCAACTGAATCAACTTAAAAAAGTTCCGGCTTCTTAAACGGAATTAACGCCAGAATAACCGCTGGAATATAGAACCGTTCGCGGTCAATAATATTATCTGTCAACAAACCTGACGAACCCATTTTTTGTTTTGAATTCTGAATGCCAAACGTAATTTCGTCGGCGTGACCGAGTTCCATCCCTTCGTTTATTAATGCAACGGTTTTTTTGGCGAGAAAGAATCCCGCCGTTCGGGCTTTTCCTGCTTTGTTTTTAGATAAAATTACCACCCACGCCATCGCTTCCATTTGGCTTCCGTGGCGAATGTTTCCGCCTTCTATTCCAACCCAAAAATGAGCGTTCGGATTGTTATTCTTTGCTCCTTTTGCCCGATTCAAAGCTCCCTGAAAGGTTTCTTTGTTGCCAATCGGTTGGTCGCTTACTCCCGATGGAACGCTGATTCCTGTCGCCACAAATTCAGTTGACGGAAACATTTCCTGAAAACCTTTCAAGGCAGAATTAACTTTTACGGGATTTTTTGAGGCAACAATAATAGACGACCGTTGTGGTATTTCGTTTACTTTTTCCATGAATCGATGAGTTCTTTAAGTACTTTTTCGTCCACGCGGTGCGTCCCTTCAAACGGAATAACTGTGGGTTTAATATCTTCTTTCATTTGGTTCCTAAATGCCTCCGATATTTCAGGATATTTGACTAAAAACTCGTCCTGTTCTCCGTAAATATAATACGTATCTGTTTCTTTTAATTTTTCAGGCGAAATCATATCCGTGATTCCGTTGGTAAAAAATCCTGCCCAAAGAACGAGCTTTTCGCACGAAACGTGTCCGTCGTTTAGCCAACGGCAAGCTGTGGCACAGCCCTGTGAAAATCCTAAAACGTTGATTGTAATATTTTGAATATCAGTGTCTTGCGTAATTTTGTTATAAACCAAATTTAGAAATTCAATGTATTCATCGGCTTCTAAATCGCGGTGTTCGCGGGTTATCCAACTTGCCCCAATTCGGTCGTATTTATTGTCCAAATAAAATCGGGAAATCCCTTCGGGAGCAACGATGAAAGTCTCATCGTCCACAATTCCGTTGAATTTACGGATGAAGAATTTTGCCAATTGTCCGTACCCGTGGAGGGCGAACCAAATGGTTTTTGTCTTGGGAGAAAGCTCTCCGAGCGTTCGGTAACGAGCCGTTCGTTCTACTTTTAGAAGGTGTTCTGTGGAATTCATTTTTTAGTTTGTGGAAGTGATAGTAGTAGAGTGTTGAAGTAACAGAGTGGTGTTTAGGTTTGTGAATATGAACCCGCATCATCCTGCCGCCGTAATTTTCGGTTTGAAAAAGCCAATTCTCCCAAAAGTTGTACGTACGTTGTAAATGGTGTTCAAATGCTTCTACCGGTATTTCAAAAATGGGGGCAAGCTGTGGCTCGGCGTGTACTTTTTCGTAGAATTTGTTTACCAATAATTCAATATCTTCCCGGTTTTCGATGTCATTCATTGAAATAAAAACTATTTTTGACGGACAAAATTACATTTTTATTTAATAATCTCAACCGTCGACGGAATGTCATCAACTAAAAAAGAGAAACGTGAAATTTTACTTGCCAAAAACGAAGAGTCGCTGCTGGGAGGTGGTGAAAAACGCATTGCTTCGCAACACAATAAAGGCAAACTGACGGCTCGTGAACGCATTAACTTATTAATAGATGACGGTTCTTTTGAGGAAATTGGAAAATTTGTCACACATTTTTCTACGGATTTTGGGATGCAAAATCAGAAGGTCTTGGGCGATGGCGTAATTACTGGTTATGGTAATATTAACGGACGACTGGTGTACGTTTTTGCTCAAGATTTTACGGTTTTAGGCGGTTCGTTGTCAGAGGCTTACGCTGAAAAAATATGTAAAATTATGGATCTCGCGATGCAAAATGGTGTACCCGTTATTGGGCTAAACGACTCCGGCGGGGCGAGAATTCAGGAAGGGGTAAAATCTTTGGCGGGCTACGCCGATATTTTCTACAGAAATACGATGGCATCTGGCGTTGTGCCGCAACTTTCAGCAATTATGGGACCTTGTGCGGGCGGAGCGGTGTACTCTCCGGCGTTGACAGATTTTGTAATGATGGTGGAAAATACGTCTTACATGTTTGTTACTGGGCCAAATGTAGTAAAAACTGTAACGCACGAAACCGTAACTTCTGAAGAATTAGGCGGGGCAATGACGCACGCCACGAAATCAGGTGTAACACATTTTGTAGCGGCGAATGAAGTGGTTGCTCTTAATGAAATTAAGCGATTATTTAGCTTCGTGCCCTCAAACTGCGAAGAGCAACCACCCGTTTTAGCCTACGAAGCGGCGGACGAAACCCGTCAGAAATTAGCCGATATTATTCCTGAAAACCCGAACCAACCCTACGATATTCGCGAAGTAATTGAAGAATTGGTGGATGGTGGTGATTTCATGGAAGTTCATAAGTTTTTTGCCGAAAATATCGTGGTGGGTTTCGCCCGAATTGGTGGTAAAAGTGTTGGTATTGTTGGGAATCAGCCCGCCGTTTTAGCGGGAGTTTTGGATATAAACGCCAGTATAAAAGCTGCTCGTTTTGTGCGTTTCTGCGATTGCTTCAATATCCCGTTATTGGTATTGGAAGACGTACCGGGCTTCCTGCCGGGAACGGATCAGGAATGGAACGGCATCATCAATCACGGAGCAAAATTACTTTATGCTTTGTGTGAAGCCACCGTTCCAAAAATTACGGTCATTACCCGCAAAGCCTACGGTGGGGCGTATTGTGTTATGAATTCTAAACATATTGGGGCGGATATGAACTACGCCTGGCCGTCGGCTGAAATTGCGGTGATGGGAGCCGCCGGAGCGGCTGAAATTATCTTCAAAAAAGAAATCTCGGAAGCAGAAAACCCTGAAACGAAACTCAAAGAAAAAGTGGATGAGTACACCAATAAATATGCAAATCCTTACGAGGCGGCTTTTAAAGGCTACATAGATGAGGTTATCCTGCCGGAAAACACTCGGAATAAATTAATCAAAGCGTACAAAATGCTGGAAAACAAAGTGGTGAATCTGCCACGAAAAAAGCACGGGAATATTCCGTTGTGAGGAAAGCAAATCTCATAGGTTTCAAAGGTCAGCGTAAGTGGTTGTGTCACGTATGAACGTTTTGACTGACTATTTTCTTTTCTAAAATGGATGTTTTTCTTATTCGGTTTGACTGCTGAATCCGTAAAAAACAAGAAAATGAGTACAGCAAGAATACTTCAATACATTAAAAATGAGTAGCAAGATACAATCGAAAAAGTATCAAAATAGTAGTGCCAAAAACAAGATAATAGGCATTCCCGTTCTTTGTTATCTTTTGTATGATATAGTAAATGCTCAATACTATCACATATAAAATCAATAATTGCGACTATGAAATCATAAGCTGTGAAGCATATAAGGTTGTAGAAGTAAGTAAGAATCCTGGATATAATGTTTACTTTAAATGTGTAATTGATGGAGAAGAATATGACGACCATGATAAGTTGCCATATATTTATTGGTATGGCTTCAAATACTTTTTAATTGGTAGAAATGTGCCTTTGTTAATCTGATTCAAAGTATCATGAAATCCTTCTATTACCTAAAGATTTTAAAGAACGAGACTTAACATATCCAGATTCTTTAAAAATATACTTAGAATATTTGAAGTAATATGGTAGTGTACATCAAGTAAAATTCCTGCTTCATGGTTTGGTCCTATTTCAATTCATAATTTGTACTTCTCCCGTCGTCAGACTCTTTCTGTAAAATACCTTTTAATATCAAATCATTGATATCGCGTATTGCGGTTTCTTTAGAACATTTGGTGATTTTCGCCCATTTGGAAGAAGTTAACTTTCCATCAAAACCGTCGAGTAACTTATTGAGCATTTTTCTCTGCCTTTCATTAATTACTACTTCGGCGTTTTCTTTCCAAAAATTAGCCTTCAAAAGGACACTTTTTAGTGTCTCTTCGGAATCCTTTAGTGCATTAATCAAACAGGTTAGAAACCACTTGATCCATTCGGTGATTTCTAAGCTACCTTTTTGAGTTTTTTCAAGGATATTGTAGTATTGTTTTCTTTCCAGTCTGATTTGGGCAGACATGCTGTAGAAGCGTTGTGTACTATTGTCTGATTGAGCCAATAACATGTCAGTCAACGCACGTGTTATCCGACCGTTTCCATCATCAAAAGGGTGAACCGTCACAAATCACAAATGAGCAACCGCAGCTTTAAGTACTAAATCGATATTTTTTTCTTCGTTAAACCAACTGATAAACTGATTCATTTCATCGGGAACTATTGAAGAATCAGGTGCTTGAAAATGCATTTTTTCTTTGCCCATCGCTCCCGATACTACCTGCATCGGTCCGGTAGAGTCTGTTCGCCAGTCGGCAACTGTGATTTTGTACATTCCACTTCGTCCCGTCGGGAAAAGTGCAGCGTACCAATCGAATAAACGTTCGGCGGATAAAGACTTATTATGGTTCTGCGTAGCATCGAGCATCATTTCCACCATTCCATCTATATTTCGATCTGACTCTACTGAACCCGCTATCCCTATTCCCAGTTTTCTTGCAATGGACGAGCGAACCTGTTCGGGATTTAGTAACTCGTCTTCAATTTCTGATGATTTCAGAACGTCTTGAGTTAACGTGCTGAGTAATGCCTCATTACGTAAATCAAAACCTAACGATTCCATTTTTCCGAGTAATTTACCCTGCAAGTCTCTTGCTTCACTCAATAAGCCAATGAGTTCATCACTGTTCTATTTGAAGTTTGCCCAATCAGTATGTTGATGAATAAGTGTGATATTCGTGTCATTGCAAAACTAAAACTTCATAAATTGCCAATTTCCCCCGCCAAAACCTCTCCCAAACGCGGAGCTAACGCAACGCCCATGCCGTTCATTCCGGCAATGACGGAAACATGTGGGCTTTGCACTTCGCAGATGGGTTCG
>JBLHXN010000180.1:0-5944 GCA_047630355.1 Spirosomataceae bacterium | reverse complement strand
TGTAAATCTAAACGAAAATTTACAAACTACGATAAACGCAGCAGCTTCAGCTATTTCTCAGCACAAAACAAGAAGAATTTCACAGAAAACAAATTAGGTATTCTTCTTTTTTTCGTCGATTTTTAACCCACTACTCTTCATCTTATACCTAAAAAATGCAAAACAATCCTGATGGCCCCAAGGGGTATCCCGTAATAGGTAATTTATTAGATTTGGCAAGTCCCAACCGCATAGACTGGCTGCAATCAATTGCCACAAAATACGGCGATGTCAGTAAATTTAAATTAATAACTGACGACGTTTATTTAATCAATCACCCCGATTTAGTCAAAGAAGTCTTAACCAAGAAAAGTGCCAATTACACCAAAAACACGCTATCCTTCAAGGTGGTTAAGGTTGTGTTGGGAGAAAGCACGTTTACCTCCATGGGAGATGCCTGGCAGCGTAAACGGCGACTGGTGCAACCCTCTTTTCAGAAAAGAAGAATTGCCGCTTTATCTAACGCCATTACGGATACTATCACAGAAATGCTGGAAGAATGGGAAATAGCTTGCGACAAAAAACAGACGCTCAGTGCTGCCCACGAAATGATGCAAATCACCCTGAAAGTGGTGGTCAAATCATTATTCAGCACGGCACTTTCTAAAGAAGAAACCCAAACCGTTGCCAACGTATTTACGCCTTTGCTGGATGCCACAAACAAGCGGGTTTCCAATCCTTTTCAGTGGGTTTACAAATTACCGCTTACCAGTAATAAGACTTACCGAAAGTTTATTGATGAATTAGATACCATTATCTATCGGATTATCAGGGACCGCCGAAAAATGACCGACCCACCGATGGATCTGTTGCAAATGCTGATGGATGCACAGGATGAAGAAACGGGAGAACCTTTAACTGACGAAGAATTGCGGGATGAAGTGATGACGGTCTTTATTGCCGGTCACGAAACCACCGCAAATGCCATGTCGTGGCTGTGGGTATTACTTGCCAAAAATCCTGAGGTTAGAGAAAAAGTGGAAGCAGAAGTAGCGGAAGTCCTCGGCGACCGCATACCAACTCCGGCAGATTTCCCCCAACTGGCTTACTCACTGAAGGTGTTCAAAGAAACCATGCGTCTCTACCCGCCCGTGCCGATACTGCCCCGCCGAGCAGAAGAAGACGATATGTTAGGAGGTTATTTTATCAAAGGAGGAAACCGCATACTTTTCAGTCCTTACCTCTTGCACCGTCATCCTGATTTCTGGGAAAACCCCGAAGTCTTTGACCCGCACCGTTTTGATAAAGAAGCCGAAATCAAACAACACAGTTTTGCTTACTTGCCCTTTGGCGGCGGATCAAGGATTTGCATTGGTAATCATTTTGCGATGATGGAAGCCATTTTTATCACCGCCATGGTGACACAACGTTTCAAAATACACATTCCTGATACCAACGTTGAACCCCTGATTTCTCTCACCACCCGACCTAAAGGCGGCGTGCCTTTTCAGTTGGAACGGAGGTGATTGGGTTGTTAGAGATACTAACTGGAGTTCGACCCCATCCGAGACGGTCGGCCGCGGCCGTCATACCACTTTAGCATATTTAGTTAGAAGAAAGTCATTTGATGGTAATAAAAAAAAACGCTTAGATTAGTGGGAATACATGGCGGGTTCTGCATGTTTTGTGCAGTAACACTGCTTATCGTAGCCAATTAAAAACAAACAAAATGCCAGTAGACTTTTCAGACATATTAGTTATAGGTGTTTCTTCAAGAGCACTCTTCAATTTAGAAGAAGAAAATGCTATTTTTGAAAAAGAAGGAATAGAAGGGTATAGAAAATATCAGCAGGAACGTGAAGATGAACCATTAAATCCAGGAACCGCATTCATTTTAGTAAGGAGTTTACTTGAGCTAAATAACCAAGCTGATAAAAGAATTGTTGAGGTTGTTGTAATGTCGAGAAATAGTCCAGAGACAGGTGTTAGAATGCTTAATTCAATAGAAAATCATAAATTAGATATAACAAGGGTGGCTTTATCCGGTGGAGAACCTTTGGCTCCATATATTGAAGCTTATGATGTTGACTTATTTTTATCTAAAGATGATAACGATGTTCAGGCTGTTATTGATTCAAAGGCATCCGCTGCCGCAACAATTTATGAACCACCTACTGAATTCGACCCTAAAGATAACCGAGTAAAAATTGCATTTGACGCTGATGCTGTACTTTTTTCGGAGGATTCTGAATACAGATACAAGACTGAAGGTATGGATGCATTTCACAAACATGAATTTGAGCATGTTGACGACCCTTTGAAAGAGGGCCCTTTTGCAAAATTATTAATTAAGCTCTCAAAAATTCAAGAACATTTACCAACTACAATCGAACTAACCCCTTTAAGACTTTCTATTGTTACTGCAAGGAATGCACCATCACATATGAGAGTAATTAAAACTTTAAGGAAGTGGGGCGTCTATGTAGATGAAGCACATTTCTTAGGTGGGTTATCTAAAGATAAAGTTTTAAAAGCTTTTGGGGCACACATATTTTTTGATGATCAAGAAACTCATTTAGAAGCAACGAGTAAAGTTGTACCTTCTGGCAAAGTACCATATAGCTCTGATTCTAAAATGCAGGAAATTAAAAAGGATAAATGAGACTGGATGAAAGTAGCGGTATGACACGATGTTGACTATCACCTGACACGTATAATGTACACATTGTATGCAACCTCAAATAAATTATGGCAAGTAATAAAATTTTCGACAGATTCATTAAAGGTTACGGCGGCACCTTTGAGTCATATGGCTTTGCGATTTCAGAACTAAATAGAAGATTTGAAAGGTGTCCAAATCAAGGTCACGATTCTTCTACGAGGGATTTTATTTGGTCGCTTTTCCAAGAACTGGTCTTAAAAGCTGGACAGCAAGCAAAAACAGAATATGATTTATACAAGGGGCAATGGATAATTTATGCGAAAATGCTTGACTACCGAAGAAGAATGGAAAAATCAAAGGCAAATGAAATACTACAACTTCAGTTAAAGGCGTATATTCAAATGTCAAGTTTAGAAAGTAGATTAAGCCTAAAATGTGTTGTTATCTCAGGGAGGTGTTGTGAATTTTGTGACTCACTTAACGAAAAAGAATATAACATAGCTGAAGTATTGGATAAACAATTTCTGGGTTCAAAAAACTGTACTAATGACCGAGGGTGTAATTGTTCTTATTCGCTTATTCCCGAAAGGGGATTGGATGGAAGTTTTATCTCTATAAAATAAATTGGTAAAACGCTTATTGCCAAACTGAACGATCTGGTGTAAATTTACACCAAAAAACCATGACACGACAGAGCATTTCTCTCACTCAGCCAAACGACGAATGGCTCAAAGCTCAGGTAGAAAGTAAAGAGTATTCAAGTAAAAGTGAATTAGTCAATGACTTGGTAAGACAAGCAAGAAACCAACAACGACAAGTTGACTGGATAGCTGCAAAGCTTGAAAAGGCAGAAAAAAGCGGCTTCACAACCGACAGTAAGAACGAGATTTTAGCCCAATCAAAAGCATTATTAAATGGCTAATTACCGCCTCGTCGATGATACCCTTGAGATTATGGCAATAATTGGCAGGCAAGATTTAGACGCTATTCTGAATGCCTAAATTTAGGTTCGTATAAACCAAAACGTACAAGCCGTTTCTCACAAAATCGTTTCGTAGATTAAATGAACAAACTAAACTCGAGGAGAATTTTGCGGAACTCATTACGAGAAATTAGTTCTTAAAAACGGCATTATCAGTAATAGCACGAAACTGAGGCGAACTGATAGAAATCATTTCAATTCATTCAATTTATAGCTTACTCAAAAATATGGACGAGAGATTTACGGATATAATTCAACTTATTAAGCAATCTCGGACGAATGCTATTAGAGCCGTAAATGCAGAACTGATAAATCTTTATTGGAGCATTGGAGAACACATTAGCAAGAAGCTTCAAAAATCAGAATGGGGCGACTCCGTTGTACTTGAATTAGCAAAATACATTCGACAAAATGAACCCGAAATAAAAGGATTCTCGGATAAGAATATTTGGAGAATGAAGCAGTTCTATGAAGCCTATAAAGACTTCCCAAAACTCTCAACAGCGTTGAGAGAAATTAGTTGGTCTCATAATTTGGCAATATTTTCAAGGTGTAAAACTGTTGAAGAAAGAGAGTTTTACTTACAAATGACCAAACAAGAAAGTTACAGCTTCAGAGAACTTGGCCGACAAATTTCAGCAAGTTTGTTCGAACGAACAATGATAAGTAATTCAAAACTCTCAACGGCGTTGAAAGCAACTAATCACGACTTAACAAACACTTTTAAAGACAGTTATGTGTTTGAATTCTTAAACTTACCGATACCACATAGCGAAAGTAATTTACAACGCGGACTTGTAAAACAAATGAAGAAGTTCATTCTTGAGTTAGGCAAAGACTTTCTGTTTATTAATGAAGAATACAAACTACAAGTTGGAAATAGTGACTTTTATATTGACTTACTTTTCTATCACCGTGGACTGCAATGCTTGATTGCTTTCGAACTCAAAGCAGATAAATTCAAGCCAGAACACTTGGGTCAACTGAATTTTTATTTAGAGGCATTGGATCGAGATGTGAAAAAATCTAATGAAAACCCAAGTATTGGAATTTTGCTATGCAAAGATAAAGACAACGAAGTTGTAGAATATGCCTTGAGCAGAAGCCTATCTCAAACAATGGTTTCTGAATATAAAACCCAACTTCCCGACAAAAAACTTTTACAACAAAAATTGCACGAGCTTTTTAACAATGAAGCAGACGAAGTGTAGAAAAAAATCCTGCTAACATCAACTAAGAAAAACCGCTAATCACAGTCCTGTAGCTTCTTCGTTGGTACATCCATAATTTGGCAATTCTACTCCCAAAAACAACATGAACAAACTAACTCAGGGAGAATTTCACAGAACACATTACGAGAAATTAGTTCTTGAAAACTGCCTAATAGTAGATACCGAATACACCCACGCTAAGGTAGATTGGCATTACCACGAAAACCCCTATTTTACGTATTTGTTGGAAGGGAAACTCTTCGAGTCGAACAAAGAGGAATCAGCTCAAAAATCAAAATAATTGGCTCAAATAGTTTATTTTTGTAATTTTCGGACATGAAAGAAAAGGTTTACGACTTCAATTTAGGCTTGAGTTGGGAAGTACTTCGGGCAATAAGTAAAATAGACCGATTTGATAGAAAAAGAATTGATAACGAAACACGGAAAAGGGGCAGGAACAAATTATTCTGTAAATGAATAAAACTACTCACAATAATTCTCCGCTAATCACAATCCCGTAGCTTCTCCGTTTACACCCTCAGCTTCTACGCAGAAAGAGGAAAAATCAACGCCCGGCCTCAAAACAGACGGTAGTCAACCACACCTTTCAGCTACGCTGTGAATATCAAGACCAAGAAATAATCTCTCGATAAGCTTAAAATATTTTTAGCCAAAGTGCTTTTGCATAGAAGCTATAGTGCATACCTTAGAGATTCTACGGCACCATACAGGATGCTATAAACGATGTTCGATTTTCATCGGATCACAGTTCATAGCCACAATCCCGGTTGCATACCATTTGAAAAATAAAATTAATATAAGCTGATGAAGAAAATAATGCGTTTTGACGGACTGATTGATAAGCAACCCAGTCACCATGAAATTAACGGGTTGGATTTAGTAGTAATTCGATACGACGATAAAGCTTCTGTGCTTTACGGGCGTTGCTTACACCGGGGAGCCTTAATGTCTGATGGTCACGTTGAGGGGAATAACCTTATCTGTGGTTTACACGGATGGGATTACCGTATTGATACTGGTGTTTCAGCGTACGATAATGCCGAGGCACTTCATAAATTTAAAAGCGAAATTAAAGAAGGGTTTGTATGG
>JBLHXN010000179.1:0-5975 GCA_047630355.1 Spirosomataceae bacterium | reverse complement strand
ACTTTTTTTATCGAAAAAGAAATTGATACGGGTCAACTCATTTACAACGAGACAACGCCCATTTCTGAAGATGATACCGCCGGAACAGTTCACGACAGGTTGATGGAAATCGGGGCAGATTTAGTATTAAAAACCGTACGGGCAATTGAGGCCAACGATTACCCGCAAATACCGCAGCCTGATGACGTCGAAATAAAGCACGCTCCGAAGATTTTCAAAGAAGATTGTGAGATAATCTGGAAGAAATCAACAGACGAAATCTACAACTTCGTTCGTGGGCTTTCGCCGTATCCGGCCGCTTGGACAACTTTTATGGATAAAATGCTCAAGGTATTCAAGACCACGAAACTATACGAAAAAAGCGTAGAATTCACCATCGAAATTAACCGTAGAGAAACTACTTTTCTGACCGACGAAAAAACATTCATCCACGCCAAAACTGCTGATGGCTGGTTAGCGATTGAAGAACTTCAATTGCAAGGAAAGAAACGCATGACAACAGAGGAGTTTTTACGGGGTTATCGGTTTTGATTAATACGGCAACCGCTTTATCAATTGATCTATAGTACGAGCAGCGAGGCGTTCGGGGCTGTCTTGCATCGAACCGATTTGTTGTTCGAGTTCGTCCTGCCAAATAATTTCACCGCTTCGGGCATCAAAAACCGATATGCGAGAATTGACACCGCCAGGATTTATTCCTCTAAAATCAATATTAACCATTGTCTCGCCGTAAATAACGGCATCAACGTCTAATTGCTTTGCTAACAAACCTTTGTTAACCGCCGGAAGTCCTTGATAAGAAATGCTTAATTCATCCAGTTTACGATTCGTCGTCAGAAAATCCTGAATGATTAATTCGTACTTTCCTTTGCTGATTCGGCGAGCCATATTTTTAAATGCGTTTGTTTGCATGTCCATTCCGGCAAATTTTCCGGTCTTCGCCCAATACCCTTCATCCCGCAGGTTTCGTCCGCCCTGCATTGCCATGCTGCGTTTGTAGTTTTCGTTAAATTCTACGGAAAACGGGAGAATCGCGATGCGTTCGTGAAACTTGCTTGCCTGTGCAAATGCCGGCGAAGGAGTGGGTTTTCTCAACGCACAACTGCTGACAAAAACGGCAATGAATAGATATATGAATGACTTTTTCATTTGATTATTATTTTGGAGTGTTTCTTAGATAACGTTCTATTTGTAAATTCTATTACTCTACAAACAAAAAAGCCATTCCGCAAATTTGCGGAATGGCTTTCACAAGGTTTTAACTGTTAATCGTTAGTTAGCATTTGAACCTACATTACCCTGAGCTACAATTGTGCCCAATTGCGACGCACTCAAATGCACATTTATGTAACCGTTATAGACTAATAATTGGTCGAACGTAACAGCGGCATCGTTATTGAATTTAGCAACGTTGGTTTTGCTCATTCCCGTTGTGCCGTTTACTGAATTTAAAGAGATTGCAATTGCTCCACCTTCGGCGGCAGTATTCATGTGAATATGTGCTGGATGAGAGCCACCGTTTGGAGTTCCGGCAAGTGACAAGGTTACTAACGTTTCGCCGTTCAATCGCTTATCAAACTTGGCGGTGCCGCTAATTCCGGCAACGTCTTTAGTGCCTAAGACGTAAGATTTCGTATCACCCGTTAACTCGTTTTGTCCGATGTCACCCTGAGCAACTAACGTCGCTAAGTTATCAGCAGATAAGTGGATATTGATATAACCGTCAAAACCAAGTACGGCATCATAGCCAAACACCGTACCGTTATCTAAAGCGGCCACGTTTGTTTTACTTATGCCTGTTGTCCCATTTACGGGCTTAAATGTAAAGGCAATCGCACCACCTTCAGCGGCAGTATTAATGTGAATATGACCAGGGTGAGAGCCACCGGCAGGTGTATTCTGTAACTGAATCGTGGCAAGAGCCTCACCGTTTTTACGCTTCACAAAAGTGGCAGTTCCGCTGATACCCGGTACTGCTACCGAACCTAAACGGTACGTTTTAGCATCGGTAAGCGAGAGTTCGTTTTGTCCAATGTCGCCTTGAGCAACTAATGTGCCTAAATTATTTGCCGCTAAGTGGACATTTATGTAGCCATCAAAATCAAGAATATCATCATATCCAATAGCTGTTCCGTTATCCAAAGCAGCTACGTTTGTTTTACTCGTTCCGGTTGCTCCGTTTACTGGTTTAAAGGTAAACGCAATTCCACCACCTTCGGCGGCAGTGTTTAGGTGAATGTGACCAGGGTGTGAGCCATCAGCAGGAGTGTTTTGTAATTGGATTGTTGCTAACGCTTCGCCGTTTACACGTTTGGTAAATGTTGCCGTTCCCGAAATATTAGGTACTGCTACGCTTCCTAAGTTGTACACTTTTGAAGTAGTGGTTAATTCGTTTTGTCCAATATCACCCTGAGCAACTAATGTCGCTAAGTTATCAGCAGATAAGTGAATATTGATATAACCGTCAAAACCCTTCACGTTATCGTACAAAAATGGGGTACCATCGTCAAGTTTAGCAACGTTGGTTTTACTCATTCCGGTTGCTCCGTTTACTGGCTTAAAAGTGAAAGCAATTGCTCCACCTTCAGCGGCAGTGTTCAGGTGAATATGACCGGGGTGAGAACCATCAGCAGGTGTATTCTGTAACTGAATCGTAGCCAAGGCTTCTCCATTTACACGCTTAGTGAATGTTGCCGTTCCAGAAATATTCGGTACTGCTACACTTCCTAAAGCGTATTGCTTCGTTTCGGCGGTCAATTCATTCTGACCAATGTCACCCTGAGCTACTAAAGTTCCTAAATCGCTTGAACTTAGGTGAACATTAATGTATCCGTCAAAATTTTCTAAAGTTTGGTAAGTAATGGGCGTACCATCATCAAGTTTTGTGGTAGTAACACTACTTTTTCCGCTACCGCCGTCAACTGTTCCTAATGTCAACGCAATTGCTCCACCTTCCGCAGCTGTATTGAGGTGAATATGTGCCGGGTGCATTCCACCAGCAGGAGTTCCGTTTAATGCTAATTCGATTGTTACGCTATTGTCGTCGTTTTCAATAAATTTAGCCGTTCCCGAAATATCAGGATTCGCTACCGAACCTAACGTATATACTTTTTCAGTACCGGTTGGCATTGGTAAAGCAGGAGTATCATCGTCTTCACAAGACGTCAGTACCAAGAGAGGTAAAAATAGTAGTAATAGTAATTTGTTCATAAAAACTTTTGTTCGTTGTCTGTCTTTCGACAATTTAATTTTAAGAAATTGTATCAACATTAGATACTTCGAATTATAGTTAAATAACTATTCCATACCTCTTTTGTTTTCTATGTCATAAAGCATCTATTGAAGCAGTTTTACTTGCTTCGTTTCTCATTAAATGATAAACTAACCGTGAACACCAAATTATCATTACGCGAGCAGTTCAAAATATATCGAAAAGAATTACGACCAACGGATGTAGAACTACGCACTAAGCAAATTCATGATTTACTGTTTAGTCGTATTATGATGCATCGTTTCGACCATGTTCATACGTTCTTGCCAATTGAACAACACAATGAAATCGACACAAACATTATCGTCAATACGCTTCTCAAAGACTTCGCACCAGATATTTACCTTTCAAAAAGCTACAAAGATGGTACGCTAACGCATCATTTGTACAAATCCGAAACTAAGTTAATAATTAATAAATGGGGAGTTTCCGAACCAGAAGATACCGTTGAGAGCTTTCCTGAAACAACATTTGATTTAGTAATTGTGCCGCTTTTGGCATTTGATAAACGAGGATACCGGGTTGGGTACGGCGGCGGATATTACGATCGGTTTCTAAGTAAATGTAATTCCGAATGTCTCAAAGTCGGGCTTTCATTTTTTGAACCTGTGGACGAAATTCCGGACGTAAACGAATTTGACGTGAAACTCAACCATTGCGTTACACCTCACAAAATCTGGACTTTTTGAATTATTCGGTATGATTCTTAACGGAATACTATAAATTTACGGTGAATTAAGCGTTTCAAATCTCAAATCTTATTTTACGATGAAAATTGCTGTTGTTGGTGCTACCGGACTTGTGGGTAGCGAAATTTTGAAAGTATTGGCGGAACGGAATTTCCCCGTAACCGAAATCATCCCCGTAGCTTCCGAGCGGTCAGTGGGTAAAACCGTGACTTTTAAAGGCACGGATTACAAAGTTGTAACCTACAAAACAGCAATTGAAATGAAACCGGACGTCGCTATATTTTCGGCGGGTGGCGGAATTTCTCTTGAAATTGCTCCTAAGTTCGCAGAGGCCGGAATCACGGTAATTGATAATTCTTCAGCATGGCGAATGGATTCAACGAAAAAGCTGATTGTTCCTGAAGTAAATGCTTCCTCATTAACTGCCGAAGACAAAATTATTGCTAATCCTAATTGTTCCACCATTCAGATGGTAGTAGTAATGAAGCCCTTGCACGACGCTTACAAAATAAAGCGGGTAGTGGTTTCAACGTATCAATCAGTGACGGGTTCGGGAAAAAAAGCCGTTGATCAGTTGATGAACGAGCGTGAAGGAAAGTCTGACATAGAAATGGCGTATCCGCACAAAATTGACCTGAATGCCATTCCGCACATTGACGTATTTCTGGAAAACGGTTACACGAAAGAGGAAATGAAAATGATTAAGGAAACGAATAAGATCATGGAGGACGATAGCATCAAAGTTACCGCCACGACCGTTCGTATTCCAACAATCGGCGGACATTCCGAGGCCGTGAATATAGAATTTGAAAACGATTTTGAGTTAGCTAAAGTCCGTGAATTACTCGCCGCAACGCCGAGCGTAATTATTCAGGATGATCCGGCAAATAACATTTACCCTATGCCCATAAATGCTCACGGTAAAGATGAAATTTTTGTGGGACGTATTCGTCGGGATGAATCTCAGGTAAATACGCTAAATCTTTGGGTTGTAGCCGATAACCTTCGTAAAGGAGCTGCTACAAATGCCGTGCAGATTGCGGAATATTTATTGAGTAAAGAGATGATTTAAACCAAAGGAAACTTTGTGAATATAATAAACCCCATAGGCTCTGAAGCTTATGGGGTTTTATTTTATCAACGCTTGAACTGTCGGAAGCATTTGAAGACTTCAAAAGTCAGGTCGTAATCAGAGGCACGCAGCACATAATCATCTGTCAAAGTGCAGAATTTCATGAACGTATCGAGTTCCTTGCCCTCTAACTTTGTGAGGTAGTTTACCCACTGTTTATTGTATCGTATTTCAGCGTAAAACTTCTTCGCATCGAGCATTTCCAGTTCGGCTACTTTTTGGCGGGATTTCCCCTGCTTGCTATACATATCGTACAACGCATCAATCGAAATTCCGATGCCGGGTTGGGAGAGATTTTGTGTTTGAAGCATGTTCTTCATAATCTCCTGACGCATTCCTTTTTTCCCTCCGGGGTTTCGTAGAAATGCCTCTATTTCAGCTTTTAGGTTTTCGTTTCGCTTCTCCGTAATCACTACTTCTGCCAACGCAATGGCGTCTAGCTTCATGGTTATGGTGGGCTTATTAGACGTGCCGTCGTACTTTATTCCGTTACCCCTAAAACCAATAGCTACGCATAAAATAGAATCGCCGACGGTTGCCCAGATGAAAAAATCACCTTTTTCGTTACTAACGGCTCGCTGCTTCGTGCGTTTATTGATAATCGTTACCGAATTTATGGGCTTACCGTTTTCTACGTCTATCACCTTCCCGTACACCGTTCTTTCCTTTTGAGCAATTGCCCCAAAAGTTAATAATAAACAACAGAGTGTTAAAAAGGCTTTTTGCATACTTATTTAATATTTCTCGCTGATAGGATAAATCCCGTTAACGATTGAAAACTTTGACGGTGGTTCTTTTTAGTACCGAATCAATAATGGAAGATTAACCCACTCCGTCTTTCAGTCTGATTTCATCAGAACTACAACCCACCTCTCCGAAGAGA
>JBLHXN010000178.1:0-6012 GCA_047630355.1 Spirosomataceae bacterium | reverse complement strand
ATAACTTCAATGTAACAATCTCCAACCGAAGGGTCGGCCCCGTTGTAATCAATTCACAACAACATTAGAAAAATAAGCTTCGATAACTTCAATGTAATAATCTCCAATCGGGATGCGTAATCTTGTAATCAATTCACAACCCGCTGGGCTTGTTTGCGGCGAATTACGTAAATGTAACAATCTCCAACCGAAGGGTCGGCCCCGTTATAATCAATTCACAACCTATCAAGTGATGCAATAATCTTAGACTCGAATGTAAAAATTTCCAATCAGGATGCGTAACCTGAAACGTAAGCCTAGTTGTAATTAATTCGTTAGGAAGAGGGTTTCGACTCCGCTCAACCTGACATCATTAAAGTCTTCAATCAGGGTGCTTAAAAGTTTATTTCAAAGAACGTAATTCCGGTTATTATTCCATCCAATTTTCAGGAATTCCCATAAAATCCCGAATGTGGTACATTTCATCACAGGCGTAAATATCAACAGCCTTACCGTTCATAAAGACAAAGAAAGTAAATACTTTATGAGGAGCAATCTTAGGCATGTAAAAGGTCTTGAACCTAACAAACATAATCAAAAAAAGCGACACGTTTAAACGTATCGCTTTCTCAAATGATGTCTGAATAAGTCAGAAAATATTGAATACATTAAATATTCCGCCTAATCCAATTACTAAACTTGAGATTACGCAACCTATCAATGCTTTCTTTACTTCGTCACGGTCATTGTCGGTTATAAAATAAACTAAAGCAAGACCCACAATTCCTAAACAGCATCCCCACCAAAATCCACCCAGAATGGGCATTTCTTCGGTGGTAAAGACCGTAGAAGTATCTGCCATCAATATTACGCTTTCGAGCAAATCAGCTCGCTCAGCGGTCAATTCCTGTAAAGTTACGCCATCATTTTTTTCAATAAAAGACTCGATTTTATCTAAATCGGAGAATTCTGCTTCGAGCGTTGCGGCATCCAGTTCAAAACTTGAATCGGGTGTAACAGCAAGGGCAGCAAACGTTGTTAAAAACAGGGCGAAAACGATGGTTAATTTCTTCATCTGGTAAAATGTGGTTTTGGGTGAATGATTTATAACTTTTCAGCAAAGATGTTTAGGATTAACCTAAGGTTGCACCTCGTGCGAAAAATTACGCAATTTTTGCAATTCTGAACCGTCGCACCGTCGCAATTGAAACCCCAACCATCAGCAATAAAGTCCCAATCCATAATAGATTAATTTGCGGTTTCTCCAGAGCTTTTAACACAATGAATTCCCGTTGTCCTCTACTCACAGAAAAACTAAACTGCCCACTCACCGGATCAATCTTTGTCAGCTGAATTCGTAAACCTAACTCGCTACTCACCACGGGGCGGCTCCATACTTCGCGGTCTTTAATCACAAAAGACGGACTAAGTATTTTCTCGCCGTCGCGTTCCAAAACTCTTACGGTAGCAATAGCAGCGGCATCGCCTTCTTGCAGCTTGATTCCGTCTACTTCACGTACGCCTCGCACATCTTCCAGAATAGCGACGTAATCATTCAGGAAGAAAGTATCTTTCATGGCTACGTTAAATTCCTCGGCGGGTCCCCACTCCCGGTCTTCGTCCACGGTCACGAAAGTTACGTGCGTATAAACATCCCGATTCCAGAATTTCTTAATATCGGGCGAAGCTACATTCCCCATTTGTTCGTTCATCTGAAAGCGTGGGTACAAGTTGAACGGCTCTTTATCTTTCTCTTCGTAAGCTACCTGATAATACGTATTCTCGGCTTCGTACTCTACGGTGTCACCTCGGCTAAAAAACAGCTTTTCGCCGTCCATAATATCGGCCCGGGCAACCCCCTTGAAGTCACTCGTCGGAATAGGTTGGATAAACCTTTTCTCAATGTAGCCCGGCACGTCACGAACGTCCACAAATTGTCCTTTATACGTCAGGGAAAAATCTTGCAACGCGGTGGGGCGATTGAGCCAAAGTATTACGTTTTCTTTATTTTCGTCTTCTGCATTCGCGAAAATTTCTTGTCCCGTATTATTCAAGGAAACTACCTTAGAATATCCCGAAGAGAACATAATTCCGAGCAACATCAACGCTACACCAATGTGCGTAATTGCCCCTCCCGCTACTTTCCATTTACCTTTGATAACATCAGTCAGGATATTCGTATTGGCTACGATGCTAAACATAGAAGTTGTCAAAATCAGAATGTACTTCCAGTTATTCACCTTAAAGAAAACGATGATGAGACTGGACAGTAAAAGACTTATTATGAGCGGATTGAGCAATTTACTAATCGTTTTTTCGTCAATGCGTTTCCACCAAAAGAACTGAGCGATGCCAGACAGTGCCACAATGACAATAAAAAACCACATCTGGAAGTTTGTGTAATGTTCAATCTGCTCGGCGGGCATTGCCATGTTTAGATTTCCTCCGAACAATTCCGAGATCTTGTTGTAAACCGGAATCGAGGTTGTTACTGTTACCTGAAAAGCCGCCAATAGTAATAAAATTACGCCGGTTGTCATCCAGAAATCAGGCGTAAACGTCGTAATTTCCTTATTATCTTTTGGCAAGTGTTTCCACCGGACAACCATCAGGATGATTGCCATGAATACGAAAGTCAACAGGTAAATCAATAATTGACCCGAGAGCCCTAAATCGGTAAACGAATGCACAGATGCGTTCCCCAAAATCCCACTTCGGGTAAGAAAGGTAGAATACAGTATTAAGATGAACTGAGCCACCACGAGGATTAGGCTGTATTTCAACGCCGAACTACTCTTCTTTGCAAGCAGCATGGTGTGAAAACTTGCAACTAACACGAGCCAAGGCACGTAAACGGCATTTTCAACTGGATCCCAGTTCCAATAACCCCCAAAATTTAGCGTTTCGTACGCCCAGATGGCTCCCATCATAATACCCGTACCGAGTACTACGGTGGCGAGTAAAGTCCAGGGTAAAGCAGGTTTTACCCATTCCGTGTATTTCTTTTTCCAAAGCCCCGCCATGGCAAATGCAAACGGAACAAAGGTCAACGAAAAGCCTAAAAACAACGTGGGTGGGTGAATAACCATCCAGTAGTTTTGCAGTAACGGGTTCAGACCGTTTCCGTCTTTCGGAATAAAATCAGGGTTGGTTTGAAAAATGGGAATATTCGACATTGATTCCCTCAGTAAAAGGAAAGGAGAACTACCAATCTTTAATTCACCGAAAATCACGACTCCCAGTATCATCGACGACAAAAAGCCTTGCACGGCAGCGAAGATGGTCATGGTCGGAGCTTCAAAGTCCACCGTCCCTTTTTTGTTTTCTTTGTTTATTCGGCTGAATTGCCAGATCATTACGGAACCTACTAAAACGTTCCAGAACATCCAAAGCAGAAAGCTACCTTCCTGATCCTGCCAGAAGCAAGATATGGCGTAGCCAAGCGGTAAACTCAGGGATGAATTATCCCAGGCGTAATGGTATTCAAAGTAACGATTAAAAATTATGGTAAAAAGTGTGACAACAACCGTAATCAGAGCAACTCCGTGCACAAAAAATGTACTTCGGGCGATAGGTGTCCATTTATTTTTGTTCGTGAGATTTCGGGATGCCTGCCAGTAGGCATAAGTAGCAATAACTGCTGTAACAAATGATATTATAATGGCGGCATGCCCAATATTCCCCAAATATGGTCTTAGCATTGCGTTAGTTTGTGGATATGTAATTATATTACAAATTTACTCTCTTTTTAACGAAAAGGTTTAGCGAAACCGACATTATCCTTCAGTCTATGTTGAAATTTTAATATATTTCCAACGTTTGATAACACAATGCGTAAAACCCTGCTTCTAATTTTGATTCTAATTTATCACTTAGGAGTTCAGGCTCAGAATGACAAATTGCCCATATTTTTCATTCCTGACACCACGGTGGTTTATCGGACGTTTCCGAGCATCGGTATAGATAATCGGTTGAGTTTTATTGACGGAAATTCGGTGGCCTTTAAAGGAGTTCGGGCGGGGGTTCGTTTTGGAGCCAAGAGGCATCGGCTAACATTTGCTTACCGCTGGTTCTCGTTTGCAGATGACATCGGTTTACTAAAACCCAGAACGATTCTGAATCCCCGGTACATTAATCAACTTGAGGCGTTTTATTATTCCTTATCTTACCAGCATATTTTGCTTGACAAGTACCGTTATGCAATCGGTACAACGTTTGATATTGGTTTGGGAGCAACATACAATAAAGATATACCTTATTTTGAAAACTTGAACGTATTTAATAAACCCGATAAATTCGTGCCTATTCAATTGGGCGTTTACGGAGAATGGAAAGCAACCCGTTTTATTGGCTTAACAAGTCAGGTTGGATATCGTTGGGTTCAGAATTATAATATGCAACCAAGTATCAGTAATTTGTATCTTGGTTTGGGAAGCCGGCTGTACCTCGGTAGCATTTTGAGATATGTCTTTAGAAATAGAAAACACGCAGCTAATTTCCGTCCTGAATCTGAGAACGTATCGACAAACTAATTAGCTTTGATATTTATGAAAACTACAATGCTTATTTTTTCCATCGTATTTATTACTTCATTATCCGCTTTCGCACAGGAAGAGCAAAAAGGGATTCAGTTTATCGAAAATGACTGGAAACTCGCCCAGTCAACCGCAAAGGAATCCGAAAAGTCCATTTTTATAGACATTTACACTACTTGGTGTAAACCGTGCAAGCAAATGGATAAGTTTGTATTCACAAAAAAGGAAGTTGGGAATCGATTTAACGGAACGTTTGTAAATCTCAAAATTGACGCAGAAAGCGAAATTGGAAAAAAAATCGCCGCAAATTATGGCGTCCTGAGTTATCCAACTTACGTTTTTACCACGTACGAAGGCGAACTAATTTATAAGGTGAAGGGTGCGATGACTCCTGACCAACTTATCAGAGAAGCCACCAAAGCACGAAGCACCGCCCGGAACTTCCGACCATTGAGCGAACTTTCAGCGGCTTACGAAGGCGGTGAAAGAAGCCCGAAAATAGTGTATGAATACTTGCGTCAGAAATCAATTAAAGAAGGTCGGCAACCGCAAATACTTGAGGAATACGTTAAAGTAGTACCACCAAGCGAGCAGCAAACCGAAAAAGTGCTGAGTATTATCTCTAAGAATATTGAATCTATCGACTCCGAAGGATTCACGGTTCTGAATAATTCACTCGGAAACTTTGAACAGCTCACCGATCAGCAGCGTGAATCTGTCATAAATGGAATTACTATCGCAAAGAAGTTAACCTTCAAAAAAGTAGTCGAAACAAGCGATGATTCGCTTTTTGATCGTTTGATTGCGGCGGTTCACGCTACTTCGTACTCTCCCAACGGAGCTATGGCGGAAGAGAAACAATTTAGGTTTGACTATGCCAAAATTTCCCAAAACTTTGTTGAATATCGAAAGTTAGCCGAAGAGCAAGCCGATTATTTGATGGGAAAGTCTGACAGCGAATTATCTTATGAGTCTGAACGTGCCATTGAAAACTTCAAGCGGGAAGCTCAGGCTCGTAACCTGAAAGAAAAATCTCAGCAATACATGATAATGTTAAAAAGTCTGGAAAACGGAGCGGCAAAGTCTGCGTCTTACCAACTGAACGAATTATCGTGGGGTTACGTAACAATGGCGGAGTTAAAAGGAGACTTGGAGCGTGCTTCGCGTTGGTCAGACCGTTCTTTAGAGTTATTCGTCAGCCCGGCAAATTTGGATACGAAAGCCAACCTCCTCTACAGAATGGGAATGAGAAAGGAGGCGATAAAATTGGAGAAGAAAGCGATAAAAACTGGTAAAAAGATGAGCACAAATACTTCGATCCTGGCAGAATCGTTGAAGAGAATGAAGAAGCGTTTACCAATAACCTTTGCTGTTAACTAATTTTTGAACGAGCATAATCCTCAAAGTGATAGCGTATAATAGTGATAGCGTATAATTACGATTTATGAAAAAGTTATTAAACATCTGCATTTACTCACTTACAATAGCATTATTTACT
>JBLHXN010000177.1:0-6075 GCA_047630355.1 Spirosomataceae bacterium | reverse complement strand
GTATTTTGAAAGTACGAACGGAACAGCAAAAGGTTTTTGACGCAAATAATTTTCCAAAATTTCCCAATGAAACGAAATCAATTCGAGAAGGTGAATGGAAAGCAAGAGGTATCCCGCATGATTTGCAAGACAGGCGTGTCGAAATCACGGGGCCGGTTGACAGGAAGATGATCATAAACGCCTTAAATTCCGGAGCTAAGACTTTCATGGCAGATTTAGAAGATAGTAATGCCCCTACGTGGGCAAACGCAATGGAAGGGCAACAGAATCTGCTGGATGCAAACAAAAAGACGATTTCATTTACCAATTTAAGAAATGGTAAATCATATAAATTAAATAACGAAACGGCTGTTTTAATAGTAAGACCTCGTGGATTACACCTAAACGAAAGGCATATTTTAGTAAATGGTGAAGAAGTATCTGGTAGCTTGGTAGATTTTGGACTGTACGTTTTTCATAATACAGAGGTATTGTTAAATAACGGAACAGCCCCCTACTTTTATCTCCCTAAATTAGAACATTATACCGAAGCCCGATGGTGGAATAGTGTCTTTAATTTCGCACAAGATTACCTGAACATTCCAAAAGGAACGTTTAAAGCTACTGTTTTGGTTGAAACCATCACGGCAAGCTTCCAATTGGATGAAATTATTTACGAACTAAAAGAACATATCGTAGGTCTGAATTGTGGCCGTTGGGATTATATCTTTTCTTTCATCAAAAAATTCAGGAATCACCCAAACTTCGTCGTTCCTAATCGTGACCAAGTAACCATGACTTCTCCTTTTATGGATGCTTATTCAAAATTGGTAATCCAGCGTTGCCACAAAAGGGGAATACTTGCCATTGGAGGTATGGCGGCTCAAATTCCGATTAAAAATAATGAGACAGCTAATGCAAATGCGTTTGAAAAAGTTAGGATAGATAAAGAGCGGGAAGTTATGAACGGACACGACGGCACGTGGGTAGCCCACCCCGGTCTGGTAGCGGTTGCGATGAAGGAATTTGACAAGCATATGCCCACAAAGAACCAACTCCACATAACAAGGGATGATGTTAAAATAACCGAAGCAGATTTGGTTGATCTGCCCTTAGGAACAGTAACAGAGGAAGGAGTCAGAAAGAATATAAACGTAGGAATTTTATATACAGAGGCGTGGCTGAGAGGTTTTGGGGCAGTGGCACTTTACGATTTGATGGAAGATGCCGCTACCGCAGAAATTTCAAGAACTCAAGTTTGGCAATGGCTAAAAAATGAGGTGCAATTGGAAGATGGACGCAATTTTGATTCAGAGTTGTACACTAAAATATTACAAGATGAAGTAGAAAAAATAAAATTAAACATTAACGAAGAAAATCTTAAAAACTCCAGATTAGATTTGGCGACTGAGCTTTTTAACAAATTGGTCATTTCCGAAAATTTTGAAGAGTTCTTGACACTCTCAGCTTATCAACATATTTAAAAAAAAGACCCTGAGATTGCTGTAACAATCAAAAGGGTCTAGTACTAAACTAAAACAATTAGATTCAAATTTATGAAAAATTCAGCAGAAACAAATTACGGCTCCGCATTAGAAACCGTTAGGAACTTAAAAGCAAAATATGGTAGCACTTGGAATGCCATCAACCCTGAAAGTGCCGCGAGGATGGTAGTCCAAAACCGTTTCAAAACCGGATTGGATATTGCAAAATATACTGCATCCATCATGAGGCAGGATATGGCAGAATATGATGCCGACTCATCCAATTACACACAATCGCTTGGTAGCTGGCATGGTTTTGTGGCACAGCAAAACATGATTGCCATCAAAAAACACCATAAAACAACTAGTAAGAGGTATATCTATCTTTCAGGATGGATGGTAGCGGCTTTGAGGTCTGAATTCGGTCCGTTACCCGACCAATCAATGCACGAAAAGACGGCTGTTCCAGAATTGATTGAAGAAATTTATAACTTTTTGAGGCAAGCTGACGCTATTGAGCTGAATGATTTGTTTAGAAGACTGGACGCAGGTGAAGATGTGCAAGAAAAGATAGATAATTTTGAAACACACGTTGTACCGATAATTGCGGATATTGATGCGGGTTTTGGAAATGAAGAGGCAACCTATTTATTGTCAAAAAAAATGATTGAGGCCGGTGCGTGTGCCATACAAATAGAAAATCAGGTGTCGGATGCTAAACAGTGTGGGCATCAAGACGGAAAAGTAACCGTACCGCACGAAGATTTTATTGCCAAAATAAATGCTGTTAGGTATGCTTTCTTGGAATTAGGCGTAGATGAAGGAATTATTGTTGCAAGAACGGACTCAGAAGGAGCGAGCCTGACCCAAAAACTACCTGTAACCAATGAGCCGGGTGATTTAGCCTCGCAATATTTAGCATTTGTGGAAGCAGAAGAAGTAGCCATTGAAGATGCGAAAGAGGATGATGTTTTGCTGAAAAGAGATGGAAAACTGGTACGTCCTACGAGATTGACCAATGGCTTATACAAGTTTAAAGAAGGCACAAACATAGACAGGGTGGTATTAGATTGCATAACCAGCCTTGAAAGTGGAGCAGATCTGCTCTGGATTGAGACACCAACCCCAGATGTAAAGCAAATTGCCAAAATGGTGAATAGGATTAGGAAAGTGGTTCCGAACGCCAAATTGGTGTATAACAATTCACCATCATTTAATTGGACGTTGAGCTTCCGTAATCAAGTTTACAAAGAGATGTTTGAAGAAGGTGAAAACATGACCGCTTATGATAGGAATAATTTAATGGACGCTCAATATGATAGTTCAGAACTGAGTTATCGTGCCGACGAAAAAATCAAAACATTCCAAATGGACGGAGCAAAGGGTGCCGGAATATTCCATCATTTGATTACCCTTCCTACTTACCACACAACAGCACTTCACATGAACGACCTTACACAAGGTTACTTTGGAGATGAAGGTATGTTAGCTTACGTAAAAGGTGTACAAAGGCAAGAAATTCGCAAAGGGGTTTCTTGTGTAAAGCACCAACGGATGGCGGGTTCTGATTTAGGTGATGATCACAAAACTTTCTTTGCGGGCGAAAATGCCCTAAAAGCAGGTGGTGAGAAAAATACTTCTAACCAGTTTCTGATTAGCCCTAAAGTTAAAGAAGTTGAAAAAGAACTGGTAGCGGATATAGTATAATAAAATGGATTTGAGGGCGAAAAGTGTTGGAATTGTTCATTTTTAACGTGTATCGCCGTCTACAAAATACTCGCTCCGAACCAGACAAGTCATTATTTTTACGTTACTGATTCGTAATGTAAAGTAGTGACTTGCTTGGTTATAAATGGCTATCAAGTTATTCATGAAGGATGAAAGTAACAGTGACTAGTTATTTGTTGGTTAAGAAAGTGTCTGACAAGATAGTCACCTTTCATCCCGAAAATGCCTTTCTCAATTCCTCTTTATCGTCAAAGTGGTGTTTTACGCCGTCAATATCCTGATAATTTTCGTGGCCTTTTCCCGCTATTAAAATAATATCTTTTGATTTGGCAAGCCGAACCGCTTCCCGAATCGCATCGTGGCGATTAGGCAAAATCTTTACTTTCTTCTGTTTGGAAATGGGTATGCCTGCCCACATATCAGCAATTATTTCATTGGCGTCTTCCTTGCGTGGGTTATCTGAAGTCAGAAATACGAAGTCGCTTAGTTCAACGGCGATTTTAGCCATCAACGGGCGTTTGCCTTTGTCCCGATTTCCGCCGCAGCCAATTACCGTAATCACTTGTTCGTCGCCTTCCCGCAACTCCTGAATAGTTGATAACACATTATCCAGAGCGTCCGGCGTGTGAGCGTAATCCACGATTCCGACCTTACGCTCTGGCGATATAATTTGTTCAAATCTACCATCGGGAGGTTGAACAGTAGAAAGTTGTAGCAGAATTTCCTCCTTTTCTTCTCCCAGCAGAATGGCTGTTCCGTAAACGGCAAGTAAATTATAAGCGTTAAACTTCCCGATGAGTTTAAACCACGCCTCCGTTCCGTCGATTTCCATCTGTAAACCAAACAGCCCGATGTCAATTACTTTTCCTTTGAAATCACCCACACCACGAAGGGTGTAGCTAAATTTCTTTGCTTTAGAGTTTTGCAGCATCACCTTTCCGTTTCGGTCGTCGGTGTTTGTCAGGGCAAAAGCGGTTTTCGGCAATTGATCGAAGAATTCCTTCTTAGCTTTAATATACTTCTTGAACGTTTCGTGAAAATCGAGGTGGTCTTGCGTAATATTTGTAAAAATTCCGCCCGTAAAACTCAATCCCGCAATGCGTTCCATCACCACCGAATGAGAGCTGACTTCCATAAAAACGTGGGTGCAACCTTCTTTGTGCATCCGTAATAATAACTCGTTGATTTTTACTGAATCAGGCGTTGTGTGCGTAGACGGGATGATTTCGTCCTCAATCTGATTTTGTACCGTGGATAACAATCCACATTTGTGACCAAGTTGTCTGAAAAGTCGAAAAAGTAACGTCGCTACCGAGGTTTTGCCGTTTGTTCCCGTAATGCCAATCAGTTTTATTTTTTCCGAAGGATGACCGTATAAATTAGACGCCGCAATTCCCATTGCTTGAGCGGAGTTTTTTACTTGAACGTAGGTGATACTTTCTTCCAGTTTTTCGGGAAGAATCTCGCATAAAATAGCGAATGCCCCGAGCTCCAACGCTTTCTCGATGTATTGATGTCCATCAACCTGCGTACCAGGAATTGCCATAAAAAGACTTCCGTTTTCAACTGCACGGGAATCAAATATGATGTTTTTTATGTCAATATCGGTTTTGCCAGAAACCGTTAGTAAAGGAATTTTATAAAGTATTTCGCTGAGGAGCATAGGGAAGGTGAAGTGTTATTTTTAACAAAATTAGACGATTATCACAGGAAGTAAAAGGTATTGTAGGTTTTCTGAACTTGGATAAAATTCTCTAACTTTAAAAGTTTAGCAGAATCTTGTTCACTGCAACGTATTTAACCCACTTTGCACCTATTTAACTTCAATACATAAAGTTTGCTAACCTCAACTATCAACTCAATGAAACTAATTATTTCTAACCTCAATAAAACGTACGATAACGGTGTACAAGCAATTAACAACGTGAATTTGACGATTAACGAAGGAATGTTCGGGTTACTTGGTCCAAACGGTGCCGGAAAATCCTCATTAATGAGAACCATTGCCACGTTACAAGAGCCTGATTCGGGAAGTATTACGCTCGGAGATACCGATGTGTTGACGGAGAAAGATACCATTCGTAAAACATTGGGTTATTTACCGCAAGAGTTTGGCGTTTATCCGAAAGTAGATGCCGTTACGCTGCTGAATCATTTGGCGGTTTTGAAGGGTATTACAAATAAGAATGAACGGAAGAAGTTAGTAGAATCATTGTTGCATAAAACTAATTTGTGGGAAGCCCGTAAGAAGAATCTCGGCGGATATTCGGGTGGAATGAAACAGCGTTTTGGAATTGCTCAAGCATTATTGGCATCACCGAAGCTCATTATTGTGGACGAACCAACCGCCGGACTTGATCCCGCCGAACGAAACCGTTTCTTGAATTTACTCTCCGAGTTGGGCGAAAATACGATTGTTATTTTATCCACGCATATCGTGGAAGACGTGAAGGAACTTTGCTCAGAAATGGCGATTATAAACAAAGGAGAAGTGCTTTATACTGGAAGCCCGAACGATGCGATTAAATCTATTGAGGGAAAGGTATTCAGTAAGAAAATTGAGAAAGCAGAGCTTGAAAACTACAAAAATACATATGATGTGATTTCGGAAAAACTGATTGGTGGAAATCCGGTCATTCACATCTTAGCCGATGTGCACCCTGAAAATGGTTTTGAAATCGTTTCGGGAGACCTTGAAGATGTGTACTTCGCCCGAATTATGCGAGCTAATTAATCAATTTCCCAACGCTGAATTTCCCATCATCATGTTAAAAGAGATCATACGCTTCGAGTTTGACTACCGAAAAAAGCGTCCGGCGACTTATATCTATTTTGTCATTCTGTTTTTGCTGTGTTTCCTTGCCGTAACTTCCCAATACGTTTC
>JBLHXN010000176.1:0-6142 GCA_047630355.1 Spirosomataceae bacterium | reverse complement strand
GATATGACCGCCGGTAACATCGCTGACCAGTTCAGCATGTCAAAACCGAGCATATCACACCACCTGGATTTATTGAAACAAGCCGGGCTTATTTCGCAGATGAAAAAAGGGCAGTTCCGCTATTATTCACTCAACATGACGGTACTTGACGAAGTCATCAATTGGGCTTTTACGCTGAAGTCTGAAGTTGACACAACCGCAAGTTCGGTAAATTTACAGCCACAAAAGAAATGAAAAAATGGGTGATTCAACTAAGCAAAACTGGTTTGAATTTCTGATTTTCGGAATCACAATTGCCCCGTTTTTATTTCTCTGGCTTAATTGGGAAGACTCCATCGTGAACTCAGCAATAGCGGTTTACGCTTATTTATTTACCACTACTATATTTTACTTCTTTTCTGTTTGGTTCGCTCAGCTCGATAGCCGCAAAGAAAACTACGCAGAGCTGCTACCGGGCATTCGGCAAATCCGTATTATCTGGGCTTCGTTTATCTCAATCGTCGGTTTAGTATTCTTCATACATTCCATTTACGAGCATCAGTTTAACTTCACTCGCCTGACCGGAGTTATCATGTCGCTATTTCTCTTTGCGGTTGGCAATTTTCAAGGTCAATTGCACCCAAGTAGTGCTTTTTTAGGTAACCGTTGGCACGTCAATGCTACGTTCCGTAAATCACAGCGAAACTACGCACGGCTGAAGTTTTGGTCCGGCTTGATAGCTACAATTATCTTTCTGACCCTCGCAGACGCTCAACTCTTCATCGGCTTTTTCTTTATTGCCGTTGCCGTAATTTACGGATTAGTGTTTCGGATGATTAATGATTTTGTTTTGAAGCCTTGAGTTGAATCGCTCGTCGGAACGATGGATCAATTTGAACGCGAAGTTTCTTTAGCTGGCATTAACTCGAAACAAATAAGCAAAATACCTTAGTTTTGTCGCTCTATTACGCTGAGTCAGTTTCAGCGGTAAAGTATTGCTTGCTAACCGTAGTAAAAAAGATGGATTCAATAAAGATTTTTGCCCCGGCAACCGTTGCTAATGTGGCTTGTGGTTTTGATATTTTCGGATTAGCGGTAGACAACCCCGGCGATGAAGTGGTTTTAAGAAAACGCCAGGACGATAAGATTATTATCACAAAAATTACCGGAGACGAAGGAAAGCTCCCGTTAGATCCCGAAAAAAACACCGTCACCGTTCCAATCATCAGTTATCTGAAAAGTATTGGTTCTCAGGCTGGTTTTGACGTTGAGTTACACAAAAAAATGCCTTTGGGTAGTGGATTAGGAAGTAGTTCGGCAAGTTCGGTAGCGGGAGTTTTTGCGGCAAATCAATTATTAGGCAAGCCTTTGACAAACGAAAAACTACTCCCTTTCTCCATGGAAGGCGAACGGGTGGCCTGCGGCTCCGCCCACGCAGATAACGTGGCTCCGGCTTTACTCGGCGGCTTTGTGGTGGTTAGAAGTTACAGTCCCCTCGACATTTTTAAAGTCCCGACTCCTGGAAACCTCTACGTAACTATTGTACATCCTGATATTGAGGTAAACACAAAAGATGCCCGCTATATTCTGCGTAACGAAGTTCAATTGAAAAATGCCATCTCCCAGATGGGAAACGTGGCGGGTTTAATAGCTGGATTAATGCAAAGCGATTACGCCCTGATTGGTCGTTCCATGGTTGATTTTATCATTGAGCCGATCCGGTCTATACTAATTCCAGAATATTTTAATGTAAAAAACGCGGCTCTTGAAGCCGGGGCGTTGGGTTGCAGTATTTCGGGTGCTGGCCCGTCTATTTTTGCGTTTAGCGAAGGAAAAGAAACGGCAGAGAAAGTAAGTATTGCCATGCAAAAAGTGTTTAATAAAGTTGATATAAATACCAACGCTTTCGTCTCGACAATTAATCAAAATGGACCGAAAATTATTGGGTGAGCTATTAGAATCAACAGACCAACCACAAAGTGCTTATTTTAAACCAATTTTTTCGATTCGTTCTTTCTTCTTTTGCAGTAGAGCAGTGCGTATAAACGAAAATATGTTCATTTCTTTAAAATCGCTTTCTTAATCAACTCAGGATGCGTTTCACTAATTGAGTGGCCCGCCTTTGGTAAAAAGATGAAGTGGCTTCGTTCTTTTTTCTCCAATTTCCTAAGCTGTCTTTTAGCGTAATCAAAGTTGGCGATGTCAGAAATCCAGTCTTCTCCACCTTGAAAAACGGTTACGTCCGTCTCGATTTTCCCCCAATCTTTTTCCATTTTTCTGAGTTCTGCGGCGTGGGCAAACTTCTCCTTTGTGGCAATGTTAAAATCTGACGAAAGAAATCTACTCACAACCCAATGCTTTGCGGCGTAGGCAAACCAAAAGTACTTTTCTTTATCGGGATTGATAACGGGTGAGATTAATAATAACTTTTCCACCAAATCAGGGTTTTGAGCGGTGATTTTTGCCGCAATTGGAGCACCGTACGAACGCCCGATTACAATCGCCTTCTTTCCTGATTGATTTGACTCCAAGGCTTTCACAATTAACCTTGCCTGCTCGTCTATGGAAGCTAATTTCGGTTTGCCTTTTCGGGACGAACCATAGCCAAGACGATCCACAGAAATCATTTGAAAATCGTTCTGCAAGGCCTTGTCGGCTAATAAGTTCTCGTAGGCTGTCCAGTTATCGGGAGCTCCGTGAATAAACAAAATCGGCTGATTGTACTTTGAACCGATTGAAACGTAATGCAATCGGTAATTGTCATCGTCGAGCAAATGAAAACTCTTTTCAACACCATCCATCGGCGAAAAAGCAATTTTTGGGGAGCACGAAGACAGTAAAAGGATAAAAAAGGTACTTCCCAGGCAGGCAGAAATTTTTATAGTTCGTATTATAAAATTCATTTAAGTTTAATGTGGGATAAGACGTTACGAAACATAGTAATAATTAGTGATTTATCCAAAGATGTAGGTAAGAAAAAAAAGTACCGTAACTTTACCGCATGAAATTCACTATTCATACCAAAGATACCGGCACAAAAGCCCGGGCAGGTACAATAACAACAGATCACGGAGAGATTCAAACGCCCATATTTATGCCCGTTGGTACGGCGGGAACGGTAAAGGGTGTGCATCAACGCGAACTTGAAAACGACGTAAACGCCGATATAATATTGGGGAATACCTACCATTTATATCTACGACCCGGTCTTGATATTCTCGAAAGAACAGGTGGATTGCACGGCTTCAGCGGTTGGAAACGCCCAATTCTGACTGATAGCGGCGGGTATCAGGTTTTCTCGCTGAAAGAAATGCGTAAAATAACCGAAGAAGGCGTAAAATTTAGCTCTCACATTGACGGCTCGAAACACCTTTTCACGCCCGAAAGCGTGATGGATATTCAGCGAACCATCGGAGCGGATATTATCATGGCGTTTGACGAATGCCCTCCCTACCCTTCTGATTACAAATACGCCGAAAACTCGATGCACTTAACGCACCGATGGTTGAAGCGTTGCATCAAACGCTTTGACGAAACGGAAGGAAAATACGGACATACCCAAGCACTTTTCCCGATTGTGCAGGGAAGTACCTACAAAGATTTACGGGAACAGTCCGCGACGTTTATTGCCGAACAAAACCGCGACGGAAACGCCATTGGCGGCTTATCGGTTGGAGAACCCCACGAAGATATGTACGCCATGCTGGAAGTGGTGAATAACATTTTACCTGAAGAGAAACCCCGCTACTTGATGGGCGTAGGAACGCCGGAGAATATTCTGGAAGGAATTGCCCTCGGAACGGATATGTTTGATTGCGTAATGCCGACCCGAAACGCCCGAAACGGCATGATGTTCACCACGCAAGGAATTATCAATATCCGCAACAAAAAATGGGAAGACGACTTCTCCCCCATTGACGAAGAATTGGGCGGTTACGTCAGCACGTTTTACTCAAAAGCGTATTTGAAGCACCTCAATAAATGCCAGGAAATGCTCGCCGCTCAGATTTGCAGCGTGCACAATCTTACGTTCTACTTGTGGCTCGTCCGGCAAGCCCGACAGCACATCATTGACGGCGATTTTTACGAGTGGAAAAGCGTGATGACGAAGAAGCTGATGCAGCGGTTGTAAACCCTTTTAGCGATTGCAGGCGGGGTCGCCGAGACCCGGAAGATGGTTGGTAGATATTATGAGTGCTGTCGGTTATTCCAACCAACAGGTGTAGAATAAGGCTTTTTGCGTAGTAAAGCGGAAAACCTTATTCTCTGCCGCATGATACAATCTGTGAATGAGCTATTTTAGCCTCGTGAACTGTATAACTAAAATCGTCAGTGTACTTTTCTTATAGTTTTGTTTACCCATGAATAGACTCTGATTTGCCATAATTGGCGATGACTTCTGACTCAAAGGCTAACCACTCTCTCCAGCGTGTTTCAACATCTATACCATGCCCGTATTTGCGTGCATACGTGATGAAAGTAGTGTAATGCCCCGCCTCGCTTTCCATTAATTCTCTGTAAAACGTTGATAACTCTTCGTCTTCAATGTTTTCGGAAAGCACCTTGAAACGCTCACAGCTTCGAGCTTCTATCATAGCCGAAAATAGAAGCCTTTCTACCAAACCAGAAACACGAGTACCGTTACTACTCCTTTTCATGTATTGAGCCAATTCGCCCACATAAGGGTCTTTCCGCTCTCTGGCGAGTACAAGTCCTCTTTTTTTGATTAGTTCATGCACCATCTGAAAGTGTTCAATTTCCTCTTTGGCAAGTGCCAATAAGTCTGTCACTAAGTCTGGATATTCAGAGTTATTGGTGACAATAGTGATGGCATTGGTGGCGGCTTTCTGCTCACACCAAGCATGGTCAGAAAGAATCTCTTCTATGTTATTCTCAACAATATTTACCCAGCGTGGGTCTGTGGGCAACTGCAAACGTAATACGGACATTGTGTTGTTTATTTTAGTGGCGTTAGAGTCTTTTGACCCGACACGGGTAAAAGTGGCGATTCGAACGAGTAAATCTTAGACTGTTCGGTAGAAAGCCTCCGAATAATTTGGATTACTTTCAATGGAAATAACCTTAAATGGACATGTGCAGGGTCGAAAGACCCGTGCACCACATAAAAAAGCAAAGTGCTTTCTCAGGAAACATTCTATCGTCACACATGCTTACTTTTTGCCTTCCTAATCTTCAAAACGAACTTAGCATATCCTCCAGACATATAAGCATGATTCCACCAGTATGGAGATAAGTTTTTCCAAAGCTTAAATTTCATGAACTTAATATTCAACTGAATTTTGTTTAACTAAGTCGAGCGACAGCAGCGGACGTTCCCGAAAAGTACCTCTAATATTTGCCCTCGTGTGACTGTTCTCGACTGTCGCTCGAACTGACAGTTGAACTACGCTCGAACTGACAATAGTCCTGTCCTCGAACTGACAATGGAATGCTGTCAGGTCGAGAGTAGCGGCGGGCGGTCTCACTTACTCCGCTATAAAAACTTTATAGTTTGTTAGATTTCTACATTGGGCCAAATCTTTTAAACGCTCCAAATCTCCTTCTATTAATGCTTTTTTCTTTTGACCAGACCACTTCTTAATTCGTTTTTCAAATTCTATGGCATCATATACTTGAGAGAATGTGGCTGTAAATTCGAGCTTCAAAGGTCTTCTTCTCGCTGTGTAAGCCCTTGGGAATTCTGCATTATCATGTTGATGCATTCGGTTTTCAAGATTGCTAGTCATACCGGTGTAGTAAGTTCCATCCGAACATAACAAAATATAAACGTGGTATTCTTTAAGCATCAGTGGACTTCAATGTCTCAATATAAGGATTTTGTGTGAAATGACTGTTCTCGACCGCCCGGCGGTCCCAGCGAGACCCTCTAACATTTGCCCTCGTGTGACTGTTCTCGACTGTCGCTCGAACTGACAGCTGAACTACCCTCGAACTGACAGTTGAACTGACAAAGGGAATACACTCGAACTAACAATGGTTCTACTGTCAGTTCGAGCGTAACGGCGGGCGTTCCCAGCGAGACCCTCCTTTATTGACTGTGGTAGTTTGTCAGTTCGAGCGACAGTCGAGAACTTCTTATCATGTACAATGTCAAATCAAGTTATATCGGCGGGCGTTCCTAGCCAGACCCTCTCTAACATTT
>JBLHXN010000175.1:0-6276 GCA_047630355.1 Spirosomataceae bacterium | reverse complement strand
ATAATATCCACATCTCCGAAATCTGAACAAGAGCTTCTGCGACCTTCCGCGAAGGCAATTAATAATCCCCTTTTTACTTCAATAATTGCGGGAATGCGGTAGCACTCGTAACCGTTTACTCCAGACCCAAAAACGGTGGTTTGGGCGGATGAAAGGAGGGGAATTAGTAGTGAGAAAAGAAGGCATGATAGTGGTTTCATCAAGTTTTTAACTAGTTAGTTACTACAGCTGTTTTCAAGGCAATTGTCGAATAAATAGTCCAAACTATATAATTTTCATAAATTTCAAAAGTCTTTTTCTTTCTTTTGTGAGGCTGACTAAATCGGTATTCGAACGGTTTATCAAGAAAGTAATACAACAAACACCCTAACAATGAACAAATTAAATATTCTTTTATGCGTACTTGGATTCTCACTCACGATGATGAGTTGCGGAGATAAATTCACTTCGGAAAATAAACCTGGTTTTACGGCGGTCGAAAATAACGGCGGTAGTACCCTTGGTTATGACCCTGCTTCTGGCATAACATTATTAACGGTAGATCGGTATGCCTTCAAAGACCTCAACAAAAACGGAAAATTAGATGCTTACGAAGATTGGCGATTGTCAGTTGACGAGCGTGCTCAGGATTTGGCAAAGCAAATGAGCAAGGAGCAAATTGCCGGTTTGATGCTTTACAGTGCCCATCAGGCTATTCCTGCTGTTGGGATAAGGGGTTCAAGTTATAACGGAAAACCTTTTGAAGAAAGCGGTGCCGTTGCAAGTGACCTATCGGACGATCAAAAGAAATTCTTAACAGATGATAACCTCAGGCACGTACTAATCACGAGCGTTGAAAGCCCAGAAGTAGTCGCACAATGGAATAACAAAGCACAGTCTCTTGCTGAAAGTATTGGTTTAGGAATTCCGGTTAATACGAGCTCTGACCCAAGACACAGAAGTAATGCAAATACAGAATATAACGAAGGTGCGGGTGGTAGCATTTCGATGTGGCCAGAAGCTCTGGGAATAGCCGCTACTTTTGACCCTGCCATGATGAAAAAGTTTGGAGAAATTGCCTCGAAAGAATACCGTGCGTTGGGCATTGCCACGGCGTTGTCTCCGCAGATAGACTTAGCTACTGAACCACGTTGGAGTCGCTTTAACGGTACAATGGGAGAAGATCCTGATTTAGCAACCGACTTGGCACGAGCTTATGTAGATGGTTTTCAGTCAACAAACGGCGGAGGCTGGGGCTTTGAAAGTGTAAATGCGATGGTTAAGCACTGGCCCGGCGGTGGCCCAGAAGAAGGCGGCCGTGACGGTCACTTTGGCTACGGTACTTACGCTGTTTATCCGGGAAAGAATATTAAAGATCATTTACAAACTTTTACCGAAGGTGCTTTCAAATTAGAAGGTGCAACTAAAATGGCATCGGCGGTGATGCCGTACTATACCATTTCTTCGGGCGAAGGCGAGGCCGTTGCAAATGGCTATAATAAATACCTTATTGAAGAAGTACTCAGGGGTAAATATGGCTACGATGGCGTATTATGTACCGACTGGGGCATCACACGTGACGCCGGTTCAATAGAGAAATTTGAAGGTAAACCGTGGGGAGTAGAAACACTAACCGTTGCTGAACGTCACTACAAAGCGATAGATGCAGGAATGGATCAATTTGGTGGAAATAATGATATGAAGCCCATCATCGAAGCCTACGTATTAGGTGTTAAAGAACACGGAGAAGAATATATGCGTGAGCGTTTTGAGACTTCGGTAGTGCGTTTGCTTAAGAACATTTTTAGAGTGGGGCTTTTTGAAAACCCGTACTTGGATGTTGAAAAAACCAAAGAGATTGTGGGAAATCCTGAGTTTATGAAAGCTGGGTTTGAAGCCCAACTTAGTTCGATTGTGATGCTTAAAAACCAAGCGGGTACGCTTCCAATGAAGGAAAAACAAAAAGTATATGTTCCGCAGCGTTTTGTGGCATCTACCACTGGCTGGTTCGGGAACTTAACTTCCGAAAGAGTAGAGTCGCCTTTCAACTTAGAAGTAGTAGCTAATTACTTTGAAATAGTAGATACGCCCGAAGCCGCAGATTTTGCTTTAGTAGGAATAGAAAGCCCAGACGGTGGCGTAGGTTATGATGGTGCCGACTTGAAAAAAGGTGGAAATGGCTACGTGCCAATTAGCTTGCAGTATAAGGCCTACACAGCTACTGAGGCCAGAGACACCAGTTTGGCGGGAGGAAGCCCATTAGAAAACTTTACCAACAGAACGTACAAGAGTAAAACGGTCAAGACCGTCAATACTACTGATATGGACTTGGTAAATGCCACCAAGGCGAAGATGGGCGATAAGCCCGTTGTTGTGGTAATACAAGCTTCTAAGCCGATGGTATTCTCAGAAATTGAGAAAAGTGCCGCTGCGATATTAGTACACATGGGAGTACAAGACCAAGCTCTGATGGAAATCATTTCGGGAAAAGCTGAGCCGTCAGCTTTGCTTCCGTTCCAAATGCCCGCTGATATGGTAACGGTGGAAAAGCAATTTGAAGATGTACCAAGAGATATGATCCCGTATACAGACTCTGAGGGTAATGTCTATGACTTTGCTTATGGTCTGAATTGGGCGGGTATAATCAATGATTCGAGAGTAGAGAAATACAAGTGAGTATCAACACGTACCAAAGAAATTGGGTAACAAGCATATGTTTCTGTTACCCAATTTTTACTTAGTGAGCTCAAATATTTTATCCATTAATTGCCACTTTTCGCCTTTGGGCGTATTGGGTAAGGCTTGTTGATATTTCCACATGAGTTCTTCCCATTCTTGCACTTTTGGATTTTTGCTGTCAGCCTTAGACTTTTGCTCAAACGAAAAGTCTAAGACTGTTTCCATAATCATAAACAAGTGGTTTTGAATACGGTAAATCTCCATGTTCAAAATTCCTGAATCAGATATGCTTGTTTTTATCTCCGGCCAAATGTCTTGGTGATATTGCTCGTATTCGGCGATGAGTTTTTCATCGGGTACGAGATCAAGGGCTAAGCAATAGCGTTTCATTTATGACTTTCAATACGATAATAAACCTGCAAAGTTTTGAAACCTTACAGGTTTGAAGATGATTTATAAATTCCCTTTCTTCATTTCTTTCATAGCGTAATCTGTAGCACGAGCGGTGAGGGCCATATAAGTTAATGATGGGTTCTGCGTTGAAGTGGAAGTCATACATGCTCCATCAGTTACAAAAACATTCTTGCAGGCGTGCAATTGATTCCATTCATTAAGCAGTGATGTTTTCGGGTCTTTGCCCATTCTTATGCCACCCATTTCGTGAATATCGTTGCCGGGAATCCGCCCGTTTTCGCCCGCTTTGATATTAGTGAATCCTGCCTTTTCGTACATTTCGGTAAACTGCTCTTTGAAATCCTGAATCATCTTTTCGTCATTGTTATCGTATTTGACATTGATGCTCAGTTGCGGGATTCCGTACTTATCAACTAAACCTTGATCAAGACGGACGTGGCTTTCTTCCTTGGGAATTGTTTCGCCCATCATGTGTGAGCCAACCCGCCATGGTCCCCATTTTTCTTGAGCAAGGTTGTTTTTTAAATTTTCGCCCACGCCGTCGTAGTTGCTTTGTGGATTCCGTGATGCTTGAAAACCCGCCGCGTAACCACGAAGGAAATCGGTTTCTTGTTTGTAAACGTTGCGGAAACGTGGAACATAACTGCTGTTCGGACGCTTTCCGGCGGTCTTTTTATCCATGAATCCCTCGTACTCGGCACTGATTACCGCCCGATAATTATGGAATGCCACGTATTTACCCATCAATCCATTATCATTTCCCAAACCTTGAGGAAAACGATCAGACTTCGAGTTCAATAAAATGTGATTTGTAGCCAACGCAGAAGCATTCATGAAAATTACATCGGCGAAGTATTCCGTCATTTTCATGGTTTCGGAATCAATTACCCGAACCCCAACTGCTTTTTGCTTTTTGTCGTCGTAGATCAGCGAATGCACCACCGAATTTGGCATTAATGTGGCATTACCCGTTTTCAACGCCCACGGAATAGTGGATGAATTGGCGGCAAAATAACCGCCGAACGGACAGCCACGCTCACAAATAGTGCGGTGCTGACATTTTGCTCGTCCTTGATCGTAATGAATCTGGCGAGGTTCTGTAATATGAGCACAACGCCCGATGATACTATGTCGGTCGTTAAAATTTTTACTTAATGAATCAGAAAAGTGTTTTTCTACGCAATTCTGCTCGTGTGGAGGCAGAAAGTCGCCGTCTGGCAAGCTATCGAGTCCGTCTTTATTTCCCGAAATTCCGACGAAATTCTCTACGTAATCGTACCACGGAGCAATATCATCGTAACCGATTGGCCATTCTACGGCGAACCCGTCACGGGCCGGGCCTTCAAAATCATATTTACTCCAACGCTGCGTTTGGCGTGCCCAGAGTAATGACTTTCCCCCAACTTGATTTCCGCGAATCCACTGAAATGGGCTTTCCTGTACGTAAGGTTGCTCATCATCTTTCATGAAAAAGTGAGCCGCTCCTTCGTGGAAATTATAACAACTTGCTGCAATCGGGTTTTCCTCCCGAACTTTATCAGGCATTCGTCCGCGGTGTTCGAGTTCCCACGGTTGGAGATTCGTGGTGGGATAGTCTATGATGTGTTCGGCTTTTTTCCCGCGTTCTAAAATGAGCGTTTTGAAACCTTTATCGGCAAACTCTTTTGCCGCCCATCCGCCGCTCATTCCTGAACCGACAACGATAGCATCGAACTTGCGTTTTTTAACTGAATTTATATTTAGATAAGTCATGTCAGATTTTTGATTTCGGGTTTTCGATGTCCGATTTAGGTTGAATGTTTTAAATTAAGCTTCGAGATCAACGCAACCGTTGTAAAAACCGGGAGCGAACTGGAAACCATTTTTGTACATCACGTATTCGGAAGTTTGGTAGCCTTGTACGGTGTAACGTTTCAGCGTTCCGAAGAAGGTTTTCCACTCAGGAGCTTCATCTACGCTAATCAATCCGAGGGTTTCGGTTTTTTCCTTAGCGGAAAGGTTAGTAAATAATTTGCTGTATTTCTCTTTGGCGAAGGCATCAACTAAGCTGAGTTGCGTCATGAAAGTACTTCGCTGATTATCTGGCGTGCAGTCGTTTACCATCACCATTACGAATTTGTCAATGCCCATTTCACCCGCTCCGGGAGTATCCGTTTTCGGGATGAGTGCTTCTACGAGCTGATTCAATAACTCTGATTCGGCGGTTTTGAAATTTGTGGTAGCAGGAAGCGATTCGGGTGTCCATGCGTTTGCCCAAGCCGGAAGCGAAAGTGCCGTTCCGAAGGTCAATGCTACATTTTTTAGTGCTTTTCGTCTGTTCATATATGTTGTGGTTAGGGTGAAAAACTTTCCGCCCTTTCTTTTTCTGGGGTGAATACTTTGTTATCAGGCGAATATTGATTCGTCCCTGCTACTTCATCAATCCTTTGTTGTTTTCGTCTGGTTCTAATAAATCCCATAAATTTCCGTATAAATCTTCAAAAACGGCAACTTTTCCGTAATCAAATTCTTGCGGCGGACGTATAAAGTTAATGTTTCGTTCAATTAGTTTGTTGTAGTCCCGCTGAAAATCGTCTGTAAAAAGAAACAAGAAAACTCGTCCTCTGGTTTGATTTCCGATACTTGCGGCTTGTTTCGTCGGCGGCTTTTGCCAATAATAAGGAGCATTCTTTCGCACCGTTTGGAGCGACCATCACCCAACGCTTTTCTTCGCTTAGTTTGGTATCTTCTAACAACACGAAATCCAGTTTATTTACGTAGAAGTCAATCGCTTCGTCGTAATCTCTGACTACTAATGCGATGTGGGCGATTCTTTGGGGCATGATTTTTAAAATTAGAAGGGTTTAAAATGTTTCACGATTTCACCGACGACCCAAGTAGCAAAGAAGAATATGATTGTACTTAAAGCAACCCATTTTGATTGTTTTATTTCGTAAATTTTATCATCGCTTAAGCTTACTCCTATTATTAGTATCAATAGTAAAATAATGATTAACCAAAGTGAATACCCAAATAAATAACTAAAGAAGAAACTGTTTTGAGATTTCAACTCAAAACAAAGTATTGTGATGAGGATTAAAAAAAAGCTTAGTGCTAAAGAGTAGATGTATACTTTTCTTAGCTTATCCATAAACGGCATTGACTAATTATTTTACAATTTCAAGCTCATCAACTCTTTCAAAATGCTTTTTATTTAAAGTTGCA
>JBLHXN010000174.1:0-6307 GCA_047630355.1 Spirosomataceae bacterium | reverse complement strand
ACTATATTCTCTACTAACTAGTATCTCCTTCTTTACTTCATAAACCTATGATATTGAGTTTATTATGTGGGTGATTTGTTTTTTTTGTTGACACTATTTGCAAGGAAAGTGTTAATTTAGTGCATAAGCCTTGTGATTTATGTTGGGAAAGTTGCCGTCCCAATCCCAAAAAGACTTATTTCGTCCGCTTTTAGCTGACTTCATCGACCCATCGCACGAACTGGTTCTTTTAGCTAAAAAGATAGATTGGAATTATTTTGAAAATGAATTTTCAACGTTGTACTCTACTACTGGCAAACCCTCGGCCCTTACGGCTAATGATTGGCTCGCTGCTCTTAAAGCAACTCTACAACCTTGGCGACGAAACGCTGGTTAGTGCTTGGATCATGAATCCTTATATGCAGCATTTCTGTGGTTACGCTTACTTTGAACACCATTTTCCCTGTGACCCGAGCGGCTTTGTTCATTTTCGAAAACGCTTAGGCAATCAAGGAGTAGAAAAGGTTTTTGCCCATTCCGTAGATTTGCACGGCAAAGATGGTCGGGGCAAACAGGTTTTGTCCGATACGACGGTGCAAGAAAACAATACGACGTTTCCTACCGATGCAAAACTTGCTAAAAAAGTGATTGATACATACAACGCCATTGCCGAGGAACACGGTATCCGGCAGCGACAAAACTATAAATGTATTTCTAAAGATTTGCACGGCAAAGATGGTCGGGGCAAACAGGTTTTGTCCGATACGACGGTGCAAGAAAACAATACGACGTTTCCTACCGATGCAAAACTTGCTAAAAAAGTGATTGATACACACAACGCCATTGCCGAGGAATACGGTATCCGGCAGCGACAAAATTATAAATGTATTTCTAAACAACTACTTCAAGCTACCTTCAACGGCAAACGCCCCAAACGCAGAAAAAAAGCGGTAGCGGCACAGAAAAAACTACGGACCCTCGCCGGAGGGCTTATCCGGGAGTTAGGGCGGCAATTACCCCGGCATATTTTTCAACTCTATGCCCCACAACTCGAACTTTATCAGAAAGTAATCAACCAAAAGCGTACCGATAAAAACAAGACATATAGCCTTCACAAGCCTTTCACACAATGCATCGCTAAAGGCAAACCGCATAAGCCCTACGAGTTTGGCAACAAGGTTGGGTTATTACTCCGCCCCACCTCGTTGGTTATCTTGGGGGTCAGGGGCTTCGGGGGAAACCCGTATGGTGGCAACACGATTGACCCATTACTGCAACAAATAAAAGACAATTTCGGATATTTGCCCGATGAAGTAGTTTGTGACAGGGGCGGAAAAACCAAAAGTAAGTTCGACGTAACAGTTAATACGCCAGCCAAGCCAAGAAAGTCAGACTCAGCTTACAAAAAAAAGAAAGAAGCGAAAGAAGTTTAGGCGAAGGGCCGCCATAAAGCCAGTTATTGGATATCTAAAAGCACATTTCAGAATGGCACAAAACTATTTGATGGGAGCGAAATCGCCGCATTCAAATGCACTATTGTCCGCAACGGCGTGGAATTGGAAGAAACTAATGAAGAAATTGAGCCAAGAGCTTATTTCTTGGCTCAATTTCAGCTCCCTTTTCTACAATCTGAGAATTAAGCCAACCTGAAAATCTAAAATAAAATCCAAATAAAATTAATCACTTGGCTTCATAAGGAGCGACTAAGTATGCTATTTACAGCGTTCACATTTTCGGGAAATGATTACCCTGATGCGATTGGTATTTTACAAAAAGTGGATAAAAATATGAACGCAAAAACCCGTATCGTTACATCAAAAATGATAATCAACGGGCGTCGGGGAAGCAGAACGGTTAGCTCAAAGAGTTACACCGAAGGCGATAAAAAATCATTCACCGAATACCTTTCACCCGAACGTGAGAAAGGAACAAAAATGCTTAAACTTGATGATATGCTCTGGATTTATTCGCCGTCTTCAGACCGTACCATTCAACTCAGCGGTCATATGTTGCGGCAATCTGTTATGGGTTCGGATATGTCATACGAAGACGTAATGGAAGACCGTAAATTGACAGAAATGTATAATGCAAAAGTAATGGATGAAGAAACGATTGCCGGACGAAAAAGCTGGGTACTTGAACTCAATGCAAAAGTGAATGATGCTACGTACGCAAAACCTGGATTGATCAGGAACATTACGTACCGCTAAAAGAAGAACTCTACGCCAAAAGCGGGCAATTATCAAAAAGGGTTGTGTACGCGAACGTTGAAAAAGTGGACGGGTGGTGGTTTCCGAAGAAAGTGAACCATAAAGATGTGTTGAAAGCAGGAAATGGCACTGATTTTATCATGGAATCTATACAACTGAACTCCGTTATTCCTGATTATATTTTCAGCAAAGCTGTACTAAAAAAATAATGCTTAGCGGGGCAGACTTGGGTTTTTGAAAATCAGTCCTATATTTACGAAAACTTACGGCATGAATACACAAAAAGATACTTCGCGGAAAGACGTTTTCGCTTCCGTTTCGGCATTTCTCAAAGAGCAAAATTTTACCGTAGCTACAACGGATCAGAGCCGCCCGTGGGGAGGTTTTTTTGTATTGGACGAGAGCCAATCAGATCAATTTATCAATAAGTTTTTCTCTGAATATTCCGTGGAAGATTTTGCAGGATTCGGGAAGTTGAGCCCAAAGATATTGGTAGTAGCTCCTGAGCAAAGGTTATCATGGCAATACCATCACCGTCGTTCCGAAATTTGGAAACTTATTGGCGGCGTAGCCGGAGTCGTAAAATCAGATACTGATGAGCAAGCCGATTTACAGCACTTAGAAATTGGTGATGTAGTGAAACTCAAGTGTGGTGAGCGTCACCGTTTAGTAGGAACGGATGGTTTCGGAATTGTAGCTGAAATCTGGCAACACGAAGATGCTGAAAACCCGTCTGATGAAGACGATATTGTACGGGTTCAGGATGATTTTGGACGGTAGGACTTGATTAAACTGTAAAGGCTTATTCTTTAAAGTATGTTCTTATTCGCCTTTCTATCAATATCTTAGCGTGTTGAATGGCGTAATCAGAAGGTGTTTCTTCGTTCACCAGTTCTACAACTTTTGCTACACCTAAACTTGCTAAATCAGTTTGTGAAATTTCGGAAATTCCGCAGATAATCCACACGGGAACGTTATTGGTTCGGGCTATTCCACAAATTCCGTCGATGAGTTTTCCGCTGACGCTCTGTTTATCTACCTTTCCTTCACCCGTAATAATTAAATCGCTTGACTTAATTTTTTCTTCAAGTTTTGTAATTTCAATCAATGTTTTTGTGCCTGACTTTACCGTGGCGTTAAGAAATGCGATTGCTCCGCCACCAAGTCCGCCGGCTGCTCCCGCTCCGGGCAGTTTCTGCAAGTCAATACCGAATTGTTGCTTTATGATTTTTGTAAGATTTTCTAAACCCTCGTCTAGTTCGAGAATCTGCTTTTCATTTGCTCCTTTTTGGGCGGCGTAAACATGAGCTGCTCCGTTTGAACCGTAGAAGGGATTGGTAACGTCACAGACGACCGTGAATTTAACGTTAGCGAGTGATCTTTCGGGTAAACAGATTTCGTGAATATGAATCAGATTTTCACCAATCGGCGATAATTCGTTTTCTGATTTGTCTAAAAACTTGTAACCCAAAGCTACCGCAACGCCCATGCCGCCGTCGTTGGTTGCACTTCCGCCAACAAATAAATAGATTGATTTTGCTCCTTGATTTATAGCATTCCGAATGAGTTCTCCCGTTCCGAAAGTGGTTGTTTTGGTACAGTCACGTTCTTCGTCAGTCAGTAGTTCATAACCTGATGCCTTCGCCATTTCGACGTAAGCAGTTTCCTCACTCAAAAAGTATTTCGCGGAAATAGGTCGGAATAATGGGTCATTTACGGTGACGTATATCCATTTGCCTTCTAAATTATCTGCAACTACTTCCAGCGAGCCTTCGCCGCCATCAGCCATCGGAATGAGCGTAGTTCGAAAGTGATTTGGTAAACCTTCTTTAACTGCTCTCGCTACTTCTATTGCCGTTAGTGAGCCTTTGAATTTGTCAGGGCAAATGAGAGTTTTCATTTTATATGGAAGTAGTTACGTTTAAAACAGACGAATCTTTAATTCAGTAGATGACTTAATACGCTCGAAGTCCTTTTTGTTGAACGTATAAAGTTCGTCACAGCGTGATTCGGCAATGGAAGTATGGAGGCAGTCGTTGATATTGTCGAGACCAATTTTCAAGCCAATTTCTTTTGCTCTGATGTATTCTGAAAAACTCGTTGTTCTCAATTGATTTTCTTATCGACCTTTTTACAAACTTGTGTTTCTCTTTATCTTGGACAACAAGAAAATGAATTAAGAAATCAGTATCGAAGTAAATCATAGATTCATTTCATTAGCGAGTTCTGAAAGGTCAATGTCTTTTGAAATGACTTTTGGAGGATACTTTTCCTGCATTCGTTTCCAAGTGTTCCTTCCCGCTCATTTCATCAAAGATTTTGATCTCTTCAATTGTAATCTTCACCCTTTTATTTGCGTAGAGGCTTTGAATCTTTTTGAGGAAGTTACCGTCTATCTCGTTGCTGTTGGTTACCGTTTTTATACGTTGTTTTTTACAAATTTACAAAATTTATAAAAGTCGAAATCTGGTAATTCTTCTGCATTATCTCAATCAAAGAACAACCACTTCATCGCCTTCGGAAACTCTTCTCCCCAACGCTTTTCGTTATGCTTACCTTTCGGATCAAGGGAAAGTTTTATTTGAATTTTTTCAGCATCAAAGCCTTGGCTTTCTATCGTTTTCTTTAGCTTTTCAATATTAGGAATCATGTACTTGCTTTCTTTTCCGCCGCCGTACAGATAGATTTTAGTATCGAGTGGATTGAAAAATTCAACGGCATCAAAATATATGCGTGATGATACCCAAAGTGAAGGCGATAGTACCATCAAACGTCCGAAAGTTTCGGGGTACATAAACCCGGAGTAGATACTAATCAACCCGCCCATCGAGCTGCCTCCAATGCCAGTAAATTGACGTTCAGGTTTAGTCCTGAAGTGCGTGTCAATGTATGGTTTCAGATTACGGACAATGAAGTTGGCGTACCGCATTCCATTGCCTTTTCCGCGGTTTGGATGTTTGTAAGGTGAGTATTCGGCGTACCGGGTTTTATCGCCGTGGTCAAGTGCCACCACGATAACATCACCAAAGCCTTGGTTTTTAAGAAGAGATAGCCGTTTGTCAATTTCCCAATTTCCGTAGGGGGAGCCATCGCCAAAAAGATTTTGAGCGTCCTGCATGTATATCACCGGATAGCTTTTTGTAATATCTTCTTTATAATCAGCGGGTAGTAAAATATTTATTTTTCGATGCGTACCGAGTTGTGGCATGGCAAACTCTTCGTCTATAACCTGTATTTCGGGTAGCAGGCGTTTAAGATACGCCGTTGAACCAGCGTTTCTCCAATAAAGTACCTTATCCTCAATCAGTTCGTTTGAGAGTTCTGTCACTCGGTTAACCGACTTATTTCCAAACTGATCAATTTCGGCGTGGTCCCAACCACCACGAGTATATTTGTACTCTACTTTAGGATATTTTAGTAGTACATCAGCGGGAAACTGTAAACGGTACTTGCCGTCAGTAACTTTTTGCATCTGAAATTCTTTCAAGTCAGGGTACCAATTGCAAAAGTTACCCGATACAAAAACTGGTCGGTCATCTTGGGTGGTAGTAAGTTCCAGCGTAAGTATTGTCTCGATCATTGTAGCAAATATGTAAAAAACGCAAACTCCAAAAGTGTGGGGAAGGTTCAGAAAAGTTTGCAAACTTTTGCAAACTTTTCTGCAGTCAAGCATGTACAAGTCTATGGGTTATTTCTCAAATTTATTTTTTCAACGCCTCCCACAAAATCTCGATTGGATGCAATGCTTTCCTACCCGTTCCGTCGTGGATTTGGTGGCGGCAACTTGTGCCGGGAGCGGCAATTATTGTGTCCTCTTCTTGTGCCCGAACGGTTGGGAAAAGTACCAATTCTCCGATTTGCATCGAAAGGTCGTAATGTTCTTTTTCGTAACCGAATGAGCCCGCCATTCCGCAGCATCCGCTCGGAATTAATTGAACAGTGTAACCTTCAGGAAGTGATAGCATTTTTTTTGTGGGAACGAGTGAACCAACAGCCTTCTGCTGACAATGTCCGTGCAACCGAATTAGTTTTTTGCCACCTTTGAATTGGCTTCGATTAATGCGTTTTGCGTCTATTTCCCGAACAATAAATTCGTCAAAAAGTAAAACGTTTTTCGC
>JBLHXN010000173.1:0-6354 GCA_047630355.1 Spirosomataceae bacterium | reverse complement strand
CGGCGAGTACCAAACGTAATTGCCGACGGCGTAAAGCCCCTTCAAACAGTTCGGTTTCTTCCTTTCCTTCCGGCAATAATTCAGGAACTTCAATTGGACGACCAGATTGATCTACGGCAACAAAAGTTAGAAAAGCGTTGTTGGTATTTTCCTTTGTTCCGGCAGGAATATTTTCGGAAAAAACATTCACCATTACTTCCATTGACGAATTAAAACTTCGGGTAATCTGAGCTTCCAAAGTAACAACATATCCGAGCGGGATTGATTTCTTGAACGAAACATTATCCACCGAAGCCGTTACCACAATGCGGTTACTATGCTTTTGGGCACAGATTGCTCCTACCACATCCATCATTCGTAACAAATTACCACCCATCAGATTACCTAACGAATTTGTATCATTAGGCATAATCATTTCAGTCATTATGGTAAGAGAATTCTGAACCTTCTTGGTTTTCGGCATTTTTAGAAATTTTCAAAGGTAAAAGTAAATATAAAACCTCGAAAAAAAGAAAGCTCTTCGCCATAAGACGAAGAGCTTCAAGGTAAATTCTTGTGTGAACTAAGATTTAGTTCTTCAATTTTGCCTGAACATTGTCAGCCAATACCATTTCTTCTTTAAAAGAGTAAGCACCCGTCTTTGGAGACTTGATTGCTTTTATAACTTTTGCATAACTTTTGGCCGCAGATTTATCGCGGTACCCGGCTACTACTTTCTTTGCCATGATTCAGTATTATTTAAGGTTTGGCTGATTAACATTAGTTAGCTCAGCAAATTTATTTAATTTCTTTGTGAAGGGTAACCTTTCTTAAATAAGGATTATACTTCTTCAACTCTAAACGAGTTGTCGTATTTTTACGATTTTTGGTGGTGATGTAACGTGACATGCCCGGCATTCCGGTCTCCTTATGCTCGGTGCACTGAAGAATTACCTGTACACGATTTCCTTTCTTAGCCATTGCTATATATGATTAAATAATTATCTCGAATTTTATACGGGGTGCAAAAATAGTCATTTTATCCAAATTCACAAAAGAATATAGAAATGTTTGTTTGATACACGTGATAACTTACCAAGTTGATGTTCAGGACGATGGCACATCTTCGTGCAAAATCAGGCAGTCCGTTTCTTTTAACTTTGAATTCTAACCACATTCCAATACTTGCCAAACGCTCATCTACCTGATAAACCTGCGTTGGGATTTCTATATTCACAATGGTATCATCTGGCAATCCACTATCGTTCACTATGGGTTTATCTACCAATCGCGTTTCCCACAATAAAGATATGAATTGTTTTATACTCATATTTCCTTCTGGCGAAGTTGAAGGCGAGTCAGTGTAAAGTGAGTCTGACTTACTAATCACGAGTGCATATACATTACGAATCCGCACTTCATTTTGGGGTTTGATAAAAAACTCCTCCAGGTGCTTCATTACAATTAACCCTATGTTACTTTCTTGCTTCTGCGGAACTTTAAGCTTCATACAATACTGGTAATTTCCCTGAAGCAAATACTTAGTTTATTGGGTTACTTCAAGACAAGGCCGCTCATCAGTAACTTTTAGAGTTGTTTGGTAAAGAGACTGATACATCATTGGTACGGTGCAGTTTATGAACTCGTATTCGTTTGATGCTTTTTTATTCACCTGCGATTGAATTCCCTCCGCTTGCGGCGAGGTAATTACTTTATAAAAACTATTGTCCTCTAAAGAATACGGAACTAAGGCGGTATCATTTACATTGCTGCTGGCAACCAAGGTCCGCAGTAAGTTGCCCAAAATTCCAGAATGACTAACCTTCCGCGGTAATCCCGTATGTTCGTCATTACAGAACCTTCACTGGTCAAAACCTGTATTTCGAAATTAGGAACTTCAACACCCACCTGAATATTCTGAGAAACTACGCCTTCCTGAGCAAAAACACTTGAACCAAGAAATATTAATAAGCAAATAGATATTATTTTCTTCCTCACAGCTTTTCTCTCCCAGAGAATAGTTGTCGACAAAATCACAAAAGAATTTGGCTTATCTTCAAACAAAAACGTATTTGCATTCTCTTCTTTAAGAGAATGAACACCGTTTCATCAAACTATAACTCAATATTATGCAAAACACACAAGTTAAACTTATGAAGCGTCCTGTGGGAGAACCGACGGATGAATGCTGGAAAATCGAAGAATCTGAATTGCAAGAACTGAACGATGGTGAAGTATTAATAAAAACGCATTATTTATCAATTGATCCCGCTATGCGTGGTTGGATGAACACCAGCCGCAGTTATATCAAACCCGTTGAAATCGGTGATGTAATGCGTGCCTTGGGTGCGGGGGAAGTAGTAGAATCTAAAGACGATAAATTTAAGAAAGGTGATCTTGTGACCGGAAACGTAGGCGTTCAAGAATACGCAGCTTTACCCGCTACAGATTTAGTTAAGGTTGACACATCGTTCGTTGATTTACCAGTTTACCTCGGTACGCTCGGAATGTCAGGAATGACAGCATACTTCGGAATTTTAGACACCGGACAACCTAAAGAAGGCGAAACCGTAGTAGTTTCGGGAGCAGCGGGCTCTGTCGGAAGTGTTGTTGGACAAATTGCCAAAATTAAAGGTTGCCGCGTAGTCGGAATTGCCGGAGGAAAAGACAAGTGCGATTACGTAGTCAACGAATTAGGCTTCGATGCTTGCGTAGATTACAAAGAAGATGGTTTACGCAAAGGTATTGCAAAAGCCTGCCCCAGCGGAGTTGATGTCTATTTCGATAACGTAGGTGGTGAGATATTAGATACCATGTTGACACTTATCAACAAAAGAGCCCGTATTGTTATTTGTGGGGCAATTTCTCAATATAACGCAACGGAATCAGAAGGTCCGAAAAACTACCTTTCTTTATTGGTAAATCGTGCCAGAATGGAAGGAATTGTAGTATTTGACAACGCTGCTAATTACGGAAAAGCCGCCAAGGAAATGGGCGGATGGATTGCAGCCGGCAAATTAAACGCTAATTACCACGTAGAAGAAGGTGGCGTAAAAGCCTTTCAGGAAACATTAATGAAACTATTTAGCGGAGCTAATACCGGAAAAATGGTACTTAAAGTAGCTTAATAGTCTTTAATTTTCTTTGTCAGCCTGAGCCAAGGCATTCCCGAACAGTAACAAACTCGCTCTTCGTGGACTTCGACAAGCTCAGGCTGACTTTTTTTCTTATCATTTGTTAATTGCAGAAGCAATCTCCCCTATTTCTTTCAACAATTCCCTTAAATCCGCTTCCGTTGTTAGAGCGTTCATCAACGAAACCCGCAAATAAACTTCATTATTTAGTGTAGTTTGTACAACATAAAATCGCCCAGTTGTCAACAAATGTTTACGGATTGTTGAATTCAATTCATTCAGGTTGTTCTCCGCTCCTTTTACCCATCGAAAGCAGACAATATTACTTTGTGGAGTAACCGCCAATCCAAAATTGGATTCTTTCTGAATCATTTGAGAAAAGGTGCGAGCTAAATTGTAGAGGGAATTCACGTTTTCGGTGAATACTTCTTCTCCGTACATTTTGATAATACTGTAAATTTTTACGCTCATCATGAGTTTCGTACATTCAAACGTCCGTTTCCCCGAATTAAACCAGTCTTCCGACTCCTGATTATCCCATAAGTACTGAGCTTTTTGTTGAAACGTTCGGTACGAATCAGCATTTCGTTTAAAAGTCACTGATGTTGCCAACGCCGGAACCATCAACATTTTGTGCCAATCTAAAGTCACGGAATCTGCCCGCCGAAGTCCGCTAACGAGGTGTCTGTATTTTTCCGAGAAAACCACCGCCGCTCCGTGAGCTCCGTCTACGTGAAACCAAATACTGTACTTTTCGGCAAAATCAGCGATTGCGTTTAAGTCGTCGTAACTTCCGGTTGAAGTTGAACACGCACTTCCCACGATGCAAATAACCTGAAAGCCTTTTTCCTCCGCAATTTTTAAGTATTCTTCGAGTAATTCTGCCCGTAGCTGAAATTTCTCATTCGACGGAATTTTGATGATTCCCTCCGATCCCATTCCCATAATTCGGGCAGCTCGGTCAATGCAGTAATGAGCTTCTTCTGAAACCATGACGGCTAATTTTTTATCGCTTCCTTCGCCCCAAACCTTAGTTTTATTTGCTCTCGCGGCAAGCAGAGCCGTCAAGTTTGCCAACGTTCCGCCCGAAGTAAGCAAACCGCCCGCTTCTTTTCCGTAACCAATTCTTTCAGTGAGAATTTCCGAAATTATTCGCTCCAGAGGATTAGACACCAAGCCCATTTCGTACACCGCCATGCCATTATTCAGCAACGCCGTCAGCATAGAAGTTGCCGCAACGAGTGGCAGCGGCGGCGAAACCTGATGACCCATATAAAGTGGATGATGAATATGAACGGATTTATCAATTACTTTTTCGTAGAAGTCTGAAATACCGCCGTCTTTTTGTTCGTAATCTTCCTTCCAAAATTCGTACGTTGATTCAGGTTCTTCAAACGGAATCGCCAAAACATCATTCGGCTGAAATTGTATCTTTTCGAGATAATCCGCCAATTGATCTACTAAGCCATGAGCTTGTTTACGGAAATCGTCTGGATTATAAGCAGATTTGAGGATTTGATTCATTATAATGTATTTTACTATTTTTAGAATAGTTATTAGAAAACATACAGCGTTTTTTTAACGAGACTACCTTCGACGGGCTCAAGCTGGCACCCTCTTTAGTGCCAAGCCAAATAACTTCCTGTTTAACAAAAAAGTCATTGTACACCCGTTGCTGTCCGGCTGAATTTATCGAAGCCCAAACCCGTTACAACAGCGAACTTGTTGGTATATTACTTTCTATAAACTCGGTTTTTACACTACCCTACTCCAACACAATCCTCGCAGCCTGGTTATTCAAGCGAATAGTGTACGCTCCGCTCGAAAGTCCATTCAACGTAAGGATTTCTTGCTTCGCTCCTGCCGTTTGGTAAGTTTTCCAGAACTTAAGTTGTTCACGACCCGAGTTATCAAAAATGCCTATTTCAACAGTTTTGGGTAAATCTATTTCAAAACCAACAGTGATAGAATCTCGCGTTGGGTTTGGGTAAACAAATAACGCAACTTCTCCACTTGTAGCTTCGGCGGCTAACACTGTCGCACCCTGTTCAACTGCTTGCAGAGCGTACCACATTGTTTTGTCAACGGCTTGATTTACTGTAATCTCAAACACTCCCGATGAAACGGGCGAAATAACTTTGGACGAAATTGGGCTTCCGGTTACCGAAAGTAAATGTAAACGAATCGCCGGAGCATCACTATTTACGCGAAGGGTTGTTAATAACGGCAACAGTTGAGTTGGACTGCTCCCCCAGTTTGTAACGGTTGTATTCGCCCCATTCCAAGTCATACCTGTATTCTGAATTCGGGAGGAAACAGAAAGAAGTGTTGTGTCAGATTCACTCAAGCCTTGATTTGTTAACGAAAGCCACGTAATAGAACCGTGATCACTTCCCGAAACGAGCGTTAAATCTCCCGCTGTTTGGTTAGCGTTTTTTGTAAAGTCTCCCGCTATCGAAATATATTTCGGCGTAGCGGTTTTCAAGAAACTATTCGTGGTATTTAAAACCGTTTCGTTAGTTGAAGTGATGTGAGTTCCGCTTTGTGGAGTCGGCAATGTTTGAGCCGAAACCCCCTGAGCGTCGCGGTAACTTCCTACTTGCAGCGATTGCGAATATTGAATACTTTTATCATAAGGGGTGTACTTCCCCCAGCGACTGTTATTATCTTTTTCGTGCGAAAAGTAAATATCCTTTTCCGAATAATTGACCAAAAATGGCGTGGCTTCCTGAATCAAACCATTGCGGTATGCGTACGCCGCAGACGGGAAAAGTCCCATTACGGAGTGGTCTTTATGAATGGAGAAAAAACCGTTGACGAAATCAGCATTCCAAGAGTTATCAGCTTCAGAATTATAATCAAAGAACATCACGCCGTCCATGCCGTGGAACGATCCATAGGCCGCCATTGCCGGAATCATTTCGGCTCGGTAAATATTCGGGAACCCGTTGTTGTATTCACTAATAGTTAGCGGTTTGTCAGATTTATGAATTCCGGAAAAGGCATTCGTAATTGAACTGTAGCTGTTACTGTTCGTAAGTGATTGATTATCAATCAAAAAGTTGTTTGGATCAAAACCCGAACCCGGAAATTGCGGATGATCCCAGTAAGCGTGGTCATCGTAGAAGTCCATGTTCTCGTGTTGCATCGCTTCCTGAATTCCCGCCAAGGCATTTGTTCCAGTAATTGGAGCAGTCACTCCGATGGTATTCACCAAAAAGAGTTTCATTTCTTCCATGAA
>JBLHXN010000172.1:0-6406 GCA_047630355.1 Spirosomataceae bacterium | reverse complement strand
GTTATATTCGGCGGCAATTTTAGATTTTGCCACTACGTCGTCAATCTCTTTCTCGGAAAGAACGTCCATCCGGGAGCGAGGCGGACACATATACGTTTGAACTAACGGTGTAGGTATTCCTTTCTCGTTCAAGGCGGAAATGAGTGCTTCACCAATTCCGAGTTGAGTCAATACTTCGCTCGTTTCGTAATAGTCAGATAAGGGATAATTATCGGCGGCTAATTTAATGGCCTTGCGATCTTTTGCCGTAAACGCCCGTAATGCGTGTTGAATCTTCAAACCAAGCTGACTCAAGACGGCAGCGGGAATATCCTGCGGATTTTGCGTGCAGAAATAAATACCGACTCCTTTGGAGCGAATTAGCTTAACAACGGATTCGATCTGATCTAACAAGGCTTTACTCGCTTCTTTGAAAACCAAATGAGCCTCATCAATAATCATTACCAATTTCGGGCGGTCTTCGTCTCCTGCTTCGGGTAAGGACTGGTAAAGTTCCGCCAATAAACTCAACATAAACGTTGAAAATAGCTTCGGACGGTCTTGCAAGTCCGTCACCCGAACGATAGAAATATATCCTTTACCAGATGAATCTACCCGCATCAGATCATCCACGTCAAATGACTTTTCCCCGAAAAATATATCGCCTCCCTGATGTTGTAACTCAATAGTTTTCCGAAGAATTGTCCCCACCGAAGAAGAAGACATTGATCCGTAAGCTTCCTGAAACGCATCTTTGCCTTCATCTCCGAGGTATTGGATTGTTTTTACAAAATCTTTTAAGTCAACGAGTGGCAAACCGTTATCGTCACAATATTTAAATATGACGGACAAAATACCTTCTTGCGTATCGTTCAGTCCGAGTATTTTTGAGAGTAAAATGGGTCCGAATTCACTGACTGTGGCTCTCAAACGCGTACCTTTTTCGTTGCTTAGGCTTAGTAATTCTACTGGAAATGCGGTTGGTTCGTAGGATATTCCGGCGGCATCAGTTCGCTGAAGAATAAAGTCTTTCGATTCTCCCGAAGCTGCCAAGCCGCTGAGGTCGCCTTTAATATCCATTAGCATGACGGGCACACTGGCATCGCTCGGGCATTCCGCCATTACTTGCAGTGATTTAGTCTTTCCCGTTGCTCCGGCAATAAGCCCGTGACGATTCAGTGTTTTTAACGGTAATTTAACAACGGTTCCCTCTACGGGTTTGCCGTCAAGCATTGCTGCTCCCAAGGTAATAGTATCTCCCTTAAATGTGTACCCTTGATTAATTTCTTCGATGAACTTCTCTTTATTGCTCATAAATCTACGGTAATAGTTTTTCTACAAAATCAATGTTGGGGTAGTCGGTTTTGACGAGTACAGGATTGGTCAGCTCCTGTGAACCAAATTCCTCAAAAGCTTCCCAGATATAATCTACGTACCATTTGGGTATATTTCCCCAGCGTGTATCGTCAGCCTTTCGGCGATTATAGGTGCTTTTGGTTGTCTGTAAAAGAAACGGTGTATCGATTATCTCAACCAGCGGTTTGTTGGCGTAGATGAGGTGACCTTCGATAATTATGATGTCAAAATCGGCGGTGAGAAAATTCAGGGTTTTAATAATCAGCGGGTAATCAATCGACTCGGGAATTTCCCAGTTGATTTCATCGTTGATTTTAGGAATATTGCCGTTTAATTTTACAAAATCATCCTGACGCACAGCGATGGTCTTTTTGCCTTGTTGACGATAATGCCAAACAATATCGTGCGACAGGTGTGTTTTACCTGAACGGCTAACACCACCAATGCCAATTATTTTACTCAAAACGCTTGTTGATAAGTTGGGTTTTATAGCTTTGTAACCGAAATTTAACTGATTTATGACGATAGCCGAAGAAAACCTCCGAGAATTTGTTGAAAAGATATTCTTATCAATTGGATGTTCGCAAAATGATGCGATTCAAGCCGCCGATGTTTTAATCTCCGCTGATTTGCGGGGAATTGACTCCCACGGCGTCGCCCGCTTGCCTGGTTACATCCGATTACTTGACCACGGTCGGTTAAATTCAATTCCAAAAATTGAAATTGTTCACGAAACTCCTTCCACCGCGACGGTTGATGGCGATAGAGGCCTGGGCTTAGTTGTTGCCCCCTTTGCCATGAAATTAGCGATAGAAAAAGCGAAGAACGTTGGTTCGGGATGGGTGGCAATCAGAAATTCAAACCATTACGGAATTGCGGGTTATCACGCCATGATGGCGATAGAAAACGATATGATTGGTTGGTCAATGACAAACGCTGCCCCGCTTGTTGTGCCGACTTTTTCTAAAGAAAAACTATTGGGAACAAACCCGATTGCGGTAGCTGTTCCCGCCCAAAATCAACCCGCATTCGTAGCAGATTTTGCATCAACGGCGGTGGCGTACGGTAAAATGGAAATTTTACAACGTAAAGGTGAACCCGCTCCGCTTGGTTGGGTGCAGGACGCCGAAGGGAAATCAACGACGAATAATAATGCAGTCAAAGAAGGTGGCGGATTATTGCCAGTGGGAGGAACGAGAGAAAGTGGTAGCCATAAAGGGTACGGACTTGGAGCAATCGTTGATATTTTATCGGGCGTGCTTTCTGGAGCGAATTTTGGCCCTTGGGTTCCGCCATTTGCAACGGCGGGTTTTCACGACGTAACGCAAGGCGTTGGTTTAGGAACGGGACATTTCGTTGGAGCGATGCGAATTGATGCTTTTCGTCCGGCGGAGGAGTTCAAAAAGGACATGGATAAATGGATTGAACGTTTTCGAAGTGCTCAAGCCATAGCGGGAGAAAAAGTGCAAATCCATGGTGATGCGGAACGAATCTCGACGACCGAACGTAAACAAAACGGAATACCTTTAAACGAAAAAGTAGTAGAAGGCTTACAGGAATTAGGTGAGCGGTTTAAGGTTAAATTTAAAGGTTAGAACGAAGTCCAATCCCTTGTTAATTAATTAAATGAGAAAAGTTAATATCGGAATTATTCAAATGTCTTGCACCGATTCGGTGGAGGATAATTTGAACAAAGCCATTGACAAAATTATCGAAGCGGCTCAACGCGGGGCAAACATTGTCTGTTTACAGGAGTTATTCACTTCACTATATTTCTGCGATGTAGAAAGTCATGCCAACTTTGATTTAGCTGAACCCATTCCTGGTCCGACAACCAATCGTTTGCAGGAAGTTGCCAAAGAATACGGCGTGGTAATTATCGCTTCGTTATTTGAAAAACGAACGGTTGGGATTTACCACAATACCACCGCTGTAATTGACGCCGACGGTTCTTATTTGGGAAAATACCGGAAACAACACATTCCCGATGATCCCGGTTATTACGAGAAATTCTATTTCACACCCGGAGACGAAGGCTATAAAGTATTTGAAACAAAATTTGGTAAATTAGGGGTATTGATTTGCTGGGATCAATGGTTTCCTGAAGCCGCCCGCATCACGGCGTTAAAAGGGGCCGAAATCTTATTTTACCCAACGGCAATTGGCTGGGATACAAACGAAACCTCGGAGGTGATAAATCAAGAACAATACGACGCTTGGCAGATTATTCAACGCAGTCACGCTATTGCGAACGGACTTTTCGTGGTATCGGTAAATCGGATTGGGAGGGAAGTTGACCAATTATTTTGGGGTGGTTCATTTATCGCCAATCCGCACGGACGATTATTGTACCTCGCTCCGCACGAAGAAGAGGTGGTTCATGTGCAGGAAATTGACGTGGATCAAGCGGGATATTACCGCCAAACGTGGCCTTATCTCCGCGACCGCCGCATTGACACCTATAAACCAATTACAAAGAGGTATTTGGATTGAACAAAGTTTTTAGGACTAAATTATTATAATTGACGTACCGAGTAAATCCTCTTCTTGGAGGGGCGACCGACGCTCGGTGGGTGCCTGACGAAGTCGGTAGCCGGGGTTGGTTCTTTGACAAAGAAATTATCCGATTCGAATAAATTAACGAAAAAACACACACTCATAAATACAATTATGCAAGCTATACACGCAACAACAGTAGTAGGAATATTAAAAGATGGAAAAGTGGCTCTCGGAGCCGACGGACAAGCAACGATGGGAAACACCGTGGCAAAATCTAACGTAAAGAAAGTCAGAAGATTAGCCGATGGAAAAATACTTGCCGGATTTGCTGGTTCAACTGCCGATGCTTTTACGCTAATTGAGAAATTTGAAGAGAAGCTTGGAGCTTACGGCGGAAATATGAAACGTGCCGCTATTGAGCTTGCAAAAGACTGGCGAACCGACCGTTATTTACGGAAACTCGAAGCAATGATGATTGTGGCAAATACTGAAGAGATATTAATAATTTCGGGTAACGGCGACGTAATTCAACCCGATGAAAACGTAGCTGCCATTGGCTCAGGAGGAATGTACGCCCAATCTGCCGCTTACGCCCTCAAACGCCACGGCCGGGAAATGGATGCTGAAGAAATGGTCAAAGAATCACTCAACATCGCCGCCGATATTTGCATCTACACTAACCATAACCTGACGATTGAAACAATCGGGTAAATTCTTTGGATAGAAGATTAAAGGTAAAGTACAAGACTTTTTGAAGTCTTGATTGCTAAAATAAATGTCATATTGAGCGGAGTCGAAATGCTCAAGTATCTGATTTTCCATATCTATTTTAATGCCCATTCCCCGAAATCGCTATTTCATCATCCATAAACCCTACAAGATGCTTTCGCAGTTTGTGGGCGGTGATGAAGGTGCGAGGTTACTGGGTGAATTAGATTATAACTTCCCCGAAGGCATTCACGCCATTGGTAGGTTAGATAATGATAGCGAAGGGCTGTTGATTCTGACAACTGACAAGCGGATAACCAAACTGCTCTTCAACAGCGGACAACCCCACGAGCGAACGTATTTAGTAAAAGTACAACGAAAAGTAACCGAAGAAACCCTCGAAAAACTACGCTTGGGAGTTGAAATCAGAATTCGGGGCGGAGATTATTGGACTACTTCCCCCTGCGAAGTTGAACTTGCCGACGAACCACAAAATCTCCCTGATATTCCTGAAAGATTGATGTACGAAGGAGTTACCTCGTGGTTGAAAATAACGCTCAAAGAAGGAAAGTACCATCAAGTTAGGAAAATGGTGCTTGCCGTAGGACATAAATGCAAACGGCTAATTCGTATGTCAATTGACGAATTAGAGTTGGAAGATTTGCAGAGCGGAGGGGTTTTGGAAATTGCGGAAGAGGGGTTTTTTGAGAAGTTAAATTTGGAAAAACTTTTATAGATTAAGCAGTTGCTTTCGCCCGCCTGAGCTTATTCGAGACGCGTAGTTGAAAACATTCCCGATTAGAAGGTATCGATAAAGTATACCTGATAACTCGCGTGTTAACAAAAAAGCTAAATCCCGCACTAAAGTTAGAGCGGGATTTAGGGAGTTTTATCTAAAGTACTTTACTCCGTTACAATCTCAGCTTCTTTTTCAGTTGGAGGTAAATTCAGGCTTTCGCCGTTCAGTTTCACGGAAATGCTTTCTTCGCCGAAATTTTCAAATGTTGTTCCGTCTTGAGAGACGTTTACCTGTAAGATATTACCATCTGCCAACACCCGGAAACTGTATGAATCCCATTGTTCGGGTAGGGTGGGGTTGAAAGAAAGTTGCCCATCATTTACCCGCATTCCGCCAAATCCTTTTACAACTGACATCCACGTTCCCGCCATCGAGGTAATGTGTAATCCGTCTTCGGTGTCGTTGTTATAATCGTCAAGGTCGAGGCGGGCGGTACGAACGTACATTTCGTAGGCTTTTTCGGCTTTGCCGAGTTTAGCGGCAAGAATAGTATGGACGCACGGCGAAAGCGACGATTCGTGAACGGTCATCGGCTCGTAGAAATCAAAATTACGCCGGTGAGTTGCTTCGTCGAAATCGTTTTCAAACAGAAATAATCCTTGTAAAACGTCGGCTTGTTTGATAAAACACGAACGCAAAATTCGGTCCCAAGACCATTTCTGATTTATGGGGCGGTGTTCCGTGATTTCATCAACGCTCAATAATTCTTTATCTAAGAAATTATCTTGTTGTAAAAATACGTCACGTTCTTCGTCGTACGGAAAGTGCATATTATCAATGATATGTTGCCATTTTTTGGTTTCAGAATTTTCGTCAAAACTTAGGTTTTCTACCACTTCGTCGAAACGGTTTTCGTCGCTTTTTACATGTTGAACTGCTTCGAGCGTATACTTGAGGGTCCAGACCGCAATGTAATTGGTATACCAATTATTATTCACATTATTTTCATATTCGTTCGGACCCGTCACGCCAAGCATAACGTACTTTTCTTTTTGGTTCGACCAATTCACTCGTTGTGCCCAAAAGCGGCTGATGCCAATCAGTACGTCAAGTCCGAATTCGCTG
>JBLHXN010000171.1:0-6423 GCA_047630355.1 Spirosomataceae bacterium | reverse complement strand
ACGCAATTTGATTGTTTTCAAACGCAACTAATGTTCCTCCATTTGCGGCGGGGTCAGGGCTTGCAAGACCTTTACCGTTGCTGTAACCTTCTTGGGTATTTAAGTTTCCGTCGTTAAATCCGGCGGGTGTATTGATATCAAAACCCACGAGAGCAAAGTCTGTGGTAGAAGTATTGAAGTCATTGAAGTACTCAGAAACTGAACTATTCAACGATGTTGCCACCAATTCGTACGTTGTTGGTACATTTGGGCTATCAGTTTCGGTTCCTTCATTTCGGGTCGGAAGTGTAGTTGTGTTTCCTGCTACATCTGTTGCTACTAATTGATAAGTAATGCGGTCGTTGTTGCTTAAATCACCGAAGGCATTTTCTTTTATGTAGGAGAATGAATCACGGAATCCCTGCGAATATTGCGGATCATTATTTTGATCACTATACAAGCTTAGCTCAATTGGTGCTTGTACGATTCCGTTTTTTGAATAATTCACAATAACCTTATCAACGCCTTCCTGAAAATCATCTTCTACCGCCGCTACGATAGTAAAACCACTTCCGGCGGGAATTACCGAGGGGCTTGCGTAATCTATTGTTGGACCGAATCTATCAGTTTGTCCGGTTTTGAACGACCAGATAAAATTGGGTGCACTTGGAGGGCTCGTTGAAACACGACCGACATCGTCACCAACTCTCATGTAGTAAAGTATATCTGTCGGAACTCCGCCGGTCTTTATTGTAGCCTGATACGTATTCCCGCTTACTTTTTGTAATGGAACAACAACCGAGTCTACAAAAGCTGTATTTAAGGAATAAACCAAAACGGGAGTGGAAGAACTAAACGTTGTATCAGAAAGTATTTTAGCCGTTACTACTATGTCATCCGTACTTAATCGGTCCTTCAATTGATCATGAACAATAGCAGTGCGTCGCCAGCCCATATCGATAAACATATTTCGGGTGATTGGGCCGGGATCTAAATTCTTTTCCCGTAAACTTGCTCCTGAGGTCATCAGCGAGTTTTCGTTTCCAGCCGGATAAGTATCATCATCTAAATGAGAAAAGCTCGAACCTGCACTCCATTGGCTTGGGGCGTAAAGTCTTGGGCGTGTGCTGTTGTTCGCAAGTTTTGCAATTGGAGAATTGAAGAATAAATCATTACTCAACAACTCGCTTCTGAGTTCACGCGAATTATTTTTGAAATTAGTAGTGTCAGTTAATTTAAGTCCTGCTCTGGTTTCAGCAAAACTGTCAAACACAAACGCTGAAGTGGTGCCAAACCCGTAACTCGCAGTGCTGTTAGACTCGTTTACGCTCATTGAGCCAATGAAGCCTAACCCATGACAAAGTTCGTGCAGTACAACAGATTCAAAGTCGAACTGACCAACGGCAGGCGTTAAACGACCAAAGTACCATTGGACTTCATTACTAAACCGACAAACGATGTCGTAATCGTTCACCGAATTTAAGTCCCTTCCGGCTATCTTTTCTGCCAAGGCGATCGGATACCACGTATTAGCTTTCGGGGCACCAGGGAAGTTTCGGTTGAAATCACCCGCAGTTGCCGAGCCTAACACAGACGGGCCAAGCGGCTGATAAAAAGCAATAACCCGAACGGTAACGTCTGATTTGAGGATATTTGACCAAATATTAATGGCACGTTGAAAACTCGCCTGAGCAGTTGGCGTAAATCCTTGATAATCCACAATGATATTTGCGTTGGATACTCCGTCAATTGACTTATCGCCGTTTACAATACGGGCTTCCATTCGTTTTTTTATATCGTCCGGAATATCACGAAAGGTATTTGCATCTTCGTAGATTGCCGGACAGATGATTTCTTCACCTTTACGTGATTCCATCTTTTCGTTAAATTGAACCCGCTGACCGAAAGCCGTGAAGTATAAAAATGAAGTAAAAAGGATAAGTAATGCTCTTTTCATTTGTGTGTCGGTAAATATTATTATTTTCAATAACGGAAAAACAGACGGAGTAGTTTAACAAAAATACTTTCTTTGTGGTTAAAACCCTTGAAAAAGCTCGATTAAATCATTTGAAATCTCCCGAAGAAATACTCAAACATTACTGGGGCTACAACGCTTTCCGGGAATCTCAAACCGAAATTATAGACTCGGTTTTGTCGGGTGCGGACACCGTAGGTTTACTTCCAACTGGTGGGGGCAAGTCGCTTTGTTTCCAAATACCGACGCTGGTACTTGACGGAGTTTGTCTCGTCATTACTCCACTTATTGGCCTGATGAAAGATCAGGTGGAGGAATTGAAAAAAAGAAATATCCGGGCGGCGGCAATCTATTCGGGACTTTCAAAGACAGATATTGATTACTCATTAGATAATTTTGTCTACGGAGATTACAAATTTTTGTATTTATCCCCCGAACGTTTACTCAGCGAAATTGTAATTGAGCGAATTAAGTTGATGAAAATAGCCCTCATCGCGATTGATGAGGCACACTGTGTTTCGCAATGGGGACATGATTTCCGTCCGGCGTATTTGAGGATTCCGGATATTTATCCCCATACTAATAACGCTCCCAGAATTGCTTTGACTGCCACGGCAACTTCGTCTGTCCAGAAAGACATTATTGAGCAACTTCAATTAGTAAGGCCGGTTATCTTTAGAAACTCTTTTGCCCGTAAAAATCTTTCGTTTTCTGTTTTTGATGTTCCGATAAAAGAGCACAAACTGATACAAGTCATTAAAAATGTTGAGGGTTCGGGAATTGTGTACGTCGGAACCCGCAGAAGAGCAGTCGAATTGACGGAATTTCTTATTCAGCAGAAAGTTACTGCTGCCTACTACCACGGAGGAGTATCGAACACCGAACGTTTTAGTAAACAAAAAGACTGGCTGGAAAATAAAATCCGGGTGATGGTCGCGACCAATGCTTTTGGCATGGGAATCAACAAGCCTGACGTGCGGTTCGTGATTCACGCAGATATGTCAGCAAACCTCGAAGGTTATTATCAAGAGGCCGGACGGGCGGGACGAGACGGTTTGAAAGCTTTTGCGGTTGCTTTGTACAATGAAAATGAGCTGGAAAAGTTAGAACTCAATGTACTTCGTAAATACGTACCTGTAGATGCTCTCAGAACCTGTTATCAGGCACTTTGTAATTACTATAAACTCGCGGAAGGAATCACTACACACGAGAGTTTCGGCTTTGACCTTCATAACTTTATTTCCATTTTTGGTTTTAATGCCATGGAAACGCACAGTGCAATAAAGTTGCTTGAAAGTCAATCCATAATTTCACTTTCGGACAATTATTACAGCCCCTCAAAAATTCATTTGATTTTATCTTCTTCCGAACTTTATAACTTTTACCTGACAAATCCCAATGCCGAGAAATTGATTAAAACGCTATTGAGAATGTATGGTGGCGAATTATACAACGGTCCTACCAAAATAGCTGAGTCAGAAGTAGCCCGGGCGTTGTTTACGAGCGAGTTTGAAACGAAGAAAAAAATGTCCGAATTGGATGAAAACGGAGTTATTGTTTACCAAAAACAGCGAAACAGTCCGCAGATTACTTTTCTGACAAAAAGATACGACGCTAATATTTTGCCTATAAACGCGGCGGAAATCGAACAAAAAAAGAGAGGAGACTTGGCAGGTGTAAGAGCGGTGACTGATTACATTCAGGAGCCGTTAAAGTGCCGGATGCTTTTATTGCAGGAGTACTTTGACGATTATGACGGAAAAGCATGCGGAATATGTGATAACTGCATCGGAAAAAATAAAATGTTGGCGAGTCAGGAGCTGATTAGCTACAAAGAGAAACTGCTGGATATTGTGCCCGTAAAGGCCGAAGAGCTAATGGGAAATCACTCATTTGCCAATATCGGTTTGTTAAAACTTGCCATTTCACATCTGATTCAAAACGAATCGCTCAAAATTTCCGAGATGGGTGTATTAGAAAAGAGGCCTTGATTCAAAGAATTAACTTACTTTTGTGGTTGAATTACGTATAATTAACCAGAATCCACATTGAATAACAAAAACCAAATAAATTTACTTGAAGCAGATGTTGAGATGTATAAATCAATGTTAAATGCCGAAGTAAACAGTAAGAAGGCATTCTTGAGAAAAGGCTTTATTGTGTTGGGGCTATTAACGGCGGGCTACACGTTCAGCCGATTACTGATTGCAGATGACGAAAAGCAAAAAATATAGTCTTAATAAAGGTTCAGATTTTGGCAACATAGCACGACTGCTATTAAGCCATTCACAATAAAATTTGCTCAGAAAACCTGTCAAATTTATTAGTTGAAACTATTACGAATGAAACGAAAGTTAGTTGATATATTTTTAGAGAGGAAGCAGGCAGGTATTAAGTCGGTCGCGGTTCTACTTGATCCGGACGACATTGATTTCGTGAAGTTGCCGGAAATCGTGAATAAGTGCGAAGCGTGTAATATTCACTACCTTTTTGTGGGCGGAAGTTTGATTAACTCTGAAAACTTTATCGAACTTTTAAGCCAATTAAAAACACTTACGAAACTTCCTGTTATAATTTTTCCGGGAAATAATACGCACATATTTCCAGAAGCAGATGGTATTTTGTTGTTGTCATTAGTGTCAGGAAGGAATCCTGAATTTCTGATTGGTCAGCACGTAATTGCTGCACCCGTTTTGAAGCGAAGCGGTTTAGAAATTTTATCCACCGCTTACATACTGGTGGATGGCGGTTCACAAACAACGGTTTCTTATATCAGTAATACCAATCCAATTCCGAATAATAAGCCCGATATCGCCGTAGCTACGGCAATTGCCGCCGAGATGATTGGCATGAGACTTACTTACTTAGATGCCGGAAGTGGGGCAGATTCACCTGTGAGTACCCGAATAATCAAGGCGGTGGCGGGAAATGTAGAAACACCCGTGATTGTAGGTGGGGGTTTGAGGTCACTAGAAAATGTGGAAGCTGCTTTTCAACACGGGGCAGATGTAGTTGTTGTTGGAAACGCGATTGAAGAAAAATCCGACTTTATTCTTGAATTATCATCGCTGACGAAAGTGACTAATGCGTCCTGAACCTTCCATGACTAAATTCATTATTTATTTAGGTCTGGGGACGAATGTCGGAGAACGTTCGGAAAATTTGCTCAAAGCGATAAGTTTAATTTCTGGTAATATTGGGGAGGTGACAAAAACTTCTCCCGTTTACAAAACTTCTGCTTGGGGAGTCACGGATCAACCCGATTTCTACAATCAGGTTATTGAGGTCAGCACCGAGAAATTACCCTGGAACGTATTGGACGCACTACTCGCGATCGAACACCAAATGGGGCGGGTTAGAATTCAGAAATGGCACGAACGTTTGATTGATATCGACATTCTCTTCTTTGAAAGTATTATTCTATCAAGCGAAAATTTAATAATACCGCATCCGTTTATTAAAGAAAGGATGTTTGTCTTGAAACCACTTGCAAACGTAAGCTCTGGCTTTGTTCACCCAGTTTACAAGAAGACAATCCAGCAATTAATTACCGAATGCCATGATGATACTACAATCAATTTGCGTTAACCTCGCTGTTATATTTTATCTGACGTTTTCTTATATGAATTTTAATCTTCAAATTTCTGGCTTTGCTTCAGATAAAGGCAAAGCTTTCATAGAAATATTAAATGCTAAAGGTGGCGTAGTTTCGCAGGAAGTTATTACAATTATTAATAAGAAAGTCTCCAAGGAAATTAATGTTCCCACCGCTGGGAAATACGGTATAAAGGTCTTTCACGACGAGAATAATAATAAAAAAATGGACACGAACTTAGTTGGTTTTCCATTGGAACGTTGGGGAACTTCAAATGGCGTGAGACCCGCTTTTCGTGCCCCAAAACTTGATGAAATTCTCCTTGAGATTAAAGTGAACGACATCGTGAAAGTTGCCATTCGTTAAACGGCAACTTCCCCTCTTATAGTGGGATAAGGGTCGTAGTTTAATAATTCAAAATCTTTGTACTTGAATTCGTTGATGTCTTTTACGTCAGGATTCAGTTTTATTTGCGGCAGAGCTCTCGGAACCCGGTCGAGTTGTAAATTTACTTGTTCTAAATGATTGCTGTAAATGTGCGTATCTCCGCCCGTCCAAATGAATTCTTTAGCTTCTAAATCGCAAACTTGAGCAATCATCTGCGTCAATAGTGCGTAAGAAGCAATATTAAACGGAACACCTAAGAAGATGTCGGCACTGCGTTGGTACAATTGACAAGATAACTTTCCATCGGCTACGTAAAACTGGACCAAAGCGTGACATGGCATCAACGCCATTTTAGAAAGTTCGCCGACATTCCACGCTGAAATCATAATTCGGCGGGAATCAGGCGTTGTTTTTAACTGGTGTATGACATTTTGTAATTGATCAACTTTTTCTCCTTCCGGAGAATTCCACGAACGCCATTGCTTTC
>JBLHXN010000170.1:0-6491 GCA_047630355.1 Spirosomataceae bacterium | reverse complement strand
CGTTTCCGAAAACCAAAATATCAAGATTGTCTTTCGGGTAGCGGGTACGAATTAATTCCGCCAACGCCAACGCAACTTTCTTGGCGGGAGTAATCCGGTCTTCGCCGTAAAGAATCATGGAGTGACTGATGTCAATCATCAAAACGGTGGACGTGGTGAGCTTCGATTCTTTTTCCATGACTTCGAGGTCACTTTCTAACAATCGGAAATCTTCGTCCAAGCCGCTGTTTATCTGAGCATTTTTCAAAGATTCAGTCATCGAGATTTGATCGAGTGAATCGCCGAATTGGAACGCCCGAATATCGCTGCTTGCTTCGTCGCCGGTTCCGGTGTGGCGGGTGCGGTGATCGCCGGAAGATTTACTGCGTTTTAACTTTCCGAATATTTCATCTAAAGACTGCTTCCGAATACTCTTTTCCGTTTTGGAAGTGATTGAAAAGTTTCCTTCGCCCTCTTCCTCTTTGATATATCCTTTCTTTTTAAGGTCATCAATGAAGTTCGCCATGCCGTATTTGTCATCCGTTATGTTATATCGGCGGTCAAGTTCGCTCATGTACGTCAACGACTGACCTGCATCTCCGGCAAAAATTAGCAGCAGTTGCTGAAATATCTTTAAAAGTTCTTCAAAACGGTTTTTGCCCTTCATTTCGGGCTTATAGTCTGAGAAATTGAATCCTAACATTTGATATAATTGTGAATGGGGAATTAATAATTTAGAATGAACCTGCTCTCTGCCAAATTCTACTTTACAACGTAAAGTTGCATAAAAATGTTACTTAAAAGTAAAAAGCGTACTCCGTTTCAAAAACGAAGTACGCTCAGTAAATAATTTATAAAACGAGATACTCTTCGGTAGATTTAATTACAATATTCTCTGATGATATTGTAAGAAGAGGAATAACCTAATTCTCCGGCACGGCTTAAATCGTAGCATCCGCCGTTCACATCACCGATAGTATGTTTTATCAAACCTCGCATGTAGTAAGCTTCAGCGTAGCTGCCATCAATCTTAATCGTATTTGAAAAATCGGCGATAGCTTCGTACTGCAAGCCCATGGTGGAGCGTACCATTCCTCTTCTAAAATGAGCATCCGCGTAGGTGGGATTAAGTTCGATAGACTTATTAAGGTCTTCGAGGGCATCTTTTTCGTCGCCAGATATGAAATTGGCAATGCCGCGTGTGTAATAAGCTTCCGAGCGGTCTTCAGAAAACGTTTCGATGCTTCCTCCATCTTTTATGGCGGCACGCAGGTTGTCTAACGTTCCCTTTGTCAACCGTCCGGCGTAAATAACTTTTGCGTTTTTCTTATTATTCCCAATCTCAATCGCTTCCGTCAAATCACTGATGGCGTTGCGTTGATTGTTTAATTTGCTGTAAGAATAACCCCGACCGTAAAACGCCGCTGTATTATTTGGATTGAGCTGGATGGCGATATTATAATCGTTGATTCCGCCTCTGAAATCTTCAATTTTACTTTTGGCGAATCCCCGGCTGTAGAATGACTCGCTGTCTTCAGGGTTCAACTTTACGGCTTCGTCAAAATCTTTGATTGAACCGATAAAGTCTTCCACTTTCATGCGGCTGAAACCACGGCTTGCGTAAGACTGCGAACGCTTTGGGTTCAGGTCAATTGATTTTGAATAATCGGTGATACTGTTGCGGTAATCTTCTAATTCAGCACGACAATATCCGCGTGAGTAATACGCCTGATATTTACTGTCGTTGTCAGGGTTCAAGTCTAATACAGAATTGAAATCCTCAATTGCCCGACGGTATTCACTCAGTTTTATGCGGATTATTCCTCGTTGTAAAAAAGCGTAAGCATCTTCGGGATTTAACTCTAAAGAGCGGTTGAAGTCTTGTAAAGAACCTCGGTAGTTGTCCTGAGCACTTTTACTTAAACCCCGATAAAGAAAAGCTAAAGCGTCTTTGGAACTTAAATCAATGCAACGATCGAAATCCAAAATAGCACCTCGGTGATCTTTAAGAGCTTGTTTTGCTAAGCCTCGGTTGTAGTAACTTTGAGCATTTTCGGGATTCATAGCAATTGATGTGCTAAACGCTGTCAATGCTCCGATATAATCAGCAGATTTGCTCTTGCTCACACCGATATTGAAAAAGTCTGCGGCTGTTTGCTGTGCGTTTGCGATTAAACAAAACGTCAGCAGAAAAGATAAAATGGAAAGTTTTTTGAACATAAGGGTAGTTAGGTTTTAAATTACAGTAGAATCACACGGTAGACTTGCCATTTAGATTAGACCTACAAATATAGGTTTTTAGTTGGTGGGCTTAAACCATGTAGAGAAAAAAAACATTACTAAATTAAATGCCAAACGGTTGCCTGAAATAGACTTTTTTCAAAAGAGGGATTAGGAAGTTATTAGAATTTTCGGACGGGCGATATTACTGCGAGCTTTTATTCCTTCCGAAAAAGAACGTTTCGTATCTTGGAAGATAGAATTATAAGTACTCTTTTAGCGGAATACCCCATGAGAAAACTCGAAAGAATTGTAGCGTTGATATTGCTGCTGATAATCGTGATTGCCACCAACGTGATGGACAACACCAGTTTCAAAATAGTGAAAGAGTCAATAGGTAATATGTATGAAGACCGTTTGGTGGCGTACGACCTGACCTACAAAATTCACAACGAAGTGGAGGAAAGAAGGATGATGTTATTGAAAGGCGATGTATCTGCTTTCAAAGCCACAAATGCTCAGTTTACCCTTGCGGTAGATAGCCTGATAAAACAATACGGAACGACCGAATTAACAACCGCTGAGTCTGATAATTTTGATGTCTTGAAAGAGCGGTTGGTAGAATTGGAGCGAATTGAGAAAACCTACGCTTCTGAGGAGGAAACGGAAGAAAAAGAACTCCAGGAGAATATCGAGGCAAAAAGTGCGAAGATTGTGGAATCATTAAACGCACTTGCCGCCATTCAAGTCAGCGAAGGTAAACGCCAACTCATTAATTCCGAGCGTGCCATAAAAAGCAGCGACGTACTTTCCAAAGTAGAAATTATAAGTATGATAGTTATTACCATAATTATTGTCTTCCTGATAATTTACGAACCGAAAATATGAGGATATGTACTATATTAGCGTGTTGATAATCTTGTAAAGACTAGTCCTGTCCTGACGAATGAGAAAAATTTATTTTGGCTTATTAATTAGTTTTACCGTTAGCCTTTTTAGTTGTAAAACAGAAGCCCCTAAAAAATCAAAAGAAGATACTGTTGCGGCAAGACGAGCCGTGCTAATCGGAGTAATGTTAGACGAGCTATCAACCGATTTGATTACAGCCGCTAACGAACAGGCGGTAGTGGTGAGAACTTCCGAAGGAATTAACATTACTTTCCAACCAGACTTCTACTTTGAATCTGCTTCGGCAACGCTTTCTCAGGGAGCAACTGCTACATTGAGCGATATTTCCACCGTTTTAAATGACTGCCCATTCACCGAGTTGTTCATTGAAGGGCATGCCGACAGCAGCGGAAATCAGGAATCGAACAAAATTCTTTCTCAACTCCGGGCGAAAAACGTCGCTATTTTTATGAGAGATCATAACGTAACCGCGAGCCGAATGGCAATTGCGGGTTATGGTGCAACTTGTCCCGTAGCCAGTAACGCTACTCCCGCTGGTCGGAAGCTGAATCGTCGGGTATTAGTCAAAATCAGAGCACGGGAAGAAGAGTTTTTTGAGTCATTGGCCCAATAAACCTCACGAATCATTATATTTGTCCAAACTTCAAAAAACCCTCCTGATATCAATTACGGAGGGTTTTTTGTATCAATTAAAACGAGCGTTAAGAGCATTCATGAAAGTCCTTAAATTTGGTGGCACATCCGTCGGAACAGTTGAGAGCATCAACCAAGTAATAAAAATCATTGAGAACAACTTGCAGCACAATCAGCGAATGGCGGTTGTCTTTTCGGCAATGGGTGGCGTAACCAACCGACTTATTGCCGTTGGAAACCTTGCTTCTTCGTCTGATGTGGAATACGCCGAACACCTGAGTTCGCTTGAAGAACGCCACTTCAACGCCATCAGAAAACTTATTGACGTAAAAAGTCAAAGTAATGTTATCGCCAGGGTAAAAGGGCTTTTTAACGAAATAGACGATTTACTCAAAGGCGTATCGTTAATCGGTGAATTGTCGGAACGCACGCATGACCTATTGGTTAGTTTCGGCGAACGCCTTTCTACCACAATCATTTCAGAAATCTTAAAAAACCGTGGAGTCGAAGCTGGGTACCTGGATGCCCGAAAGGTTATTAAAACGGACGATAATTTCGGTTTTGCCGCTGTCAACTTCGATTTGACTAATAAATTAATTCAAGAATACTTTTCAGAAAATACTGGCTTTCAGTGCGTTACCGGATTTATGGGTTCTACTGAAAAAGGTGTGACCACTACGCTCGGTCGGGGCGGTTCTGATTACACAGCTTCCATTCTTGGAGCGGCACTTGACGCCGAAGTGATAGAAATCTGGACGGACGTAAACGGTATGATGACCGCTGACCCACGTAAAGTGAGTAACGCGTTTACTATCCCCGAAATATCGTACGCTGAGGCAATGGAGCTTTCGCATTTTGGAGCGAAAGTAATTTATCCGCCGAGTCTGACTCCGGCTTTTTCCAAAGAAATTCCGATTAAAGTACTAAACACTTTTGATACGGATCACCCGGGAACCCGCATTCAGAAAAATGCCCAAAAACAGGATTTTTCTATTACGGGTATTTCTTCGATTGACGATCTTGCACTCATAAATGTGCAAGGAAACGGTATGATTGGTGTAGCGGGCGTTTCGGCTCGTTTGTTTACGCTTCTCGCCGAAAATAATATCAGCGTTATCTTGATTTCGCAGGCATCTTCGGAGCATTCAATTTGTTTTGCCGTTAACCCAAAAATTGCCAACAGTGTTAAGGAAATACTCGAAAAAGGACTTTCTGTCGAAATAGCCAATAAAGATATTGATAGTGTATTGATTCAGGAAAATCTTTCTGTCATTGCCATCGTTGGTGAAGGCATGAAGAACAGTTCGGGTATCTCGGGTAAATTATTCTCTGTTTTGGGTCGCAATGGCGTGAACGTAATTGCTACGGCTCAAGGCTCTTCGGAGTTAAATATTTCTGTGGTAATTCAGAAGAAGGATTTGAGCAAATCGCTTAACGCTATTCACGACTCCTTCTTCGATATTGACGGCTTTACTCTCAACGTTTTTATCGTTGGAGCTACCGGATTAATCGGGAAAACGTTACTTCGTCAGATAAATGATCAGCGGGAATTTTTGAAAGAACGCAAAAACCTGAACGTCAATATCGTGGGTCTGACAAACACCCGTAAGTCGATGATTGATGTTGCGGGAATTGATTTGGAAAACTGGGAGGCTGCGTTAGACGAACGCGGGGAACCGGCGAACATTAGTGAGTTTGTGGAGGATATTCAAGCCCTCAACCTTCCGTACAGCGTATTTGTAGATAATACCGCAAGCAAAGACATCATTCAATATTACGAGCCGCTTTTACGCAACAGTATTTCGGTGGTTACGCCGAATAAAGTTGCGAACTCTGGTAGCTACTCCGAATACCTGAAATTACGCAAAATTGCTCAACAGCGTAAAGTTAGTTTTCTGTACGAAACCAACGTAGGAGCGGGGCTTCCGATTATTGGAACGTTACAAAACCTGATTGAAAGCGGCGATAAAATCCACAAAATCGAAGCGGTTTTGTCCGGAACCTTAGCGTTTATTTTCAATAATTTCAAAGTTGGAGATAAATTTGTGGACGTTGTAAAAGACGCGAAAGAGCAAGGTTTCACCGAACCCGATCCACGAGAAGATTTGAGCGGAATGGACGTAGCTCGAAAAATCCTTATTTTAGCTCGTGAAATCGGACACGGTTTAGAACTTCAGGACGTGAAAATTGAGAAATTGCTCAATCAAGCTTGCGAGGAAGCCTCAAGTGTTGAAAATTTCTACGAAGAACTATTAGCTGACAATCAGCGATTTGAAGATTTATTATTACAAGCCGAAGCATTGGATAAGAGGTTACGGTTTATCGCCACGCTAGAAGACGGAAAAGCCAGCATAGGATTGAAAGCGGTGGATAGTTCGCATCCTTTCTATAACTTGAACGGATCTGAAAATATTATTTCGTTTACTACCGAGCGTTACAAGTCATATCCACTCGTAGTAAAGGGTCCGGGTGCCGGTGCGGAAGTAACCGCGATGGGCGTTTTCGCCGACATTATGAGCATTAGCTCGTTTAACGAATAAACATAAGCCTCCTCAAAAAGATAAAATTTACTTATATTAAAAAAAGCTAAAGGCTGATAGCCAATAGCTACAAGCTATTTAAACTATGAAAAAAATATATTTAAGCGACTCAGGTCCCAAAGTATCGGCGGCAATTTACGGATTTTGGCGTTGGGAAGAAGGCGGTGACATAACTACTGCTAATATCGAACGCGTGGTAAATCTTTGCCT
>JBLHXN010000169.1:0-6553 GCA_047630355.1 Spirosomataceae bacterium | reverse complement strand
ATCAACAAAGCAAAAAGTCACGCAAGCCGCAAAATGGCGATATTGTTGTAGCAATATTTTAATAAAATTTCACCGTAAAGACATGGCAGCAGGCACGTATTCACAAGTTTACATTCAAGTTGTATTTACCGTAAAAGGAAAGCAAAACCTGATGCAAAAGGCGTGGCGAAAAGAACTTCACAAGTACATTTCGGGTATCATTACAAACAAAAGAAATAAAGCGATTATCGGAAATGGTGTTGGTGACCACATCCATTATTTCATCGGTTTGAAATCCTCCATCGCAATTTTCGATTTGGTTCGAGACATCAAAAGTAATTCTTCGAAATTCGTGAACGAGCAGAATTTCGTTCGAGGCAAATTTGAATGGCAAACGGGCTACGGCGTATTTTCTTACGCTCAATCGCAGGTAAAAAGCGTTTATAATTACATTTTCAATCAGGAAGAGCATCACAAAACCAAAACCTTCAAGGAAGAGTATATCGAATTTCTGGTAAGATTCGAGATTGATTACAATCCGGATTACTTATTCGGTTGGATTCAATAAAGCAGAGTTGTGATTATTTCCGTAGATTTAAATATTCAAAATTTAACTCACTCATGAAATTTATTATCTACACCATAAGTCTTGCGTTCCTGTTTACGGCTTGTCAGATACGCGAACCTGAAGTTTCTCCCCCAAATATCATTCACATCTTCGCCGATGACTTAGGCTACGGCGATTTGGGGTGTTTCGGAGCTATAGATATAAAGACGCCCAATATTGACCGACTCGCCGACGAAGGAATCAAGTTTACAAGTTTTTACTCCGCTTCGCACGTTTGCAGCCCGTCAAGAGCCGCTCTGTTGACCGGGCGTTTGCCACAACGAATGGGGATTCACGGCGTATTTTTTCCTGAAAGTTATACCGGAATGCCGTCGTCAGAATTTACGATTGCCGAAATGCTAAAAGAGAAAGGCTACTCAACCGGAATGGTCGGGAAGTGGCATTTGGGTCATCGTCAAGAGTTTTTGCCGCTTCAGCAAGGCTTTGACTCCTACTTCGGGATCCCGTATAGTAATGACATGGCGGGCGTAGTTTACTTACGCGGAAACGACGTGGAAGAATTTAACGTAGATCAGCATTATACCACAAAGACCTACACCGAGGAAGCCGTAGAATTCATTGAAAAAAATAAAAGAAACCAATTCTTCCTTTACCTCGCTCACAATATGCCGCACGTGCCCATCTACGCTTCAAAGAGTTTTGAAGGCACTTCTAACCGCGGGCTCTACGGAGACGTAATTCAGGAACTGGATTGGAGCGTCGGACAGATTTTAGCAAAACTGGAAGCAGAAGGTTTACTGGAAAATACGCTCGTCATTTTTAGCAGCGATAACGGCCCGTGGCTCGTGATGGAAGATCATGGCGGCTCCGCTGGACCGCTACGAGAAGGCAAGCAATTTACGTTTGAAGGCGGAATGCGAGTACCAACCGTAGCGATGTGGAAAGGCAAAATTCCCGCCGGAAAAGTGTACAAAAATATTGCCAGTCAGATGGATTGGTTTCCAACAATCGCCGCTTTAACGGGTACTACGTTGCCCGAAGGTTTAGCTCTCGACGGAGAAGACATCAGTCAGGTATTATTGGCAGATGGCGAACGCCCAACCCAAAAATACTTGTATTTTGACGGAGGAAATCCGCAAGCTTACCGAAGCGGGGATTACAAAATCAAAGAGCCTTACGAAGGCTACGGAGGTTCACGCGGTAAAACGAAAGTTGCCGCTCACGATACGTTACTTATTAATTTAGCGAACGATATCGGTTCAAAAAATAATTTATACTACGATAATAAAGCATTGGCAAAACAACTTTTTGTGGAAAAAGATGCCGCTTACGCAGCCTTAGATTCGCTGCCGCCACCATTAGTTATTCGTACTTCCGCCGATAATAGTCACTACGAATATTTGAGACAAAAACACGCCGTTAGCAAAATTAAAATACAAAGATGAAGCACCACATGAAAGCAACGAGAATCACTTTTCTATTATTAATCCTACTCACCACATTACAATTTTCAGGGAATGCTCAAAGTGATGTAAAGGTTGATTTTGACAAACTAGATAATTACTTCGCTAAAGCCCAAAAAGATTGGGGCGTTCCGGGTATTTCCGTCGGAATTGTGAAAGACGGTAAGGTAGTTTTCACCAAAAGTTATGGCGTACTGACCGAAGGAAAATCAACGCCCACAAATGATGAAACGCTCTACGCCATTGCTTCCAATTCAAAAGCCTTTACGTCGGCAATTATCGGGATGCTCGTGCAGGAAGGAAAGCTTGATTGGGACGATAAAATCAGAAAGCACCTCCCCTACTTTGATTTGTACGACAGCTACGCCGGAGAAAACGCCACCATTCGGGATATGATGAGCCACCGAGTAGGTTTGGGCACGTTCAGCGGCGATATTATGTGGTATAATTCTGATTTTACTTCCGAAGAAATCATTCGGAGAATGAAATATATTCCACCCGCTTACGCGTTTCGGGCGGGATACGGTTACTCCAACCTGATGTTCATTACGGCAGGCGAATTGATCAAAACGGTTACGGGCAAAACGTGGTACGAAAACGTCAAAGCACGCATTCTTGACCCATTGGGAATGGATCGCACTTTCGTGAACGTAGAACAGGTAGAAAAAATGCCCAACGCCGCTTCGCCGCACCGTTTGGAAAATAACAAAACGCACGTACCAGTTCCGTACACCAGTTGGGAGGAGATCGCTGCTACGGGCGGATTAATCTCTTGCGTAGATGATTTGACAAAATGGATGATTTTCAACTTGAATAATGGCATCATAGGAAAAGACACCTTGCTCGCTCCGAGTACCCGAAACGAAGTTTGGACAGTGCACAATAGCTTCCCCGTTGACAGAATAACTGATAATCCGTACGGTACAAACTTCTCTGGTTACGGCTTGGGTTGGGGGTTGAAAGATTACCACGGCAATTTACGGGTTTCGCACACGGGAGGCTACGACGGCATGATAACGTCCGTGAATATGTTGCCCGAGCACAACCTCGGCGTGGTGGTTTTGACGAATGGCTTGAAAGCCCCGATAAACGCTTTACCCTACTACGTTTTCGATGCTTTTTTGGGCCGCCATGGAATGGGAGAACCCGAAACAGATTGGTCGAAAACAGATTTAGAACGCAACGAAAAGAACTTTACCAATGACACCCGCATTGCGGATATTAAAGCGAAGCGAATCAAAAATACCAAGCCATCGCAGCCGCTTAAAAATTATGCGGGAACGTATTACACACCCGTTTACGGAAATATTATTGTGAGCGAACAGAACGGAGCGATGGAAATCAACTTCGAGCATTCTGCACCACTTTCGGCGAAGTTAACGCATTGGCATTACGATACGTTTGAGATGACTTTTAAGAAAACCCATCCGTGGTTTACTTTCGGAACGGTGAAATTTACAACCAATAATAGTCAGGAAGTAACCGGCATCGAATTTGACGTACCAAACGGAGATTTTTGGTTTTATGAGTTGAACGCAAAGCGGGTGAAATGAAGTGACTCGAACATGATAACGCCATCAAAATAAAATCCAAAGCCATCGAGCTAGGTTTCGACTTCTGCGGAATATAAATTTACCTACTGTTCAGCTTTTCAATAACAGTTTGCCGATTATACGCAAGAACAACGCCCAAGCCGTTCTTCACATTCGAGTAACGAATAGAGGGTGAAATAAAACGATTGAAAAACTCAACGTTGATTTGCGGGGAATCATTGGCATTTCGGGCTGATTCAAGATAACGGCTACCGTTTATATCGTACGTTGTAAGGTTTACTTCAAAAATAATTTGTGTCGTATCAGATAAAACTCCTTGTGTCCTCGCTGTATTTATTTGAGTAAATGATTGATTCTTTTTATCCGCTTCAAGCAATTTCGATAAGTCATAATCCCAACTACCGAAAACTTGTTGCGGAAAACCACGATTATTGATAAAGGTTGCATTTCCTACCAATTGAAAAGTTTGACCAACGGCTGTAGATTGCCACGAAACCTCACCAAAAATAAATTCTCCGTCTTTCAAAACTTTCAGCTTAGGTGTCGGAATATTTTCCGGCACTATGCATTCGGCGGATAATGCAGTTCCGTTGGCAGTCACTTCGAGTTGGTACTTTCTACCCTGTATTATTGGAAATTCACGAGTGGATATTTCGTACAAACTACTTGATTCTGAATAAGTTAAACGCTTGCGGCTTTCTCCCGAAATCACAAATACTTCGGCATTGTTTATAGCAAGTTCGCTTGCCAAAAAAATTGTTTATAGCAAGTTCGCTTGCCAAAAAAGCGGATTGGAAATCAGAAGAGGCGTTTCCCACATATACCGCAACGACTGAATCAGACGGACTAAATGCGGCATTTACAACGACCAACTCTTCAGGGTCTGGAATATCTTCGGCAACTTGCCATTTTTCGCAACTGCTGAATAGAACTCCGAGCAACACAACTCCAACTATCAGATTAATTTTCATAGTTTCAGAAAGTAAAGTGATAACTAACGGAAGGAACAATTGGTAATAACGAACTGTATGCAACTTCTAATGATGTTCCCGCTCCCGGATTATTGAACGAACTATTCAATTTCAAATACGCATTAAATGGGTTCTGACGGTTGTAGGCGTTGAAAATACCAATTTCCCATTCGCCCCGCCAACGCCTGTTTCTTTCTTTACCTTTTACTGCCACAGCTAAGTCCAATCGGTGATACCACGGCATTCGTCCGTAGTTTCGTCCGCCGTAATAACTTACAGCCCCAATTCCGGTATTTTGAACTTGCCCAGACTCTGATGTTTGAATTCCCGTAAAATAATAGCCAATTGGTAAAGTAATCGGGGAACCACTTGTCATGATCCAATTTGCCGAGAAGCGTACTCGTTCGTTTAACTGAAAATTCCCGAAAACAGTAATGTCGTGGCGACGATCTTGAAACGGATGAAACGGCAATCCATTATTTAGTTCTTTAAATATTACCGTTGACTTTTGCCAAGTGTAACTCAACCAACCCGTCAATTTTCCCGTTGGCTTTCTAATACTCAATTCTGCTCCGTAAGAAAGTCCTTCGCCAGCTGTTACCCGTTCCTCCCAGTCGAAAGAATCGAATTCATCTACCAGAGCAAATAACCAAACGCCTTCTTTAAATGATAAAATATCACTTTGACGTTTGACGTAAGTTTCTGCTGAAATAACAAACTGTTTGGTCAACGCTGCGGCTTCATAACCCAACGAAATTTGATTGGATGCTTGTGGTTTGAACCTCGACGTAGCCGGAACGTAAAAATCAGTTGAAAGCCCAAAGTTGGAAGGTTGCAGTAAATTTACGCTCTGCGTTGTGCGGTCAAAAGCGGCTTTAAAAATCCCGCCGTTAGCTAATTTATAACTCAACTGCATGCGGGGTTCGTATATTCGTATAAATGATATATTTCAGAATCCGTACTTAACAACGTATAACGCAAACCATAATTTAGTTGAAAACGCTCTGCAATACGGAGTTTTTCAGAAACAAAAAAACCTAATTCATTAATCGCAAATTGCTGGATTTCGCTCGTATCCGGCGAACTGCCAATATCTAGAGCCGAGAACACCCGTGGTGTAAACTGTCGGCTGCTATAAAATACGCCCGCTTCCTGCGTTCTGTTCTCATTGCTTAGTCGCATTGCCGAAGATTTAATTGTGAAATCCCGAATCCCCGAACCAAAGGACAAATTTTCTTGAAAAACTTCATTTTCCGGTGATGTTTGCACCGTATTTTCGTCGTACAATGAATTATAATCCGTGAAAGTCACAGCTGTATTAAGTGTGGTTTTTGCGTTCAATATATTGAACCAGTTGGCAGATAAGGTAGAATTTCCCCATCCCAAATCAGTGTCAATTTTTGTATTAATACCCGACGACCGCCCGTTTACTTCTTCGTTGATGTTCAACTTATCATTCCCCGTAAAGCCGCTTACATAGAGTTTATTACGTGAATTAAGGTTAAAAGAAACCTTGGCGTTCAAATCATAAAAACGATAAGAAAACCTTGCTCTGGGGTATTTGTAAACCAGAAAACCGAATCGAGATTTGTGCGGCGACCTGAGATAAGAAAAGAAGACTTTTCTTTTTGAATGGGACATTCGAGCGTAATTTTAGATGTAAGAATACCTACGTTACCCTCTCCTTTTACCGTTGTTTTATTTCCTTCTTTTTGCTGAATATTTACAAAAGAAGACAGCCGCCCACCCAGCGAAGCCGGATAACCGCCTTTATAAAAATCAACATTTTTGATGGCATCCGCGTTGAATACCGAGAAAATACCAAAGAAGTGATTTGGGTTATAGACTACGGCTTCGTCTAACAAAATAAGGTTTTGATCCGCACCGCCGCACCGCACAAATAGCGAGGTGCTTCCTTCCGCCCCTTTTTGCACACCGGGAAGTAATTGAATGGCTTTTAGCACGTCTTTTTCTCCGCCCAATGCCGGAATTTGCTTAATGGCATCACCAGTAAGTTTT
>JBLHXN010000168.1:0-6592 GCA_047630355.1 Spirosomataceae bacterium | reverse complement strand
GGGCGGTACTGGTAATATTACAGATGAAATGGTAGATGAATACTTGGAACACCATTGAAAACCTGATGACAATAGCAACACGAATTTCATCGTAGAATAAGCAGACTTTCAGTCTGAACGAAAACTATGGATTTTTAGTCCATAGCGGTTTATTAGATCGGGGATTGCTTTACTACAAATATATGTAGCTCCGATGGAGCTACTGAAATGAAAGCTTTCGTCAGTCTCTGAACCTTTGCGTTCTGGGTAAGTTTTCCTAAAAGCTATTCTCAAATTTCCTCCAAAATTCGTTCAACGGCAACAGCCTTGCTGATACGTTCTTTCAATTCTGAAACCGGAACCCGCTCTTGTTCGGTAGAGTCACGGTGACGAATGGTTACGCAGTTATCTTCTTTGGTTTCAAAGTCAACGGCAATGCAAAACGGCGTTCCGATCAAATCTTGGCGGGTGTAACGCTTTCCAATGGCGGCACTCTCGTCAAATACTGTCTTGAACGACGACTTCAACGATTTTGCAATCTCTTCCGCTATTTCGGGTAAACCGTCCTTCTTAACCAATGGTAAAATTGCCGCTTTGATTGGAGCAAGTGCCGGATGGAATTTCAGGTAAGTTCGTTCTTTTACTTTGTCGCCATCGGTGATGGTCTCTTTGGTGAACGCTTCACTGAAAGCGGCTAAAAACAAACGGTCGGCTCCAACAGAAGTTTCTACTACGTACGGCACGTAGTTTCCGAATGGCTTTCCGGTTTCAGGATTTATTTCGGAATCAAAGTATTGCATTTTCTTTTTCGAGAACTCTTGATGACGACGAAGGTCGAAATCTGTGCGGCTGTGGATTCCTTCAATTTCACGAAAACCGAATGGGAATTGATACTCAATATCCACGGCGGCGTCAGCGTAATGAGCTAACTTTTCGTGAATGTGGAAGCTCAGTTTATCAGCGGGCAAACCAATTGCTTTGTGAAACTTTAAACGGGTATCTCTCCATTTTTCGTACCATTCCTTTTGTGAACCCGGACGCACGAAGTATTGCATTTCCATTTGTTCAAATTCCCGCATTCGGAATATAAACTGGCGTGCCACAATTTCGTTTCTAAACGCCTTTCCAATTTGGGCAATTCCAAAAGGAACTTTCATCCGTCCGGTTTTTTGTACGTTCAGAAAGTTTACAAAAATTCCTTGTGCGGTTTCAGGGCGTAAATAAATTGTACTTGAATCTTCCGCTACCGAGCCAACTTGGGTAGAAAACATCAGATTAAATTGACGAACTTCGGTCCAATTAGTTGTTCCCGAAACCGGACATTTTATATCTTCCGATATGATGAGTTCCCGCACGGCTCCGAGGTCTTCTTTGCCGAGCAAATGTCCCATTTCTTGCAAGAGAGCATCGCCCTTTTCTTTGTCGCCGTTTAACGTGTACTCTTCGGCTTTACCTTCTAATAATTGATCAGCTCGGTAACGCTTTTTACTGTCTTTGTTGTCAATCATCGGGTCGTTAAAGCCGTCTACGTGCCCGGATGCTTCCCAGGTAGTGGAGTGCATGAAGATCGACGAATCAATTCCTACGATATTATCATTCAGTTGCGTCATGGCTTTCCACCACGCTGCTTTCAGGTTATTCTTTAATTCTACGCCGTTTTGTCCGTAGTCATACACGGCTTGCAGCCCGTCATAAATTTCGGAAGATGGGAATACGAAACCGTATTCTTTAGCGTGACTAATTATGTCTTGGAGGGTCTTTGGTTGCGTTTCGATGTTCATGTATTCTAATATTGCTTTTCGGTGAAGAAGCCGCAAAATTAAGGATTATGTTTTTGAAACATAGGTTCTTCCTCAATTTAGCCGTTTGATTTCCTTAAAAGGGTGAAATAATACGTTGTTTATTTATAATCAGTTAGTTGTACAAACTTTTTGGCACAAAGTTTGAAATAGTCTAAGTGTTATTACAGACAAAAGATTTTTATGGGTTAGGGTTTATACGAAAACGCCGTTGGCACGAGATTGCTACGGCGTTTTTCATTTATCATCTTCTTTACCCGCTTCTTCCAACGCATCCCTCACGCTGATATTTACTTCAAAACCCAGTATAATAATTAACGAAATGAGATAAATCCAAACCATTAAACCGATAAATGTGCCAATGGAGCCGTACAGCCGATTATACGAAGCGAAATTTACTAAGTAAAAGGAGAAAAGGTTTGTGGCAATAATGCACATAACCGAAGCGAATATTGAGCCAACACTTATCAAAGGAAATCGGTGTATTACCGCTGGACCAAAATAATAAATTACGCCAATTCCCAAACTGAAGATAAAGAAGATAGACAAGTAGCGAACTACTTCGAGTAGGTAATAAATCACGTTTTCGTCGAGAAATCCTTTATCAAAGAGAAAATGTATCAGTAGGTTTCCAACAATCAGAATAACTACCGCCGAGACTAGTAAAATAACCAAAAGTACGGTCAATGTTAAACTGAGAAAACGAGCTTTGAGAAAGGAGCGTTTTTCCTTCTCGTCCAAAACGATGTTGAAAGCCCGCATGAGGGCAATCATGCCGTTTGTGGCGGCAAACATGGTAAACAAAAAACCAAAGGAAAGAATGTCGCTCCGTTTGCGGCTGACAATTTCTTCGATGGTTGAGGCAACGGTACTGTAAATCCGGCGAGGAAAAATCTCTTTCAGGTAGTCCATGATTTTACCGTCAAGGTTGTCTATTGGGATAAACGGAATGAGCGTAAAGAGAAAGATGATTCCCGGAAAAACGGCGAGCATAAAACTAAACGAAACTGCCGCTGCCCGCTGGTCAATATCAAGCGTGATTATTTTCTTCCAAAGAATGCTTAAAACCAAGTAAAGCGACACGGTGGTGTTCCAGAGGTACACCTTTCTCAAAAATTTCTCAAAAGCTTTTACAGGTTTTAAGTTAGTTACATTTATCATAAAACGTATTTTCGTGCAAAGAATAGCAGCAATTCAGCTCAAAGCAAATTTACAATTTATCGGTTAAAAACGGTTGTAAAAGGTTCGTAATTGCTTCGGGGCAAGTGGTCAAACGATTGGTTTTCATATTGATAAATACCAAAGTAGTTTCTCCGGTGTGTACTTTTTTTTGTTCTTCGTTTAGTATTTCGTACTTGAATTTAAAACGGGTCTTGGGCATTTCTTCCACCACTACCCGGATGGTCAGCAATTCGTCGTATTTGGTTGGTTGGATAAACCGGGAATAGTTGTCATAAACGGGCATCATCACGCCATCTTCTTCCATATTTTTGTAGCTCAAACCCAAATCGCGGAGGGCTTCTACCCGCCCAATTTCGTAAAGGCGTGCGTAGTTTCCGTAGTACATATAGCCCATTTGGTCAACGTCGGCGTAGCGAACGCGGTATTCATAATCGAAAGTAAACATGTTTTAGGAATTAGTAAGTCAGGGGTAGGAGTTGATATTTTTAATCAATAGAACATTTGGTAAAGGTCCGACGGCAATATAAGCGATTCTGGCCTATAATCCGCAGCTAAACTTTACAAAGTACCTGTTGTATAAATACTTCAAACCCGAATGGTAATTGTACAAAATGCAACCCTGAATTTTCACTAATGAATTAATCGTGGAGTGAGTTAAGGTTTCAAATACTCGTCTGTGAAGTGACCACGAACTTTGGGTTTATTGAATTTATCGGCATTGTATTGTTCAGAATTCCCTTTAGGAATAGAAAGAGAAATCCATTCATTTCCCCGCAATATTTTGCCAACGAAAACAATTTGTCCAACGTGGGAAGCGTAGTGTGCCAGTTGTCGGGTCAAGGCTTCAAAAACGGTATGGCCGATGTTTCGGATGTAAACTACTTTATTCAGGTCATTTTCTGTAAGTGGATTAAGAGCGGTAAATAAACAGGTCCAACCCGTTTCCCAATGTTTTAAAACTTCTTCTTTCGTCCACAAAATTTCCTCAAATTCAGCGTCTCGGTTTCGCCACGGTTTTTCGCCGTCGGAGGTTAAAAAATCGGTAAATCGTGAGAGTTGATTTCCCACCACGTGATTCACAATCATCGTGATGCTGTTTGAACCTTCGCTGGCTTGCCAAAGCAATTGTTTGTCTGTGAGTTTCTGAATTGTCTGTTCACCAAGTCGTTTGTAATATACGAATTGCTTTTGGAAAGCTTCGATTATCACATTTTTGCTTATTTTATCCATATTCTTTTGTGAAAAGCGAATCGTTTCTCTTACAGCGAAGTTAAGTATTCTTGCTACTTTTGACTACAAAAAAACCCCAAATGAACAAAGCTTTTAAATTTTTCGCTGCTTTTCTATTCACTATGACCGCTACTGGACAAACGCTACCGTACGCCACAATTCCTGAACATCCCACTGAATATACTGCCGCTACGGTCACGGCACGCATGATTGACGGACTCGGTTTTCGATTTTATTGGGCAACGGAAGGATTGAACGAAGCAGACATGGATATGCAAGGAACTGACGAAGCCCGCACGATTGGCGACACGTACCGACACGTTCGTGATTTGTCTAACGGCATACTAAGAACTGTATCAAAAGAGCCAATAGTTAGTGTGGAATATGGTGAAAAAACTTTTCAGGAAATTCGGACGCAGACATTGCAAAATTTGTATCAGGCGGCAAACATACTTCGTGAAAGTACTGATACAGATATGAAGGAGATGGAGGTGGTATTTAAACGTGGCGATAGCGAGAGCCGTTTTCCGTTTTGGAATTTAATTAACGGGCAAATTGCAGATGCTGTTTGGCACGCTGGGCAAATTGTTACACTCCGCCGTATTGCGGGTAACCCAATTAATCCGAAAGTAAACGTTTTTATGGGGAAACTGAATAATTGAATATCACCGAACATCAATTGCCCAATTTCCTACTACGGGTTTTCCGGCGTAATTTAATCCTTCAAGTTGAACCTTGAATTGCGTATTTGTGGCGTCAGTTGTGTAAAACGAAACCGTGGCTTCGCCTTTCTCGTCGGTGATGACGGTCGGGTTCCAGTAAACTGTCGAGCGGTAATCGGGTCGTAAATTTTCTGGTAAATCTAAATCGTAGCGGGGAGAGTAAAAACTACGGGCGGTATAATATCCTTGTTTTGTGAAAGTGATAATTCCCGGTGCGGCTTCCTGATTCCAGTCAAAGTCTTCGTTCCCTTGTTTTGTAAGCACGGAAATTACACCGCCACCGCCCCGTGAGCCGTATATCGCCGCAGAAGGGCCTTTCAAAACGTCAATTCTGTCTACGTCCATTACGGAAATTGACAAAATAGTTGATTTATCAACGGGCATCCCGTCCAATAAAAATAGAGGTTCAACGAATCCCGAAAAATTTGCCGCTCCTCTGATAACCACCGTTGGATCCATCATGCCACCAAAAACCTGCACCCCAGCCACCCGACCCCGCAATAAGTCAATGACGTTTATATAACCGTTGAAGTTACTGTTCCCCGCTACCTGAATTGTTGCATCGGAAGTACTGTACAGCACTCGCCCGTCTCGATAATCGCTTTCTTTTTTTCCTTTAACTACAACTTCTTCGAGTAAAATGGCTTTGTCCATTCTGATTTTTTGCTCTAACTCAAGAGCATCTTTCGTTCGGCGAAGGTATTCGGCAAGGTCGTTATTTTCAAACTCCAAAGCGGCGTACGGCACTTTTACGATTTGCACTTTTGGGGACGAAATAGAATCCACAAAAACGGAGGTATTTCTACGATTCCTTCCCGCAACCGCTTGGATTAATATCTTGACCGAGTCGCGTATTTCTAAGTCAGGAAAGAGGAAAGAACCGTTCGGGTCGGCATCTGCGGTGAGAAATGCGACATCGTTTTTTAAGTCTTTTATCATCAGCGAAATGGCAATTGGCTTATTGATTATTTTGCCATCGCTGCGGGTTATTTCACCTCTTATTTGTAAACCCCTTTCCACAAAATTACGTGGCGTTGGTAAATTCCCGGCGGCTAATTCCCGCCAAGTGAAACGTCGCCACCCTTGAGTTAGTAATAATAAATCAAGGTTAATCGTGGAGTAGCTGTCTTTGTCTTGAAAATACTGATTGGGCTTTTCAACGGTTCCGTTCACCTCGGAAGATAAATTAAAGTACGAATATATGTTCTCTTCGTCTGGCTTGTGCTTTACCTGATTTGTGTCAGATACCACCACAGAGAAGTTGCCCTGTACCGGAAGCCCTTCAGAATTAGTTATTTTTAGTTTGAGTTCTACCAATTCGCGGGAGTCAAACTCTTTTTTCTGAGCAGAAAATACGGCCGAGACAGGCTCTTTATCTTGTAAGTAAATGAGGCGTTCGCAGTGTGGTTTTCCCGTATCATCAATGAGTGTGAGTTGGGTTACGCCCGCCGGAAGGTTCTTTTTAGGAATTTCTATAAATAAAGTATTTTCTTTAATTTTTGCCTTACCTGAAAAATAGATTCTGCCCTTTGACTGTGCCACCAAACCAATTTCGGCAGTGGGTAAATCAGCCGATTTATTAATGAAAACCCGCACAGCTTCTGCTCTCGACAGATTATCCACCGTTATTGTGAATCCTGAAGGTAATATTTCAGGAATTTCGGGAGAGATTTCAATGAT
>JBLHXN010000167.1:0-6622 GCA_047630355.1 Spirosomataceae bacterium | reverse complement strand
ACGTACATTTCTTCTAAAGTTGGTGTGGGGCTACCGCCTGTTTTTTCAAGCGTAATGGCAAATGCTACCGGATTTCCCTGCACCGATTTCATGGCTAATAGTTTTTCCTGAAAATCATTATCAATTACGCCCATACTCACGGGGTTTCCGTCTACGATTGTCCACAGTTGGTACTGTTCGTCTGCGGCTGGCTGAGGTAAGTTATTCACTTTCAACGCCACCTGATTATTGTTCTGATTCCAGAAGATTGTTACGCTACTTTCTTTTGCTATATCTAACCCCTTCAACGTAACAACCTTGTTGTCAGGATCTGCGTACGCCGCTAATAAATTAGCGTTTTTAAGGTTATTTACCTCCACGGCTTCTACCTCGTTTACCAAAGTTGCGTTTGTCTCCCGTAACGTATTGTTTCGGGTGTACAACCAACCGGTTGCTGCCAGCAATAATATTGATGCCGCAATTGAGGCAACTCCCCAGATAGGGAAAACCTGCTTCGCTTTTGGAGCAGCGTACGCTTCGGTCATTTCGGCTTCAGCGGTATCATTATTGTCATCAATGTATATTGATGGGCTTTCTCCTTCACTTTCGTCTGCAAACGTCATTTGGGCAAACAACTCATCCTTTACCGGGGTGGGTGGGACGCGTTGATGCAGAAAAACGTATTTTTCTAATGATATTTGTAGTTTTTGGAGTTCGGCTTGTATTTCAGGGTATGTTTGTGCCATGCACTCTACACCCCGCTGCTCTTGTTCGTTGAGCGTACCAGTAACGTATTCTTCCAAAACCCCCGATGTTTCGATGAATTCCTGAATATTCATACTTCAAAATAAATTTTAAGTTCTTTTAATGCTACTCGAATGCGTGACTTAGCGGTTCCCAACGGAATAGCTAATTGTTCGGCGGCTTCTTCCTGAGTGTAACCTTGCAGGTACACTAAATCAAGCAATACCTTCCGTTCGGGTCGAAGCTTTTCTAATATTCCTCTTAAATCAATGATAGATATGTTTGGCTGATGATGCGTCTTCGCATCAACCTGAATGATATTATCCTGAACGTCTACGTGGTACTTACCTTTCTCTTTTCTTAAAAGATCAATGCACGTATTTCGGGTGATGTTCATCATCCAGGTAAACAGCCTACCTTTAGAAGAGTCATACTTGCCAATATTTTTCCAGATTTTCAGAAAAATATCCTGCAGTAAATCCGCTGCTTTCTCTTCGTCGGGAATGTATCGGCATACTGATCCAAACAATGCCGACGAATAGTTGTCATATAGATATTCAAAAGCATCACGCTGATTCCTCTTAAGGGAAGCAATCAGATCTTCTTCCGAATACTTGGTTGTTTTTGTAGCCAAAACTTTAAATGTTTTTGTGGTGACTTTTCCTCGCTAAATGTCCGAAAACATTTCTAAACAAAAAACTTTTTGTTTGCTGATTATCACTTTGGGGAATCGTGAATCAGAAATTGGCTGGAAAGTTACGAACTATAGAAAATCGTTCCTCGCATCAATTACACGCTATGAGCGTATAATTACATTGTTTTGATAGTAAAAGCGAAAGTTTGGATAAATTGATTTTAAATCAAACTTTCGCTTTTAAAGTTACATCCCTGGCATCAATACCGTATCTATTGAATGAATTACGCCATTCGATTGGTAAATATTTGGGATTGTTACTAAGGCAGTTCCGCCTTTCGCGTCCATCACTTCAATTTTCTTCTTTCCTTTCATCTTAAAAGTAAGCTCCTCTCCCTGAAGTGTTTTCATTGTTGCTTTTCCGTTGCCCATTTTGATTGCTTTCATCAAATCTGCTGCATCGTATTTTCCAGATAATACATGGTAAGTCAGAATGCCACTCAATGTAGCTTTATTCTCAGGCATCACCAATGTTCCTACCGTTCCTTCGGGAAGTTTGTCGAACGCCGAGTTTTCGGGTGCGAATACCGTGAACGGACCTTTACCGGATAAAGCATCTACCAAGTCAGCGGCTTTCACGGCGGCTACTAATGTGGTATGATCTTTAGAGTTTACGGCGTTCTCGATAATGTTTTTTGTGGGGTACATTGCGGCACCGCCTACCATTACAGACTGGGCATTAGAGATAAACGCAACGGCGGTTAAACTTAATACGGTAAGAATTGATTTGAATGTTTTTTTCATGGCAATAAAATTGTAGTTATTTGAATTGTGATGTTTGTAAAACTTACAACTCAATTACGCATGCCATGACTTTTTAGATGATTATATTCCGAAAAAAAGTGTAAGTTCGTTTTCAAACAAAAACACTTAACGGTAAGTTTGCCATTAAAAAGACGCCACAAAATCTATCCGTTCAACAGAAAATGGGCTGTTGAAAACATATAAGAATGGTTATCATTTAATAGTTGCTTCTTTAGCGGAAATAAAGTCTTTGAAAAAACGACTTGACTAATATAGCTTTCACGAAAAAATTAAAACACTACAATAAAATAATTAAAACCATGGCACGAGCAACATTAGAAGTAGTAGAAGCATTGCGTAATACAACAAAGAAATTGAATCAGGGAAGCCCGTATATGTGGGGACACATGGGAAGTTGCAATTGCGGTAACTTAGCCCAGGAAATAACTAAATTCTCGAAAGCTCAAATTCACGCTTACGCCCTGCAAAATAGCGGTGATTGGAGTGAGCAACTGAACGATTATTGTGAATCCAGCGGCATGCCAATGGATTTGATTATCTTTGAGTTACTATCTTTCGGTTTTTCCGTCGAAGATTTACAAAACTTAGAGTATTTATCTGACCAAACTGTCTTGCAGCGGTTACCACTTGATAAACGTAACCTTCGCCGCAATTATAGAGACGATGTGGTCGTTTATATGACTGAATGGGCAAATATGCTCGAAGAACGGTTAATTGAAGCCATTTCGATCGAATCTTTAGTGGCAGAAACGACCCAAATTACCAAGCAACATAAAGAACTTATTGATGCGTAAACTTCCTTTTAAAATGAAAACACAGCGTAAGAAGCAAGAGGCGTTGAGCAACTTTGCCTTGACCACCGCTCTTATCTGTTTTTTGTTTTCGACTGTCTCAGTCGCTCAAATAATGCCACAGGAAGAACCACTCAGTGATTCTGAAAAGCAGGAAATAGAGTTAAAAGGAAAAAAAGAGCGTCCAGAATGGCTCGAAAAAGTCCACTACGGTGGAAACATCTGGGGTGGCTTTTTCGGATCATTTAATCTTAGCCTAACCCCAATGGCGGGTTATGAAATTACAAAGGCGGGAACCATTGCCGGACTCGGAGCTACAATAAACTACCAAGGCTCATTTCAGGGGAACGACAGTCAATTTGCCGTTGGACCTACCTTATTTTTGCGGCAGCCAATATGGAGGTCTGTTTTTGCTCATTTAGAATATGAGTTTGTAAACGCCGACGAACGTGAATTTTATTCTTACTTTGAGCCTACTGTTGCCCCACCGGTAGCTCCCGAATACAGACGTAAGTGGGAAGGCTCACCTTTAATCGGACTCGGTTTTTATCAGGGACGTACCCGTGAACAAGGCGGGAGTTTTATCTCGGTGATGTATAATTTAGGTGCTCCAAACCGTGGTTATATCAGTCCTCAAAGAATTGGCGGAGGTGATTCACCGTTCGTATTCAGACTTGGTTTCTTTATTTAATCTTCCGTAATATTCCCTAAGAAAGTATTTTTGAGCGTGAATGCGATCAGGAAAAATATGATTGCCCAATTGAGGTAAATGTAGTAGTAGTCTTGTACATCACGTTGCACATTATTCTTGATTTCTATCTTCTCTATTTTATTTATCTGCTCAAAAATATTCTCGAGCGTAGCATTATCCGTGGCTCTAAAAAATTTCCCGTTCCCTTCTTTCGCAATTTCACGCAAAGATGATTCGTTTAATTCGCCGCCGTTTATGTCTTTTCCAATGGCTATTGTGTAAATTCTGATATTGAAAAACTTTGCTAAATCAGCGGCGGTAAGCGGGTCAAGTTGCCCACTTGTATTACTGCCGTCACTCAGTAGAATTGCCACTTTACTACTTCCCGAAACATCCCGCAAACGGTTGATACACGTTGCCAACGCACTGCCAATTGCTGTTCCGGCGGTAGCTATTAAGTTATTCTGAATATCGTTTATTTGTTCGTTAAGCGATTCATAATCAGTAGTTAACGGGCTTATTAACCGGGCTTCTCCCGAAAAGATAACTAATCCAATACGGTCGTTTAATCGTCCTTCAATAAATTCACGGGCAACTTCTTTGGCGGCTTCTAAGCGGTTAGGTTGTAAATCTTGTTCGAGCATAGAATCAGAGATGTCCAACGCCAACATAATATCAATTCCCTCGGCGTAGTTTTCGGTACTTTCGGAGACCTTTTGCGGTCTTGCCAATGACATTAGTACGCACGCAATTCCCAACGAAAACATAATTGGTACGACGTAACGCAAGTAACTAATCCAGTCGGTTTTTAAGTAAGTATTGGTCAAACTCAGACCGAGCCGTTGGTTATTTCGGTTGTAAAAAAGCCACCGAATAACAAATAGCAGAGGTATGCCGGCAATGGCGTATAAATACCACTTCTCATCCCAATGAAAATTAGTCAGAACACTCGGCAAAAACCAACGAAGTGAAAGCCATTCGGGCATATTGTTTAGGAGTTAGTAAATGAAAAGCACTTATTGAGTTCGCGTGAATTCGGAGAATTAGGTAGTAGTTTTGAAAAAGTTATTTCGTTATCGTCCGTGAGGACACGGACAACGAAGATAGCGTTAATTCGGAGAATTGAGTGATTTTCAATATTCAGTATATAAATTTACAGCTATCAAAAGTATCTGGATAACCCACATCGCTACAAAAAATAAGCCCGCTCTACTAAGCATTTTTTTGTCTTTCTTAACAAGACCGACGATAAAGTAATAGATGGCAAATATTAGTACAATTATACCAGCGAGGAAAACCATAATGTTCCAAACCATAACTTAACCCTTTGAAAGAATTGTGCATTAAACACCCGCCAAAGCCTCCACCGCGTTCCTAACACTGCCTTTAATTAGTAAATATTCTTTTGCTTTAGCGTAGTCAACGCCCGTTTCGTGCATAACCATTTGGATGCCGCGTTCCACGAGTTTTTCGTTGGAGAGTTGCATATCCACCATTTTATTGCCTACCACTTTTCCGAGACGAATCATCACGGCAGTAGAAACCATATTCAATACCAATTTCTGAGCCGTACCGGATTTCATGCGGGTAGAACCCGTAACGTATTCTGGTCCCACGACTACTGATACAGGAAACTCCGCTTCTGCTGCAACGGGGCTGTTGGCATTACAAACAATGCAACCTGTTAGGCAGCCGTTTTTTCGGGCATCCCGCAAACCACCAATTACATAAGGTGTACGCCCCGAGGCTGCAATTCCGATTACCGTATCTTTTTCGTTGATGTCGTGTTCTTTCAAATCAATCCACGCTTGTTTATCGTCGTCCTCGGCGTTCTCAACGGCTTTCCGGATTGCTGAATCGCCACCCGCCATAATTCCTACAACCATCCCGAAAGGTACGCCGTAAGTTGGTGGGCATTCTGAGGCATCCACGATTCCCAAACGGCCGCTCGTTCCCGCTCCGATGTAAAATAACCGTCCGCCGTCTTGCATTTTCGGTACGATTTGCTCAATCAGTGCTTCGATTTTTGACAATTCTTTTTCGATGGCAAGCGGCACGGTTTTGTCTTCGTTGTTAATACCAACGAGTAATTCCATAACCGATTTTTTATCTAAATCAGAATGGTTGGATGATGCTTCGGTGGTAAGAGATTGAAGGTTCATTTATTGTTGAGTATTGATTTGAATGTTTTAGGCTTTGGAGGCCTCGACCTGCATTTTTCTTAGTTTTTCAACAATTTTCTGTTTTCAGGATTTGTTTTGAGATCTTCTCTAATTTGCTCCTGAGTTTCACGTTTGCTGTTGACTAAATATTCAATCTTTTCGTTGCGGTACTTTTTCATAGAGGGCTTGTTCATAAAACTTTTCATCTGTTAAATAGGACTTGAATGTCACATTGAGCCTGTCGAAATGCTCCATATGGACTGTCTTCGAGAACTTCTGACTGACGTTATACCCTAAGCATGAAAACCCTGCTTTTTTATACTAAATAGTGACTTTATTTAGCATCTATAATTTTACCTATTCAACTCCGCAAAATATTTGTAAAACAACGGAATGGTTTCGATGCCTTTCATAAAGTTGAAAATGCCGTAATGTTCGTTTGGTGAATGAAGAGCATCAGAATCCAGGCCGAAACCGAATAGAATAGATTTTAAACCCAGTTCTTTTTCGAATAATGCCACGATTGGAATGCTACCGCCGCCACGAGTCGGAACGGGAGTTTTGCCGTAAGATTCTTCCATTGCCTGAAACGCCGCCTGATAACCGATTGAATCCGTTGGGGTTACGTAGGGCTGTCCGCCGTGATGACGACTTACTTTTACTTTTACTGAATCGGGAGCAATGGCTTTGAAGTGTTCGGTGAATAAATCCGAAATTTCTTTCCAATCCTGATCCGGAACTAACCGCATGGATATTTTAGCGAATGCTTTAGCTGGTAAAACGGTCTTGGAACCTT
>JBLHXN010000166.1:0-6702 GCA_047630355.1 Spirosomataceae bacterium | reverse complement strand
AAGTCGTTTGATAAGTGAACCTGAATTCCCTTACCGGAGGGCCTACCTCCATCTTTAATTAAACTACACAGCACACATCGAGTAGACGGCTCCACCAGTTGTAACTGATGGAGTACACCTCTGGAACGCCAGCCCGGTCACACCAGCATACCGATAGCTATCGGTACGGCGGTTCACTGAATCTCTGGTTGTAAGCGGTAGTAATAATCCAACATACTTTCATACCCTCTTTCCCGTAACCTTTCAAGTGTAATGGTAGTCTTTAAAATAGGGCTTGGGGCAGTTGCCCATTCTCCCACTCGCGTCCTGCCGCACGAGCCGGCCCATCCATTGATAAGCCTGAATATGGTTTACGCCAAGCCTAATCAAGCTCTTTCGCTTACGTTCAGGCTTTTTCCAATCAGTCCAAATACAGTACCTTAACCTATTTCTTAGCCATTCGTCAAGAGATTTGAGTTTGCCATGAATACTTACCAAGCGGTAGTTGTTCACCAATACTCTATAAACTTCTTTGATTTTAGCTAGTCGCAGGTCAAAATTGTAAGGTTTGGTTTTCTTGGTGGCTGCCTTTGGTTTGCGTTTTAACGATTGCCAACTGCTTTCTTTTACTACAAGTTGGTATTTGCCTTTCTCACCCTTTTTGTAAGTAGGAACGAAGGCATAACCCAACAACTCAAAACTTGAAGGTCTCCGTATGCCTCTCTTTGCCTTATTGATGGGGAGTTTTAGCTTGTCTCTTAGAAAGAGGTAAACTTCGTTACCAATCCGTTTTTCTGCTTTTGATTTGCAATAAATGCTAAAATCATCAGCGTAACGGATAAATTGTAAGCCTTTAATTTTGAGTTCTTTATCCAACTGGTCAAGCATAATGTTTGATAGTAGCGGACTCAGTGGGCTGCCTTGTGGTACTCCTTTGCGGCATTTGTGCAACTTCCTATTTATCAGGATAGGTGCACGAAACCACTTGCGTATCAAACGCAGGGTGATAGGGCATTTTACCTTATTATAGATAAGTTGCAGAAGTTTATAGTGTTCAACTGGGCATCGGTCGCCTCGTCGAAAAACTTACTCAAGTCAATGTCCACAATATCATGAAAGCCATCATTAATGTACTTCTGAGCTTGTAGAACCGCCCGATATAAATTCCTCTTTGGGCAAAAACCGTAGCTTTCATCCTCAAAATCGAACTCAAACTTCATAGCCAGTTGCTGGCTTACGGCTTGTTGTAACCAACGGTCGGTCACAGTGGGGATTCAAGTACTCGGATGCCGCCACTCGCTTTCGGTATTTCTACCGCCAAGATAAGGTTTGGTAAATACATGCCGTTGACAATCAAGGTCAGTATACGTTCTCCTTGCTGTTCGGTGAACGATTTCAGCTCAGTTGTTTGCATTCCGTTCATACCTGCCGAACCTAAATTCTGCTCCACCTTGCGGCGTGCTTTGGCAAGGTTTTTAGCTTGTAGAATTTACCCTATCATAGTTTAAACTTTCTGCCTTTCTAAGATCAGGCTATCAACGATTCCTGACTAATCCCAGACTCAATTCAATGTTCAATCGCGGGCGGCCAGCCCTTCCTAAATTGTGAGTCCTCTGGGGGATAGTCGTGGCAATTCCAACTCGTTGCTGATAGTACTATGGCTTCTGCCGCCGGGCGACCCCATGACTTCTCTGTTTGTATTTCTGCAACCTGAGACCTCCCTTGGCAAGGCGAATATCCTCTTGTCTATCCCTGCTACATCTACTATTTTGGCACTGTCTCTTTGTAGAGCTTTGGACTTCGGCAGCATCCCGAAAAGTCGGGACAAGTTGTGTTACCTCATCCAGCCGGGACACCCAGTCTTGCACCCTTTAGATTATTCTTTAAAAAAAAGAACTGTATTCGCCATTCAAGGCACACACAATGTGTATAGTGCATAGCAGGCACCCTGCAGGATGCTACGACACCGAACGTTTTCAAAATCCTCTAACTCAAAACCCCCAACTTCCACTAAAAACCCAACGCCCAATTTGGGGTAGGTAATTGGTCCGGGAGGCGGCGAGTTGAAAGCGGTTTGTCTGAAAACGTAAACCGTACGAAAATCCGCTAAAGTTACTTTCTGAATTAATGTTCATTTCCTGAGCAGTGCGGTAATTATAGCCGAGCATCGGAACTATGCGTTCACTAAAAAGAAATTCGGCTCCGCCGCTAATATGACCAAATAGTTGTTGAGCGTTTGAAAACTCATTACCGAGCGTTTCTTCCTCGTTCAAAGATTTAAAACGGTACAGCCTGTCCGCTGTGAAAGTAAATCGGACAGGCATATATTCCGGTTTAAAACTCAATCCCGCCAATAAGTCAAAAGGAAGCTGTTGCTGAACATCCACGAAATGGGTGATAGTGAATCCAAGGTTTCGGGCGGTGAGACCAAACGATAAGTCTTTTTCAGGATGTTGGAATACGCCGCCGAAATCAAACAGAAAAGCAGTTGAGTTATACGATTCAATAAACGAAGTGACGATTTTTGCGGATGCTCCGAAAGTGATGTATTTTATCTTTCTTGAATGAGCTACGGTCAGTAAAACATTCCCCGCTCCAAAGTTTTGCGTTGCGTTTCCAACGGCATCAGTTCCGGCAAATTCTCCGAAAGAAATTCCCCGAAATCCAACCGCCCATTGCCGCTTTTTCCCATCTTGAAAAGCGTAACTAACAGCCGTGTAAAGCCCTTGCCCGAATACGGGCGAAACACCAATACCAAAGGTATTATTTTGAGAAGAGTCGAGTAAAGCGGGATTTTGAAAAAAGGAAAGCGATTGTGAATTTACTAAACTTACCACGTTACCGCCAAGTGCATTTTGCGTGGCATCGCTCGGAATGTCAACGTAACTAAAAGCCGACTGAGCAAAAGGTTCAGTACAACAAGTAGCCCAGCTTAAAACCCAAATTAACACTGACAGTCGGTGACGTTTCGTTAACCGGAGCGATTGTCCCAAACAATCTACTGTTTTGGAAAGATACCGTATCGTTAGGGTTTTGGTAGTCATAAGTAAACCTGTAATCTATAATTCTAAAGCCCAAACCTACGTAAAAGTCGAGTAAAAAACGGGGTTCTTTATCAGGATTATCGTTAAATATAAACGATTACCTTCCGAGTTTCAGGTGCGTTCCGCCCACTATTTTTCGTTTATTTCCTTGCACAAATTCAAAATAAGAAGGTTGTCCGCCAATTACATCTCTGCCAACGTTGTAAAAGTCCCGCTTTCCAACGTACTTAAAAAAGCCTTCAACGGCAAGGTAGTTTCCTTCGGGGAGCGTTCCGATATTTGCAAAACGGTAACGCCGCCATTCTGTTTTTAAACGGAATATATTAAAATCCCTGAACTCATTTCTGGGATCAATGAAGTTATCAGATTACGTCCAGGGATTCCGGTTTGAACTTTCGTAACCAACTTCTGCCTGATAAGATTGATTTTTGTTGAAAGGCTTTTCTACCCCAATCGTAATTGAATTGTCTAAATCAAAGATAGAAAGCGGCAGAGTTTTTATAATCGTAAATGGCGTTTGAACCGCTACTGAGTCAACCTGAATGAAGGCACTCCCGGTTGACAAATAAAATAAGACGAGTATTTTTATTCTCATGACATCTCTGAGATAGCATCGTTTATTGGATAACAACAATTTTACTCAACTGCTCAAGGTCGCCTTGCTGCGTGTAAGCAAATTGATAAACGCCATCTCTGCCTGGCACAGGCACAGTTTTATCCAATGGAATGACGTCAAAGGCGGGAATATTACTCATGAACTTGAGCAACTTCGGGTCAGTAGAATCGGTTCGGTCAAATACCCAGAGACCTTCGTCACCTTCCGTCACGAAAGGACGTTACCGTCCATTCCCAAACCATGGGGATTCATCGAAGGAATTGATTTCAAGAATCTCGGATTGGAAATATTGAGAATATCCAATTGGTTCTGCCCCCACATGCAAAGCGTACCATTAAGTAGCGTTACGTAGGCAAGTCACCTTCGGCAACTACCGAGTCGCAACTTGCAAAGTTAGAATACACCGAAACGAAGGTAGGCTTTGCGGATTGACTAATATTATAAACGTACATCCCGGTACGCGTACCAATCAGTAAATTTTCTCCGAACAGAAAAATAGTCTCGGCAAAAGCGTCAATGCCAGTAGAGTTCAGGAAGGTAGGATCTAACGGATTTCTCACGTCAAATACTTTCAGGTTACCATTATCAACTACGTAGAGGTAATTTTCAACAACCGCAAAACGAGCTAACAAACCACCACGTCCGCTCCCACCAATTACCGGTTCGGCACTGAAGTTACTTTCACAACTCATCAGCAATAGAATGACGGAAAGAATAGGTATTATTTTTTTCATGGCTATTTATTATCACCAATCATCTTGAACATCTCGGGTCTTTAAGTTGCACTAATTCCCAATCAATTACATAGCCTTTCTTGGGTCAGGACATTCAAATTTAACGTTTTCAAAAGGCGGGAACATTCGGTAAGGAAACACGTCAGCAACCCGTTTCACTACTTTTACAGATTCTGGATTTGAAATATCAATGGCCACTAAATCAAGCCCATTATCACGGTAAAGAATGTCTCCTTTTAATTCGACATCCTGACTACCAGGAATTTTGATGAATGCTATCGGTTTAGGTTTTTTATTATCGATGTTGTTAATAATATGAATCCCTTGATTCGGCTCACTGATGAAAAGGTAGCCCCCCCTGTTACATAAATTTTTCCCGGCTGCCTAAGTTCTTTAGGTGAACTACTGTGATACTTCTTTGAGTTTATCGTACGCAATGTAAACCGGTTTATAACCCATCACTTCACCAGAAAATGGAGTATCGGTTTTGTTACGGAAGCTTTGAAAAACAAGAGCTACAATGAAAAAAAGAATAGCGGTTATTCTCATAGCGTTTTATTTGTTCTTATTACTGACGACCCCATTCAATAAAAAAGGTTGAAAGATATAGGGCGTTCGTTGATTTAGCAAAATAAATACTATATTTTTATACGAGCAGCGTTAATTCTAGCCTGTCTTTACTCTGAAACTCAAAATAAAACCCTCGAGTCATTGCCTGATAGCGTATATAAATAGTACGAGCTAAAGTTAAAACCCGTTTTTTACCAATACACCGTGCATGCAATTTAGTTTTAACAAGAAAACCTTTTTAGCGGTCATCGCCGTACTCTCTGTAAGCTGGTTATCTTTAAATTATTTCGTTTTTACACAAAACAACTTACTTTGTTTTCACCCTGATTTCAAGGCATTTTTAGACTGGTCATGGCGGGGGAAACACGAACGTTTTCACATGGCGTTTGGCAATTATATGCCTTTTTATCCGTACGTCTGCTACTTATATACACTCTACTTTGACAACTATGAGCAAATGCTCGCTAACTCCTTCTTGTTAAAAGGTCTGATAATTCTCTTTGATGTTTTTACTTACGCTTTCATAATTAGCATAACAAAGGTTAAAAACACCGAAACCGTAGTTGTACTTACGGTAATGACTATTTTCAATATATCCATTATCTACAACTCTGTTTTTTGGGGGCAAGTAGATGGAATCCACTCTATGTTTATTCTACTGACCTTTTATTTCACTGTAAAAAGAAAGTGGACTCTTATTGGGTTATTTTTTACGTTTGCTTTTTTTACTAAAATCGTTTCGGTAGTTTTTCTGCCCGTTTTCGGCTTATTCATTCTGAATGAAGTTTTGTGTAAACGACTTCATAAACGAGAATTCGTGTCAATTATGGCGGTCGTAGTTTGTACCTCGCTGGCATTGAGTTTGCCGGTTATTCTTTCAGGAAATGTACAGGAAATGTGGACAACGCACAAAGGGTTTATTACTACGTATCATACTGTATCAGGAAACGCGTACAACGTTTGGGTACTCCTCACAAACAACGTAGATCTTATGAATACAGGAGATAGCAGCTACATTTTTCAGGAGATTAGCTACAGCACTATCGGGTTGATTATGTTTATCGCTTTCTATACCGTATCCGTCTGGCCATTGTTTCAGAAACTACTCAAAAATCTAAAAAATGGTACAAAAGACCCTATAAAAACAGAAGCTTTACTTTACGCCTGTATCTTGGTTCCTTTAATGTTTTTCTACTTTTCTACTAAAATACGGGAGCGTTATGCTCACCCGTATTTAGTATTTATTACGCTTTACTGTTTCTACTATCGCCGATACTTCTTTTGGTTTTTGGCAACGTCTATCTACTTTCTGCAACTCGAATCGGTATTGCAGTACACAAAGACATTGCCCCAGGTATTTTCTAATTTCCACAGCAAGACGAGCATTTACTCTCCACAATTAATTTCAGGACTATTTTTAGCTCTGATTATTTACCTACTACATTTATCTTATTTGAAAGAGAATGACCGGTCACTAAAAGAATTAAACGGTCAGTTTTTCAAAAATCGAACTTGATACCTTGAGCTAAGGGTAAGTCAGTTCCGTAGTTAATCGTGTTTGTCTGCCGACGCATATAGGCTTTCCAGGCATCCGAACCACTTTCACGACCGCCGCCCGTTTCTTTTTCACCACCAAATGCTCCGCCAATCTCCGCTCCCGATGTTCCAATATTAACATTAGCGATTCCACAATCTGAGCCCCAAGCTGCAAGAAACTGCTCAGCTTCCCGCAGATTTAATGTAAATATTGCCGACGAAA
>JBLHXN010000165.1:0-6798 GCA_047630355.1 Spirosomataceae bacterium | reverse complement strand
AAAAGCTAAAGAATATTGAAGGAGCCACGGTACTTTGCGAAGAAATGATTGCGTTGTCTTTCAACGCCGACGAACACTTTTTTGCAACTGACTTTGTCGCTCGTTTGAAAGTAAAGAAACGCCACCGCAAAAGCACGACAGAAGAGCTAAAAGCCGCCGAATTAATCACTGTTCCGTTTGAATACAAAAAGCAGGTGGAGTTGGGTTCTATAAATTACTTCATTGAAGAAAAAGGCTACGAAGCCACTTTTTCCGAAAATCATTTGTGGCGAGGAATGTTTGGGTTAATATTTTGGGATATTGTTTTTGACCCATCTCTGGTGGCTTTTCACCACCCGTTCCAACGTCGTCCGTCAGATTTGCATCTACCCGCCTTCTACGAGAAACGCAAAACGCAGATTATAGAGCTTTTGGACTCGTTCGATTCCATCGAAAAACTATTGATCGAGATGGGAACCCGCTACGAAAAATATCAGGGTATTGCCAATCCATTTGTTATTTGGGTAGAAGAAATCTGGACGATGATTCGCAAAGCGGTGGAATACATCGGGCTAGAAAATTGCAAGGAAGTGGTGCACGAAATGGCAAGAAACATCGTAGAAAACTCTCGTGGATTTCCCGATATTTTTGTGTGGAATCCTAAAAATGACCACTATGAGTTCATCGAAATAAAATCACCAACCGATAATCTTTCCAATCAGCAACTCTATTGGTTGCGTTATTTTAAAGAAATTGGCGTGAATGCCAGAGTACTTCGAGTAGATTTCGAAAAACCGGCCGACGAGGATGAGCCAACAGAGACATTAACACCGCAATAACACCGCAAGGGGTTTATAAAAAGGCAAAATTTAGTTAATATTGTGCTGTCGTTTATTCTCAAAACTTTACAACTATCATGAAAAAAGCCATTTTAAGCTTATTACTTACAGCCGGAACAATTGGAGCTACGACAGCCCAGACAAAAATTCCACCAAACGTTCAGAAATTACTTCAAAAGAATACGTGCCTGGCGTGTCATAACGCCGACAAGCGTTTGGTAGGTCCGGCGTACGTAGCTATCATGAAGGAGAAAAAATATAAAGCCAGCGAGATTATGGAGTTAATCTACAAGCCGGTTCCATCAAACTGGCCTGGTTATCCACCAATGGCTCCCATGGCTCAGGTTCCAAAAGGTGAAGCAAAAATCATTGCTAACTGGATTGCAAAACTTAAATAACAAACAAAGCCCCGCCAAAACGGGGTTTTGTTTTAGGTGGGTATTAAAATTCCCAGTTCATCGTAAATTTATTAGAAGAATAAGTTTTTCTAAGTATTGAGCATTATCACGAATTTATTTAGGTAGCTATTTTATGTTTGATTCTCAGGTTGTGGATTCCTGTTGCAATTTTCATGATTAGGTTTCTTTTGTCGAACCCCTTTATCCTGATTTTATCTCTTATTATCCTGAGCCGTTTAATCATCTCGAAGACGTTCTCGATGATGGCCCTTTTCTTGCTGATGCCCGTGTTGACGGCTTTTTTTGAGTCGGTGAGTTCCTTTCCCTTCGTTTTTTTGAAAGGTGTCACCACGGTCTGACACTACTGTTCTGCTCCTTCAAAGCCCGAATCTAACAAGAGGGTATGTTCTTCGATGTCGAATTTGATTTCATTCCAGATGGTCTTATCATGTACCGATCCTTCATAGGTCTGGCTCAGGAAAAGGACTTGCCCATTCGGGTCAGCGATGGCAAAGTTCTTATGGGTGTGTTGCTTCTTCTTCCCACTATACTCATCTTTTTGGGTATGGCGGCACGTAGAACGGGGTATCGACCGCTCAACGACATCGCCAGCCAACTATTCGGCCCCTTGTGTTGCCGCAAAGCTGAACACGTTCCCGCCAGGTGGCACCAGGCCCAACTCTTTCAGTGCCGCTGCCAGAGGCGGGAGGAGCAACTTGAACCACTCGCTCACTTTTGCCTGTGAAAGTTCGAACAGGCAACCGTGATAACTTTGCGTAGGGTTTTCTTTTAGGTAAAGTAACATAGTCCAGTTTAGAGACGCTCCCATAAAGACTACTGTTGACCGCTTCTTTAAAACTCGGTAATGCCCGCACCTTGCCCTTCAAGGTATAGACAGATAGGTGAGCAACAACGTGGCGGTCAAAGACGGGTAACAAGGTTTGGTAACAAACTTGGTTTAGACTCATCAATGCCCTAAATTTGGACAGGGCTATCCGCTGTTTTGGGTCAATTTGTTTCATCGCAACAAACCTAAGGCACGGTAGCCTATTTTTTAACCCACAATACTAAACTCGTGATAATATTTAATAAAAATAACTTTTTTTACCGTAGTATGCAGTTCAGTTGCTAATTTTACTGTAAATATATCTTCAAAATTTAAATATGGGAACGTTAGAAAAACTCGCCCGACTTGCAAAATACAGTATAAAAGGCGTTACAAAAGAATTTGACAGAAACACATTGCCGTGGATTGACAAAGCCACCGATGCCGACGTTGATAACTTCATGGCTAAAAATGACTTTTCTTCGTTTCCGTACGATATGAAAGAGAAGTTAAACTTTTGGAGAAAAAACGGCTACGTTATTTTTGAGAAAGCAATTGCTAAAGAATGGATTGATGGTTTTGTCAGAGATTTTGAAAGTTTTCAGGAAAATAACGAGAATTTTGATGCGTGCGTACTGGTAGAAACGCCTTCAGAATGGACAGAAAGAGGTGAATTTAAAGCCCGAGAAGTTCCTACTGATGTTTTAAAAGCTAAAGGAATTAAGGTAAACGATTTTTACAATATTTCCGAAATAGGAAAAAAGGTAATGTTACATCCCGTTTTAATGGGCTTCTTGAAGGCAATTTTTCAGGATGTGCCAGTTGGAATGCAGAGCCTTAATTTTACTTACGGCAGTCAGCAGCCCGCTCACATGGACTTTCCGTACGTGGTTTCGGGAATTCCGAGTCATTTAGCCGCCGCTTGGATTCCGCTTGAAGACGTAAAAGCAGACTCAGGACCGCTGTTTTACTACGCCGGATCGCACAAAATGAAGAAATTCAATTGGGGAAACGGCATCATTTATCACGTGCGGGAGTCTTACTATACGCCCGTTCAGTTTGCGAATTGGCTGGAGAAGAACTGTAAGAAAAACGGTTATAAAAAAGAAGTTCTGCTCATAGAAAAAGGTGATGTCTTGATTTGGCACGCTGCCCTTGTACACGGCGGAACCGTCATTTCAAATCCAGAACAAACCCGAAAATCGTACGTTTGTCATTATTCAACCAAACAAGGTCTTCCTGGTCATCGATTTGCAAAAAACGAGACACCAACAGAATACAAATTTGGAGAGGGTGTGTGTTACGAACATCCAACTTTAAAAAAGGAGGAAAACTTCTATAAAGACGAAATCACATCCTGAACGTCATTGTGTAATCTAATCGAATATTTTCCTTTGTGGTCATTCCCATCAGGCCGGGTGGTTTAACACCGTGATCGGTCATGTTCACGTTCATTGTTCCGTTAATTATCATGGCTGACTTCGCTTCCTTTCGGACTGCATTCAGCGTTACCGGTTTTGTTACGCCGTGAAAAGTCAGTTTCCCACTAATTATCAAATTATCTCCTTCTTGTTTAACGTCACTTGAAACAAACGTGATATTAGGATTTTGCAAAGCATCTAATACTTCAATGGCGTGAGAATCGCGGTTAGAGTTTCCGCTATCAAAACTCTGTACTTTCACTACGGATGCTACAGAGCTTATCTGTTTTGTGGCATCGTTATAACTTATTACTGTTTTGAATGTCTTCGCCGATGCGTCCCAGTCGTGCATTGGGTGGCTCATAAAATAAACGATACTTGATGCCGAGTTATCCGCATATATTTTACGATTTTCTGTATTTTCTCCGGCAAATGCTGCAAGCAGAACTACCAAGAATAACCAATATAAATTTCTCATAATTAGTTAAAAGTGAAGATTAAAATTCTATTTTGATTGTGGCAATAGCCGCTGCGTAAGCACCAAATGCGGTGAACGCCGCCGCCCGGTGGAGTCGCTTGTTAACAACATAGTCTCTTTTAATCCGCTCCGCTAAAACGTTGGTGGTTACCATACCGGATAGGTGAACAATCGACAAGTATTTATGCAGTTTGATGTTATCAAATTTCTTACGGTTTACCGCCGGAGGCGGAGCGGTAAACGAGAGTAAGGCTGTGCTGACATACGCAATATTCACAAACTGAGCATTGCCCTTATGCCAATTATTCAGTTTGGTAGTGTAGGTTTCGGGGTTATATATTTTAGTACCCAAATATCCCTGAACCACCATTCCAACTGCCGTTGCAATGCCAATTCCCTGATGCAGCCGGAAATATACCCGTCTCGCTTTTAATTCTCTCGCCCGAGTTTCTGCGGTAATAATCTTCGGAGCAATACCAATTTTTCTGAAAGCTCCGTTTTCTCCCCAAAGTGCCCTTTGGGTAAATAGCATTCTTTCTGGTAATAAAGGTATTGGTGATTCTTCCGCCATTTCTTCGGTTAAATCGGCGAGTAAATCATTCGGATCTTGTGCCTGACAAATAGTAGTTATCAGGCAAAACACGGCAAATAACCTTTTCATAAATGTGCGTCGTAAATTAGAATGGTAAGTATAGTTAATCAACTTTTAACGGTCAAGGTATTGCCATCCATTGAAAGTGAAACCGAATAAGACTTCAACGCTGAGCCAGCCGGACCTTTTTCAATTGCACCCGATGGTGCAAATTCAGAACCGTGGTTATTGCACCAGATATCGTTTTCGTCTTTTCTGTATCGTACGGTTGTACCAGCGTGCGTACACACTTTTGACAAAGCTACTATTCCCGCATTTGCGTTGGCGATGATGATATCGTCCACGTATTCAAAACCACCCTTCGTTTTAAGAACGGCGTACTTTTCGGTTGTTAAATCTACCGTGAAATTTACATTATCTCCCGAAGTAGTTCCGGTTACTCCCGCAATTCCACCGCCAGTGTTTCCATTCCCGCCAGATATCGGAGGTTGCTGTGGCTCGGGAATTTCTTCCGTTGTGCAGGCTGCTACGGCTCCTAAGCAGTAAAACGCCATCAGTGCTTTGCTTCCCATTCCGAGTTGACGAAGGAAATCACCGCGACTAACATTTGAATCGTTCATAGTTGTGTTTGTGTTTTGTGTGTTTGATAAGAGTACGAAGGGTGGAACCAGATGGTTGCGTCAGACTAAAAATAAATCACAACTTTATTTTAGCGGAGGCAAATATCCCTAACGTGGTCAATCGTACTTTACCAAAACCCAAATCTCTGACCGGAAGCTTAACAAAAGGCTCGACCTGTAAGCTAATTTTCCGGGAAATTCTTTTTTCAAATCCAGCAGAAAAATTCAAGATGCTAAAAGCGTAAAACCCAGTTCTCCCTTCCCAAGATGACAGTAATGCACCCGAAGCACCGTAGTAATCATATTCGTACAGTTCATTAATCATCAAGTAATTAGTTGTTCCGGCGGCAACGAAAAGGCGTTGATTTGACTTCTGAGAAATATCAAAACGCAGGTTTAACGGAATATCGAGCATATCGCAGATTGCAGTAATATCAGTTAAACTATTCGGCGTTTGCCCCCATTGTTCCGGCCACTTGTAATCAGCGGGATTTGCTGAGTACTTTTTCACCGATTTTATCACGCCCGATTGAATAACAAAACGATTATTGAAGCGGTGCTCGATTAAAAAAGCGGAATTATTACCGATTTTGAAAAAATCTGAATTCACGGTACTAAAATCAGGAGAATAAGCCAAGCGGACAGATAATCCTTTGTGAAAAGCCGGCGGTTCAGAAAGAAAAATATCTTCGAATTTTGTAAAATGGTAAAGGTAATGATTATGTATAGCTGGCAATTCTAATTTGGTTTCTACATGAGCCTTTTGGGGCATCAACAAACTAATAACCCCGAAGTTCGTTCTTTCAAATTTTGGAATTGAAACAATAGCAGTTCTTTCAACAACTTCTTTGGGTTCATCAATCACTTCCGATAAGTTGTTATCAATCGTACTCCCGCTAAATTCTGTTTGCTTTCTGTTCCTACTACTACTTTTTCCACGTTCATTCTCCTTACTCCTACTAGTCACATTTTCACTTCCGCTGATCTGTTTACTATTTCCAGAAATAGCGGTTGGACTTGAAGTTATCGCATTACTTTTTTCACCTTCACTTATTTCTGATCGCAGACTATTTTTTAAATTTTGCGGGATTGCACTTTCGTCCGTCAACTGCTTTGAATTAATGCGATTCGCCTCGCGAATAGCGGCGGATTTTTCATTGAAGTCTGCTTTAGTTCCTTCGCTCAAATTACTTGTACTGACAGTTACATCACCGCTCTCTCTATCCTTTTCAGAATCTGTATTTGCGGTTTCAGCTTTAATCAATGGTTGATTTTCAATGACTGTCGTAGCTCTTTTTTCTTCACTTACTATTTCTGAATCGGTAGTTATTACCGCTTTACTTGCAGTTACCTCATCATTTAAATTATTGACATAAAGCCAGCCAATCGAACCCACGAAAGCCAAGCCAAGAAGTAAGCCAAGAAGCCATCGTTTCTTAAAATTAAAGCCGCCATTTTTAGGCTCTGAACCCAGGAACTTATCCAGCATCCCAGACATAACCAGCCAATCCGATTCCTGAAAATCGGGCGAATGGCTTCGAGCAGCTTCACGGAAAACCGCATCAAGCTCCTGATCGTCTATATTTTTCTCATCACCCTTCATCACTCTTCATTTCTTCTTTTCGTTTTGGCTCATCTGTAATAC
>JBLHXN010000164.1:0-6812 GCA_047630355.1 Spirosomataceae bacterium | reverse complement strand
GGCAGAATCGTTGAAGAGAATGAAGAAGCGTTTACCAATAACCTTTGCTATTAACTAATTTTTGAACGAGCATAATCCTCAAAGTGATAGCGTATAATAGTGATAGCGTATAATTACGATTTATGAAAAAGTTATTAAACATCTGCATTTACTCACTTACAATAGCATTATTTACTGGCTGCACTACAACAAGAAAATCCCAGAACAGAAGTTCAGGGAATGTTCCTGAAGTGGCTCTTAAATACAGAGACGTAAATCAAGCAACGCTCGAGGATATAATGGCAGATGCTATTTTAAAAGATAAGGTCGTTTTCCTTGACTTTTACACGACGTGGTGTGGCCCGTGTAAATGGATGGACAATAACGTATTTAATCAGAGTGAAATAGCCTCTAAGTTAAACCGAAACTTCATAAGCTATAAAGTTGATGCGGAAGACTTCGAGGGAGTCAACACGGCATTAAAGTATCAGGTGGCTGCTTATCCTACGTATATTTTCTTAACTCCCGATGGTGAAATTATTCACAGATTAGAGGGAATGATACCGCAAGAATCTTTTGCTCAGGCTATTGATGCGATAATTTCAAACAAGAGGTTGTAAAAATCAGTCTCAGGGAGTTACGTCTACGTTCTCAGCAGGAACGATTACGGGCTGTGCAATCACAGTTTTTGACGAAAAAGCAGCATCTGCTTTGAAAACCACGGGTTGCTCAATTTCTGCTTTGTTGTCATCAGTTTTTTCGATAACCCAATCCAGAGCCTCAATTATGTACGGCTGAAGGTTTAACTTCATTACCTGCTCAGTAATAGATTTCGAAATAAATGGAGTAATAAATGTTGGTAAAAAACCTATTCTTTTGGCTATCACTTTACCGATTAATAAATTAATACCGGTGTCAAGTACAGCACGGGTAGATTTCGTTTTTTTCTTATCTGAAAACAAAGATGTAACTCCAGATATTAGGTTAAATTTATCTTTAACCTGCATTACCTCTCCTTTGAGTTCGCTCTCTTTTTCAGCTACTAAGCTTTGAAGTCTGATGCGTTCCGCTTTCACATCAGCGGCCGTTTTCATGTTATAGTTTTTATTTTTCACTGTCGTCGTTAATTAAAATGTTTGTAAGAGCGTCGGCTATTTTATCTGTTATGAGTGCTTTACGGGACACGTAAATAATTATCCCTAACAGGATGTAAATTCCAGCTACAATTAAGAACCCAGCATAGCTGTTGTTGAATAACTCGTTTATCGCCATCGCTCCACCAACCGTCAGACACATTAACGCGAATATTCCTACAATCGCCAAAATGATGTACGTGATTACATTAGATATAATATCCGTACTTTTTTCTGTAATCTGTAGCTTTACTAAATCCTTCTGGAGGTTAATGTATTCTACAACGTCGTTGGATATAGATGTGATATTGTCAAAAAAAGAACTCATTGGTGTAGGTTTTAAGTAAACTCTCCTCTACCAAAAGGTAAAGGAGAGTGTATTTTTTTCAAGTTGATTATGCTTCTATCTCAGCCTGAACATTGTTTACTTTTTCACTTGTGTATCTTGCGGCTTCGTTAGTTTTTTCTTTTACTGCATTAAGAGTTGAGTTAGCTTTTTCAGTAATTGCCTTTTGAGAAGCTTCCAATTCGTCTTTCGCTTTCTTTGCGTACTCGTTCACAGCTTTCTTAACTTTTTTACGGGTAGACTTTCCATTATCTGGTGCAAATGCTACTCCAATTGCCGCTCCGGCTGCTGCTGCTATTAATACTGATAAGAACGTTCCTAATGATTTCATGTGTATGTGTTTGTTAAGTTGTTAATTAATTTGTTGACAATACTTAAAATGACGTGCCGACCCGCGTTCTGAGTTGATATACCGATTTGTGTGTAATATACTCTACACATTTTATTTTTTTATTGCAAATAAAATATAGACGTACGACTGCAAGAACTATACGCAGATTACAGTGCTCAGTAATCGTGGGGAATACTAATTTCTAATATAAAGCGAAACAAACTAATAAATATGAACACAAAGAGATTTCTTTCAATTACGTGTGCGGTCCTAATATTATCAGTAAGTAATACGAGCTGCAATTACATGGATAAGCAAGCCAAGCAGTTGAAAAAAGATCTTGCGAATATTGCCAAGGTTGAACGAAAATCCTGAAAAAAGACGCAAAAAAAGGAGCTCAGTAATTAGAGTAGAATAAAACACAACGTATAACAATCAAACACATGAAGTCAGTAAGAATCAGTTTATTATCTCTATCGGCAGTAGTAATGTCATTTTTGGGAGCACAAGCCCAAGACAAATTTGAAGTAGGAGTAAAAGCAGGTGTCAACCTATCCCACATACGTGGCGAAGGTGGTGGCTCATTTCCATCCTTTTGGCAGGAAGATGCTGTAAGAACTACTGGTTTTACTGGCGGTGTTTACGCAAGAATAGGTGACGGATTCTATATTCAGCCAGAGATTTTATTCTCACAGAAAGGCGGTAACTTTACAGATATTGTAGGAATTGAGCGTACGTTCAAGCAAACCTATATTGACGTTCCGATATTAGTTGGAACACGTATCCTGAACACCGTTCGTGTGAACGCCGGACCAGTTGCTACATTTTTAGTAGATGGAGATGATAAGTTTCTTAACCAGATTGGAATCACGCAAGAAGACGGCTTCCGTAACGCTATCTTGGGTTATCAGGCGGGTGTTGGATTTGACATCAAAAAAATCAGATTAGATCTACGCTACGAAGGAAACGTAAACGACGTATTCAACATTGATTACAACGACCAAAAAACCGAAAATCAGTTTAGCGGAAAGGGTAGCTTATTTATGTTTACCGTAGGTTACGCATTCTAAGAAGAATTAGTTAGTAGAAAAGGGGCAGCTAATACTTAATTCGCTGCCCCTTTTTTATGTTCAAAATGCTACCTATCGCTTTAAAATCTTAATCGTTCCATCCTTATCTCCTACTTTCAAACGCACAAACAACACCTTCTCCGAAACCTCCGGTAGATAAAGTAACACATCGTTTTTACCTGATTGAGCCTTCACTTCTTGCTCTTTCAATTTCCTTCCTTTACTATCAAATATGGTAAATACTGCGGCTTGCGGAGTGGCGGAGTGGAATCGTGCACGAATTTGCGAATTTGCCGGATTCGGGAAAACGACGAAAGACAAGTCATTCAATTCTTCTTCACTATTTAGCACACTCATATCGTACGCACAAAGTGATACTTCGTAGCCTTTCAACGTTATAAGTTTTGACCAATTATTGTACTTAACCGCAACTATGGTTTCCTCGTTTTCATCTTTAGCAAATGGATTGTGAGCAGCAACGAGAATATCGCTTCCTTTTACCACACCCCGCCACACAGCACCTCTTTGTCGGTTCAATTCGTGAGCAGAAGTTTCTATAACAAGTTCGTATTCCCCCTCAAAGAAGTCCTTGAATTGAGATAACCTATACAATCCTTTCGTAAAGTATTCGTACGCACTATAATTTACGCTCAAGTCTAATGTGGTCGGGTCCTCCCAAAGCCAAAGCCCCGTTGCTCCTGAAAAGAAAGGGAATATTGCCGTTGCTTCCGCCATCCACGGTCGGATAAATTTATTTCGCAAAGCAGGATTTGCACTGTATTTCAACCAAACGTACGGATAAACCGGTTTGTCAGACCAAGCCTTGTTCACTTCAATTTGAAACAGAAGGTAACTCAAATATTCAGGAGCAAACGGACTCGGATAATCAAAATAGTAGTACGCCGAAGGCATCAATATATTCATAACATCGTAAAAATTTCCGCCTACTTTATCATTTGTAAAATCGTAAACGTTCGGATTTAGCAAAGCTTTGTTCGTCCCCCATTCTTCCCAAGAGTGAGCCTGAATATCAGTGAATGTATTTAGAATTGGCGTATCGGCGTAGGAAGAAACTTTGTTAGCCAATAATCCCCGCTCGGCAAATACTTTGGTGGGTTGATAGTACAAGTTTTGTAATTCCTTTTTGTAGGATCGAATAAAGTCAGCATCATTCAGTGCATTAATCTCACTTGGAACGGACGGCAGATTTCGCAAAAGCAGTATCGAATCGTTCGATTTAATTTGTCTTTCAACGTCGTAAACAAACCAATCTACGTCAATAACAGGATTACCATTTGCATCACCGGCGTTTGTAAACCCCAAATGGTCTTGCTCCCACTTATTTTGGTAGAGTTTTTCATCATTTCCCCACGGACTTCGCAGTCGTTCCCACGGCTGACTTTGCCCCGTAAACGCAACGCCATAATAAATGTACGCTCTTTTTGAATTTGGTAAACCGGATATTGGCTTACTGACGTGTGTAAAACCACGGCTCAGCGGATAAACTTCGGAATCGTCAAACACCGGACCGCCGTAACAAATATCAAAAGGCAGCGAAAACTCAGGAAATTGTGTCCAGTTAATAGACTTCGTAACCGTTGTGGGCGTTAATGTAAATGTTGGCTCACACTTGTCCTGACCTTGCAGTGAAGCACTCAGGAAGAAGGATAATGTAAGTACAGAAAGTAATTTCTTCAAAAGAGAGTCGTATATTTTGAGTAAAATTACATTTTTTATGAATGACAAAAAACAATCTACCTACACTGACCCAATACTTTTTACTTCCGCAATCAATAAGTAGATTTGCGGAACGATTTAAACACATAACTCTTTTCCTATGCGATTATTATCTGTGGCTCTATTGTCGGTTTTACTGTTTAGTGGTTGCCGAGACGCCAACGACCCACGTTTCATATTATCTTTTGACGAGATACTTACCAAGCAAAGCTGGCAAATGCAACGCTACACCACTCCTACTGGTCGGGCAATCCCTGACAATGAGCTTTCTGAACCCACAGCAATAGCAATAAAATCAATGTATTTTGTATTTGAAGAGAGCGGTATTGTTGTAGCGTACGATAAAGCATCCAAAACGCAAATTCTGGGAGGTCGTGGTGCCTGGTCTGTAAATGAAGACAAATCAAGAATCCAGTTCGACCTGATTGGTAATACGCTAGAATTCAGGGTAATACGAATGGAAAACGAACGAATGATCTGGGAAGCTGAAACCGGAAGTTTTCTTACCGGAGTTGGGCAATCTATTAACTTAGAATTTGCCCCAAGATTGTAACATATTACGGCACTTTTATTCTAAGCCCTTCCATGGTTTAACTAGGAAGGGCTTTTTTTTTGTAGTTTTGTTAACCAAATAAACCTGAAAATAGCTGTGAACCTATCTCCCGACATCATAAAATTAGTCTTCGGATTGAAAGTAAATCAATACCGTCACGGCAAGAACCTTTCTTTCGCCGAGCTGTCCAAAAAGTCAGGATTATCGGCTTCGTACCTAAACGAAATCGAAAAAGGAAAGAAATACCCCAAAACTGATAAAATAATGCAACTCGCTGATGCACTCGAAGTTACCTACGACGAGTTAGTGTCGCTCAAGTTGGGAAATCAGTTGGGTTCGGTGTCAGATTTGATCACTTCTAACTTTTTGAGTGAAGTTCCGTTCGACTTCTTTGGCATTGACCCGAAGTCTTTACTCGAAATGCTTGTGAATGCTCCGGCAAAAGTGAGTGCGTTTATCAGAACCGTAGTGGGAATTGGGCGAAACTATAACTTGAGCGTAGAGCAATTTTACTTTGCCGTGCTTCGGTCTTATCAGGAATTACACCAGAACGCTTTCCCCGATTTAGAAAAAGCGGCAGAAAATTTCTTCGATGAATACCGAATCGACGAATCTGTCACGCTCGATGAGTTTTTTCTAACAAATCTTTTAGCAGATAAATTTGGTATTTCAATTGATTTTTATTCGGACAAAGAACATCCCAATTTATCCAGCATCCGTTCTATTTTTCAACGGGAAAAGAACACGCTGATGCTCAACAGCAAAACCAGCAGCAGACAACGGGCCTTCACAATTCTTCGGGAAATTGGGTTTCTGTACCTTAACCTAAAAGAACGTCCCATCACTTCGTCGTGGGTGGAAGTAAACTCATTTGACGAAGTACTCAATAACTTTAAAGCATCCTATTTTGCCGGAAGCGTTTTGATTCCCCGGAAAGTTTTGAAAGAGGAAATGAATCACTTTTTCTCTCAGTCAACCTGGCAACCTGAGTTAGTGAATCAAATGCTCGACAAATTTGCGGTAACCCCCGAAACACTACTTCACAGAATGAGCAATATTCTGAACGAACAGTTCGGCATATCTGACTTTTACTTCTTTCGGTTTGAAGCCACAAGGGGAAAAAAGGATTTCCGCCTTACAAAGGAAATGCACATGTCTGACCGGAAAGATATTTACGCCAATCAGAGTGAACATTATTGTCGCCGTTGGCTGGCGTTTAAAACCATTGACGACGTAGACTTTCAGCTCGAAAAGAACACTTATTTAGAGCCTATAGTTGGAGTTCAGCGATCAATTTATCACAGTACCGGACGTAACTTCCTACTAATTACCATGTCTCGGCCGCTCAATATTCAAAGTGATAAAATTGAGTCAGTATCGGTAGGCTTTGAAATTAACGATACACTTAAAAGTAAAATCTCATTTCATAACGATCCCGTAATTTCCAACCGGGTGGTAAATCATACCTGCGAGCGGTGCGAAATATTTGATTGTCAGGAAAGGGTAGCGGCTCCAATTTTACTGCAAAAAGAGCGTCATTTAAAAGATATGAAGGCCGCTATTGCAGAACTTGGTTAAACTAAATTAGCAGTTTAGTTTTGTCTTTAGGCTTATTTCTTCGTAATTTGTATGTTCGTTAAGAAACAATAAATAATCCCCAGCT
>JBLHXN010000163.1:0-6830 GCA_047630355.1 Spirosomataceae bacterium | reverse complement strand
ACTTTTGTTGCCGTAGATCAATCTGGTCGTCCAATTGAAGTTCCTGAATTATTGCCGGAAGGAAAGGAAGAAACCGAACTGTTTGAAGGGGCTTTACGCCGTCGGCAATTACGTTTGGTACTCGCCGGTCGCATGAAACCCAACGAAGCCACGGAATTACAGGCACTATTTAAAATTTGATGTTGGATGCTCGAGTACAGATGATTGACCTTATCAAAAATAGGACAAGAATATTCTAACCTCACCGACATCAGGCACCTGAAACCAGAAATCTGAACAACCATGAAAATAACCGAAGCCATCTTCATAAAAAGTGCCGCAGAAGTAGCACAATGTCCGCCACCTAATAGACCTGAGTACGCTTTTATCGGGCGTTCTAACGTTGGAAAGTCATCACTGATAAATATGTTGACGGGTTTCGGAAAATTAGCAAAGACATCTTCTACGCCCGGTAAAACTCAGCTGATTAATCATTTCTCGATAAACAAAGAGTGGTATTTGGTGGATTTACCCGGTTACGGTTTTGCGAAAGCACCAATCAAAGAAAAAGTAAAATGGGAGAAGATGACATGGGAGTACCTGTTAAACCGGGAAAACCTTCTTTACGTCTTTGTATTGATTGATATGCGGATTCCACCCCAAAAAATTGATTTGGAGTTTGTGGATAAACTCGGAGAAAATGGAATTCCGGTGAAACTTGTATTCACAAAAGCAGACAAAGTGAAACCAATGTTGGGACAGAAAAACATCAACGACTTCACGATGAAGATGGCCGAAAGGTGGGAAACTCTTCCCGAGTATTTTATTTCTTCTTCGGAAAGAAGAACCGGGCGTGATGAGTTACTAAACCTGATTTCTGAAATCAATTCTGTCAGCTAAGCGTAATTCATGTATATTTGCTACTCTATTTAACCAAAAAATAAGTATTTAATGGCAACCAGATACCTCGGAATCGACGTAGGAGGCACCAACGTAAAAATGGGCATTGTTGAAGCAGAAACCGGAAAAATGACTGATTTTTACAGTCATAATACAGGTAAATGGCGTGAGTCAGGACACTTTATCGACCGCCTGGGAGATGCAATTTCCATTCAATTAAAAGAAAATCCGGAGGTTGAAAAAATAGGGATTGGTGTTCCTGGACTGACTTCACGAGATCGGACCACCTTATTAGAAATTACTGCCATTCCCGAAATCAACGGAACCAAAATTGTACCTATTTTGGAAGAAAGGTTGAAAGGCAAAAAAATATACATTGATAACGACGCAAATGCTGCGGCACTTGGTGAGTATTACTTTGGCGAACAAGGTGTACCCGAAGATTATATCTTCGTAACCCTTGGCACCGGAGTTGGCGGAGCTGCTATTATTGACAAAAAGGTATTTAAAGGCGGTGGCGGCAATGCCATGGAACCAGGTCACGTTCCTTCAAAACACGAAAAAGTACTTGAACGTAATATCGGAAAAGTAGAACTATTAAATTTAGCGACAAAAATGCGTTCGGAGTTTGACGGGTCAACCCGACTTCCTAACGACGGCACAATTTCTACAACCGGATTAGTAGCCGCTGCCTCTGATGGTGACAAACTTGCGTTGGCTATTTTTGACGAAGTTGGTGAAATGCTGGGAGACGGCATCGTTTGCATGATTCGTATTCTGGATATCACCACTGTTTTAATTGGAGGTGGTTTATCGGCATCTTTTGATTACATCATGCCCGCTGTAAATCGTCGGTTGAACTTTTGGTTGACTGATTATTACTTAAAAACGTTAGATGTAAAACGGGCAACATTAGGCAACGACGCCGGACTCCTCGGAGCGGCAAGTCTGTGCTTCTAAAATGCCTGAATCTACTTGTATTATATTAGAAGGCTCTACCAAAGACTGCTTGGAAATTCCTCGTCAAATTCTGGAACTTTCTGATAATCAATACGACGAAGCAGAGTATGATAAGCGGCTTTCAAAGGCAAACCATCTAATTCTGATTGCTAAAATTGATAAAAGAGCGGTTGGTTTTAAAGTAAGTTACAGAAAAGAACAAGACGGCAGTTTTTATAGCTGGATGGGTGGCATTGTTCCTGATTACAGAAAACAAAAGGTCGCTCAAAAGTTAGCCGTTGCTCAAGAAGAATGGGCAAAAAGTCAAGGTTACACCGCAATCACTTTCAAAACCCGGAACTATTTAAAACCAACGCTTATTTTTGCGTTGAAAAACGGTTTTAATATTATTGATGTTATACCGAAAGATAAAATTTTCAATCACCGAATAATACTAAAGAAATTGTTGAATGAGTAAATTGTGAATTAGTGAATGAATAACCTTCGCAATCTCTATTCTCATATTTTCAATCTCACATCTAAGAAAAATGATTTACCCCATAATAGCCTACGGAGATCCTGTACTTCGTAAAGAAACCCGTGATATTGAAAAAGGAGAGATTGACTTAAAAAAACTCGCCGAAGATATGTTTGAAACCATGGAAAACGCTTCTGGTGTTGGACTCGCGGGCCCACAAATTGGTTTGGATTTACGCATTTTTGTGGTGGACGGAACGCCCATTTATGAAAGTGAAGAAGACGAAGAAGAGCGGGACGAATCTTTGAAAGATTTCAGAAAAGTATTCATCAACGCCGATATTCTTGAAGAAGACGGCGACGAATGGGCGTACGAAGAAGGCTGCCTCAGCATTCCTGATGTTAGAGCGGATGTTTTTCGTCCCGAAGAAGTTACCATTCGCTATTTCGATACGGATTGGAAAGAACACACCGAAACCTATACCGACATGGCTGCTCGTATCATTCAACACGAGTACGATCACATTGACGGAATTTTGTTCACTGATCACTTAAAACCTCTGAAACGTCAATTACTGAGAAAGAAGTTGACCGACATTTCAAAAGGAAAAGTAGATGTGGACTACCGCATGAAATTTCCTAAGTAACCCCACATGCAAGACCTCCGCATCACGTTAATTCAAACCGATTTGTACTGGGAAAACACCATTGCAAACTTGGCGATGCTGGAGGAAAAAATCCACACCCTCGAAAGTCCGACGGATTTAATCGTATTACCGGAAATGTTCAACAGCGGTTTTTCACAAAACGTGAAAGAAACCGCCGAACCCATGAACCTCACCACGCACCGTTGGATGAAGCAAATGGCGGCCCAAACGGATGCCGTTGTTACGGGAAGTTTTGCGGTGAAAGAGGGTGATAAATTCGTAAACCGATTGCTTTGGGTTGAACCTGATGGCACAACGGCTTTTTATGATAAACGCCACTTGTACCGCATGGGTTTTGAAAACGAACACTTCACGGTAGGTTCGGAAAAGCTTATCCGAAACTGGCGGGGTTGGAATATCTGTCCGTTGATTTGTTACGATTTACGATTCCCAATTTGGAGCAGAAACGTGAATCTTGAATATGACTTACTGTTTTACGTAGCCTCGTGGCCATCTCAGCGAAATTACGTTTGGAATACGCTTTTAGCCGCTCGTGCCTTAGAAAATCTGAGTTACGTTGCCGGAGTAAATCGCATCGGTGTTGACGGGAATGATATTGAACACGTCGGTAGCACGGCACTTTACGATTTTAAAGGAATGCCGCAAAACCCGCCAAATTCCGAAGAGTCTATTCTTCAATTCACTCTCTCAAAATCAGAACTCAATCGTTTTCGCGAGAAATTCCCCGCTCATTTGGATGCGGATGAATTTGAGATTTTGTAAGATAAATTCACTGGTTTTGTCAGTCTGAGCTTGTCGAAGACAGTATCGTTGAGAGTTATTATCTCTATTAAAATCATTAGAGAGTCTTCGTAAATCAAAAACCGTACATAAATCCCTACCTTTGCCTTGAATTAGCCAATTCATGCAATCATCAACACCTTCCATTTTTTCGCTTCAGTACATTTTACTCTGTCTGAGTTCTTTCTTGTTCTTCGCCAGTTTTAACATGCTCATTGCTGAACTGCCTGACTATTTAACAAGTCTGGGCGGAGAAGACTACAAAGGGCTAATTATCAGTTTATTTACGGTCACCGCAGGTCTTTCCCGACCTTTTAGCGGAAGACTTACCGATAGAATCGGACGAGTACCTGTTATGGCGTTTGGCTCGTTGGTTTGTTTCGTTTGCGGTTTTTTCTATCCGTTGGTTACAACAGTTTATCCTTTCTTATTACTTCGCTTAGTTCATGGATTCTCAACTGGTTTCAAACCCACTGGAACGGCGGCTTACATTGCTGATATTGTTCCAATTTTTAAGCGTGGCGAAGCGATGGGCTACCACGGACTCATTGGTAGTTTGGGAATGGCTTTCGGTCCGGCGATGGGCAGTTTCATCGCTCAGACTTTCAACATAAACGTACTGTTTCACACCTCTTCTGTATTTGCGTTGCTTTCCATCGCTATTCTGTTGAATATGAAAGAAACGCTACCGCCGGAGAAAAAGGAAAAGATGTCGTGGCAGGCGTTGAACGTCACAAAAAACGACATGTTTGACCCGAAAATACTTCCCGTTGCCATCGTAATCTTTTTCACTGCTTTTAGCTTTGGTGGAATCGCGACGCTTTCGCCCGATTTGAGTAAAAGTATCGGGTTAGAGAATAAAGGATTTTACTTCTTAGTTTATACCGTTGCTTCGTTAGTTGTCAGGATTGTTGCGGGGCGTTGGTCAGATAAAAACGGGCGGGTGAAAGTACTGCAAATTGGTAGCGGATTTATTGCCATTGGGTTGGTATTCACTGCTTTTGCCACAAACCTTCCAATATTCGTAGTTGCTGCATTTTTATACGGAATTGGAATGGGTATTTTATCGCCCATATCGCAAGCGTGGACAATTGATCTTGCCGATGATAATAATCGTGGTCGTGCCGTTGCCACCATGTATATTTCACTCGAAATCGGAATTGGTTTGGGAGCAGTACTAACCGCATGGGTTTACGGAAACGACGTTAACCGATTACCCTACGCTTTTTTATTAGCAGCGGCTTTTGCCGTCGTAGCCTTGATTTATCTAATCGTATATCAGCGTAAGCAAGTTCAGTTGAGTGAAAAGTGACAAATAATCAATAATTCGTTACATTTTGCAAATTAGATTACAATGAAATTGTAACTTTAAGGTTCACTTCTTGCTGTTGTATAACCTTATGAACTTTCGCTCTGACTTACTGCGTACCTTTTCGGTTTTATTGATTGCTTCCGGACTTATTTCATGTGGAAATGACGACGAGTCGTCAGCAGATGATGGACCGCAACTTTTCACGCAACTCACCGCCGAACAAACGGGTGTAAGCTTTCAAAACCTACTTACGGAAGGCCCAAACACCAATATTTTGATGTACGAATATTTCTTCAACGGCGGCGGTGTTGCCGTGGGAGATTTCAATAATGACGGTTTGGAGGACTTGTATTTTACTTCCAATATGTCGGATAATAAACTGTACATCAATAAAGGCGACATGAAGTTTCAGGACGTAACTTCACTTTCGGGAGCTTCGGGAAGACCGGGGCCGTGGAAAACGGGCGTAACCACCGTCGACGTAAACGCCGACGGCAAACTGGATATTTACCTGTGTTATTCGGGGGCTTTACCGCCCGAAAAACGAGCGAACCAACTATTCATAAATCAAGGAAACAGCTCGAACGGAAATCCGACATTCATTGACATGGCGGCAGAATACGGCTTGGCGAGTCAGGGCTTTAGTAATCAGGCGTATTTTTTCGATTACGATATTGACGGCGACTTGGATATGGTTTTGTTAAACCATAACCCCAAAAACCTACCAATTCTAAACGAAGTCAGCACCGCCCAATTGTTGAAAAAAGATGATCCTGAAATGGGGCTTCGAGTTTTTAAACAAACTGATGGCAAGTTTACCGATGTCACCACGCAGGTTGGTATCAGCGGTTCGGCTCTGAGTTACGGTTTGGGTTTAGGGGTTTCGGATTTGAACAACGACGGTTATTCCGACTTTTACGTCTCGAATGATTACACTGTTCCTGATTATTTGTATATCAATAATGGCAACGGCACGTTCACTAATCAACTGCAAAACAGCATCGGGCATACGAGTATGTTTTCGATGGGAAATGACATCGCCGATATAAATAACGACGGTTCTCCCGATATTTTTACGCTTGATATGTTGCCTGAAGACAACCGCCGGCAAAAGCTTTTACTCGCTCCCGATAATTTCGGCAAGTTCGATCTGAACGTTCGGAACGGGTTTTACTACCAATACATGCGGAATATGTTGCAGCTCAATAACGGCAACGGTACGTTTAGCGAAGTCGGGCAATTGGCGGGTATCTCCAACACCGATTGGTCATGGTCGGCGTTGTGGGCAGATTACGATAACGACGGCTGGAAAGACCTCTTCGTCAGCAACGGATATTTTCGTGACTATACCAACCTCGATTTTATCAAGTACATGAATAATTTCGTGGAAGCTAAAGGAAGGTTAGTGCGGGAAGACGTTAGGGAAATGATCGAAAAAATGCCTGCTTCAAACGTCGTAAATTATGTTTTTAAGAACAACGAAAACGGAACATTTACCAATAAAACCAATGCTTGGGGATTGAATTTATCGTCGAATAGTAACGGTGCCGCTTACGCAGATTTAGATAACGACGGCGACTTAGATTTAGTGGTGAATAATATTAATCAACCTGCATTCATCTTTCAAAACGAAGCAACGAGTAATTATTTACAACTAAAACTCGAAGGAAACGCCCCGAACACGCTTGGAATCGGAGCTAAAGTGGAAGTCTTTCAAAACGGAAAATCACAAGTGTTGGAGCAATACATCGCAAGGGGCTATTTATCGTCCGTTT
>JBLHXN010000162.1:0-6843 GCA_047630355.1 Spirosomataceae bacterium | reverse complement strand
CGAGAAAGGAATACCTACACCGTTAGTTCAAACGTATATGTGTCCGCCTCGCTCCCGGATGGACGTTCTTTCCGAGAAAGAGATTGACGACGTAGTGGCAAAATCTAAAATTGCCGCCGAATATAACGAGAAAATTGATCGGGAAAGTGCCTACGAAATTCTGGCAAAAAAGATGGAAGTAATTGCTCAGGAAGAAGCCGAGGCAAAGAAAGCTAAGGGGGGTTCTACTGCTACGGCAAAAAGAAGAAGACCAAAACAGGAAAAATCAATGATGCAGGAAATATTGGGTAGTTCAGCGGCACATCAGGTAGGCAGAACCGCCGCTACACTAATTACTCGTTCGCTTTTAGGTGCGTTAGGAATTAGCACCACAAAACACCGCCGTAGTAAAAAATCAAATTGGTTTTAAGTATCAAATAATTATCGTGGGGAAGAGTTTAATTACTAACAACGGTTTCCAAATAGTTGATTTATGAATTTTGAGCTGATCGGGTTATATGTAATGTCAGGATTCTACGTTTTTGCGGGAGTCGTGCACTTCATACGACCTAAGTTTTTTCTGGCAATTGTACCGCCTTATGTTCCAAACCCAAAGGCGATGGTTATTTGGAGTGGTATCTTCGAAGTCACTTTGGGGTTGGGTTTACTTTCAGAAAGTCGGCGTAGTTTTGCGGCAACAGGTATCATCCTGTTATTAATTGCGGTTTTTCCGGCAAATCTCTACATGGCGTACGGAGAAAGGTTTCAGAAAATATCGCCGCTGATTCGTTGGGGACGGCTACCACTTCAACTTGTCTTAGCGTGGTGGGCTTATCAATACGTATAAAAAAAACCCGTTACGAAAATTCGTAACGGGTTTTTTAAGTAAAATCAAGAGTTATAAATTACTCAGCAGCAGTTTCTGCTTCGTCTTCTCCTTCAATTCCTTCTGCATCTTCAGTTGGCTCATCGTCATCCACTTCTGTTACAGAACGTGGTACGTTCACCGAAGCAATTGGATTATCAAGAGAATCAAGGATTTCAAGGTCGGCTAATTCAATCGATTTAACCTTGATAGACTTACCCAAACGAAGGTCAGTAATATCAACATCTACGTATTCAGGAATATCCATTACACGTCCTCGTACAGTTAACTGGCGTAACTTATGAAGAAGTTTACCACCACTTCTTTGTCCACGAGAAACTCCGTTCAAACGAATCGGAACTTTTATCTTGACAACTTTCTCATCATTCACGATAAAAAAATCAGCGTGAATAAGTGTATCATTTACGGGATGGTATTGCTTTTCCTGCAAAATAGCATCGTATACTGTTCCTTCAATATTCACTTTGACACGGTAAGCATCAGAAGTAAAAATTAATGGACGAAATAGGTATGCCGGAGCATAAAAAGCTATTTGCTCTTCTCCGCCATAAAGCACTCCTGGTACCATTCCTTCGTTGCGAAGGTCTTGGGCTGCCTTACGACCGAGATTCGCTCTCTTATACCCTACAATCTCAGTTGTTTTCATTGTAAAAAATTTATTTGTTAAAAGTAATTGAATGCTGGTAATTAATGAACAGCGTGCTAATCGATCCGTTATCTCGGATTCTGCCAATGGCTTTTCCGAAAAGTTCGGCGATTGAGACTACCGTTATTTTGTCGTTTTGTTGCTTTAACGGAATTGTATCACTCACAATAAGTGCCTCTAACTTAGAGTTTGTAATGTTGTCATGGGCGTTGTGCGACATGATTGGGTGCGTGCAAATTGCCCGAACTGACTTCGCTCCATTCTCCATAATGATTTCTGCCGCTTTGCAGAGCGTTCCACCCGTATCAATCATATCATCAACAAGAATGACGTTAGCATCTTTCACGTTTCCGATAAGCTGCATAGATGTCACTTCATTTGCCCGGGAGCGATGCTTGTCACAAATAACAATATCGGCGTCGAAATAAGAGGCAAATTTACGAACCCGCTTCACTCCTCCCACATCAGGCGAAGCAAAAATCAGGTTGTCTAAAGTCAACGTTTTCAAGTATGGTACAAAAACGGAAGTACCTTCTAAGTGATCTACCGGAATATCAAAAAATCCTTGAATCTGTCCGGCGTGTAAGTCTAATGTCATTATCCGGTCTGCACCAGCCGCCTTTAGCATATTGGCAACGAGTTTCGCTCCAATCGCAACTCTGGGTTCGTCCTTTCTGTCCTGACGAGCGTACCCATAATACGGAATTACAGCACAAATATAATGTGCTGAAGCTCGTCTGGCGGCATCAATCAGGAGTAAAAGCTCCATCAGATTATCTGCGTTTGGGAAAGTACTTTGTACGATAAAAACATCGCACCCACGCACTGATTCTTCGTATTTAACCGAAATCTCGGAGTCGGCAAATTTCACAATTTTGGACTTACCGAGTTCTTTACCGTAAAAATCGGCGACACGATTTGCTAGGTAGCGTGACTTAGTGCCTGAAAAAATTTTAACTTCGTTGTTCATTACTGAGGTTTCCGAAAAGTTCGGCAAAGGTAGATATAATGCTTAAATAAATAAAGGCAATCAGGAAAATAAACCATAACGCAGAATGCAGTACAACGCACGGAAACCATCTTTCCAGTTTATTTTCTTTCCCTCTTCGTAAGTTCGTCCGTAATAAGAAACCCCGACTTCGTAAATGCGAATCTTCGGGATTCGTGCTATTTTGGCGGTTACTTCCGGCTCAAAACCGAAGCGTTTTTCCTGCAAGGTCAACGACTGCACCATCTTCGCATTGAATAATTTGTAACAAGTCTCCATGTCTGTCAGGTTCAGATTATTAAACATGTTTGACAGGAATGTCAGAAACTTATTTCCGATGGTGTGCCAAAAAAACAAGACCCGGTGTGGGCGTCCTCCCATAAACCGCGACCCGTAAACAACATCAGCGTAACCGTCAACAACGGGTTTTATAAGCAAGTTAAACTCCTCGGGATCGTACTCTAAATCAGCGTCTTGTACAATTAAATAATCTCCCGAAGCAACGGCAATACCCGTATGTAGGGCGGCTCCTTTGCCCTTGTTGACCTCATGCCTCTTGTAAGTAACCTCTACCGCTGGGTTTTCAATTATGAAGCGTTGTACTTCATCGTGCGTTCCATCTTGAGAACAGTCGTTCACTACGATAATTTCTTTTGTAATCTCATTAAGTAATTTGACTTTAATGAGTTTATTGAGCACCTCAACGATAGTTCTTTCTTCATTATAGGCAGGTACAATAATCGACAGCTTAGTGAATGTCATTTGCTTTTTTCTGAAGTATCCGAATCTTTAAATTTTGCTTTGTAAATAGCGAAAAGCTGGTTACCGCATTTATTTTTAACAACTGTTTCCTTAGTCACCTCAACGCCGTTCTGCTCAAGAAAGATAATGAACTCATCTGTCCAACTCTCTTCAAAAGTCACATTGTAGTTGTAGTAGGGAAGTTGCTGTATGTCTGTTCCAATTGGCTGCAAAATTACGAACTTTTTCTCCGCCGCAAGAATTTCTTTTTCAACCTCCCACCATTCGGCAAAAAGTTTCGGATATCGAAACAACCGGAATGGCTCTATAAATCTATGTTTATCGTGAAAAAGGGCCTGCATTTGCGTATGAATTCCCCAGTCGGTTGTAAGAACATTAGTAGGTTGCTGATTGCTCAAGTAATTTTCTACTTCTTTTACTTCGGGGATAAAAATCTCGGTAACGCATTCACCTCGGTTAATTTTTTGATAAAAAAGTGATGTTGCCGAAACATTTCCAACAAAAAATACGCAGAAGATTAATAAAAACGCAAACTGCTTTTTCTCCACCTTTTCAGCTAAGAGCCAAAAGGTATGCAGCATTACAAAACTGACCATCGGGAATAGCACGAATATATGCCAAACCTTCTGAGCATCAGGTGTTAATACGTATTGAATCGCCAGAAGAGACACCAAAAGTATTACCTGAGTATGAACAGATTTAAAGCGAATTTTTCCTGAAACGTAGAGCCAACAATTCACTACTACTACGCCAAATAAAACAATATTAGTGATGTAATTCCATACCGTACTTTGATAAGTCCAACCAAATACGTGGAGCACGTTTCGGTGCATTAAAGTATATTTCAAGTCAAGCAAAAACTGAATGCTTCTGCTAACTATAAACCCCGGCGATAAGTTACTACTTGGCTTCACATATATAAGGGCCAAGGCAACAAAAAAGAGGATTAAAAACATCAGGTAAGCAACGCTCGACTTAAATAACCTACTACTAATCAGCTCTTTGAATGACAACTCTTTCCTGAAGAATTGCAGAATTACCGAGCCGTTTTGAAGAAAGTAAACACCAAAAACAGCGTTACTAAACCATATAAAATTTAGCTTATTGAAAGTTCCGACAAGCATCAAAGTTAAAACGGTCAAGCCTTTCCTTTTCCAGTCTATTTTAGGATTTGTGGCAATAAATAGAATGAGAAGTTTTACACACATTTCGATAGCCGAAGGTCCTTTATCGAAGCGTTGTAAAGTCAAAAAAGTTACGTCAACCGCCAGCAAAACGAAGAAGAATAAAGCAAACTGATGATTTACGTTTTGCCTTACCAATTTGTATACTAAAACTAAGTTTGCCGTGGCTAAGATTAACACTGGCAGACGAATGCTTAAAACCGAGACCCCAAATATTTTAAAAACAAGTGCGAATATCCACGATTTTAACGCCCCTATGTAGGAGTAAGTCAGGATTGGTATTCCGAATAGTTTTAGGTAAACGAAAGTAATTCCGTCGAGATCACCCAAGGCGGCATTTATGAAAAGAACTTCGTCATATTCAAGGCCAAAATAAGTAAGTTTGTAGAGTCCTAATCCGATAAAAATCGTTAGAAAAACGAGAAATATAATTTTTGAAATTAACGGACGTTCGGCGAACATAATCAACTGTAAAATTAGAATGTCAACTATTTTTAAGCAGTTGCTTAATTAACTCTGGCACTCCTTGAGTGGCAGTTTGTTGAATAAATCGTAAATCTCCGTAATTATTTTCAATTCCGTCTATTTTTTTCGGGTCAATGATATATTTAGGAGAATTTAGCGGAACGTATTGAATTAAACTTGCGGCGGGATAAACTTGCATTGACGTTCCGATTACCACAAAAACATCTGCTTTCATTGATAGTTCGATGGCGGGCTCAATCATCGGAACCATTTCACCAAACCAGACAATATGCGGACGAAGTTGTTGACCGTCGGTTGCTAAATCTCCTATTTCAATTGCAGCGTCTCCGACGTCGATTATTAAAGATTCATCAGAAACGCTTCTGACTTTGCTTAATTCTCCGTGTAAATGTAGGACGTTGGAAGATCCGGCTCGTTCATGGAGGTTGTCTACGTTCTGAGTAATAATTTGAACGTCAAAATAGTGTTCTAATTTGGTAAGTGCAAGGTGTGCTGCATTGGGTTGTGCGTCTGCGGCATCTTTTCTCCGTTCGTTGTAAAAACGTAGTACTAATCCAGGATCTCGTTGCCAAGCTTCGGGAGTTGCTACGTTTTCCACGCGGTGGTTTTCCCAGAGTCCATCAGCATCGCGGAAAGTTCTCAACCCACTTTCGGCACTTATTCCTGCTCCGGTTAGTACAACAACTTTTTTCATTTTCCGTACAATTCAATTGGAAGATCATCAGGATCGGCGAAGAAAGTAAATCGTTTGCCGGTAAACTCATCAATCCGAATCGGTTCGGTTACAATTCCTTTAGCCTGTAGGTCATCTACGGTCATATCGAAATTGTCTACCGAAAAAGCCAAGTGACGCAATCCAACAGCTTCCGGTCTGGAAGCTCGTGCCGGAGAATTGGGAAAAGAAAAGAGTTCTATAACATAATGACCACGAAGAGCTAAATCCAACTTATAGGATTTACGCTCTTCGCGGTATACTTCCCGAACAATCTCTAAACCGAGGGTTTCAACATAGAACGTCTTCGACTTTTCGTAGTCCGAACAGATGATAGCTATGTGATGAACTGTCGATAGCATTTTATGTATTATTTACTCGCCAGCTCCTTACACATTTCGAGTGTCAATTCTTTTGGCTCAACGTCCTTTGGAATCTTCACGTTACGTTTTCCCACTTTGATATATGGACCGTAACGTCCGTTCAATACTTTGATAGAATCGTCTTCCTCAAACTCTTTAATGTACTTATTTGCCTCTTTTTCTTTACCCGCCTTGATCATTTCAATAACCTGCGGCATCGTAACTTCCATTGGGTCTTCTTTCTTATCGAGGTTGTAATATTTAGCACCGTGCTTGATGTACGGACCGTAGCGACCCTTTCCGATCATCACAGGTTCGCCGTCATATTCCTCCATATCACGTGGTAATTTCCCAACACCCTCGAGCCGTTGCTGTTCGATGAACGCAACCGCTTTCTCTAGCGTATCGTAATCGTAAGGATCACCGTCTTTATCCATGTTATAGTACTTGCCGTTATGCAAAACATACGGACCGTAGCGACCAGAATTAACCACAACCGCCTGATCTTCAAAAATGCCAACTTCGAGCGGAAGTTTAGGTTTTGCGAGCAATTCCATGGCGTAATCGAAGCTGACGTTTTCGAGTAATGTTCCTTTCGGTAAACTCACGAATGTCGGCTTGTCTTCGTCGGTTGCTTCACCAACTTGCACGTAAGGTCCGAATTTACCAAGCTTGGCAAAAACTGGTTTGCCTGATTCAGGGTCAGTTCCGAGTTCGGTGGCGTTGAAACGCTTATCGTCTTCCGACTCCGTTACTTCCTTAATTCTCGGAGCAAGTCCTTTGTAAAAATCGTCAATCATGGTTCGCCAGCCCACTTTCCCTTCGGCTACCTGATCAA
>JBLHXN010000161.1:0-7021 GCA_047630355.1 Spirosomataceae bacterium | reverse complement strand
CGTAACCCTGAATGGTCTTCTTACCTTCTTTTTTTGTGATAAAATCAGGATTGTAGTAATGTCCCTGACCGGGAAGTATTTGGAATTCGTCAAAACCTTTCGGGCTGTTTCCAAAGTGCAACTTTCCGAACATCGCCGTCTGATAACCATTTGCTTGCAGTAATTGCGGGAAGGTCATTTGCGTAGTATCAAACGGGAAATTATTGTCAATTTTACCATTCAAGTGCGAGTGTTTTCCCGTTAGAATCACTGCTCTTGACGGAGCACAAATCGAATTAGTGACGCAGGCATTCGTGAATAACATTCCCTCACTTGCAATGCGGTCGATATTCGGAGTCTCAATTAAGGTATTGTCGTAGGCAGAAATCGCCTGATAAGCGTGATCATCCGACATGATAAATAAGATATTCGGACGTTTCTGTTCTTCTGCTTTTTTACAGGAAGTGAAAGAGAATATAACAATTATTAATAATAGTAGATTTTTGAACATTTTCATATTTTTGAACGAGCATGAGAGAAATATTGAGTGTTGGTATTCGCGAGGAAATTCCTTTTTAACTCAACTTTATTGATTTTCCGGTTTCGGCGGCGTCGTAGATTGCCATCAAAATTTTGACATCACGTAGACCTTCTTTGCCCGAAGCATGATTGGGAATTCGTTTGCCATCAAGCCAGTTTTTTGCCATGCTGTCCAGCTGATTTGCTTGTTGGTGCACCACCGGGAAGTCCATCATTCCCTTGTGCGTTTCGCCTTTTATCGGACCATAACCGTACGCCGGAGACAGTTCCATCCAACCGTTTGCCGCCGACATATAAAGTCGTTCTACGTTCGTTTTATAAGACGAATACCCTGACACAACCGGGCCGCCGCCGTCAAACTGAAATTGCCACGAAATACTTTCCTCTACTTCGCTGAAACGCTCTAAGTCTGTAACCGGACCAAATTGTGCAGTAACCGAAATCGGTTCTTTGCCGGTTATGTACCGAGCTGCCTGAACGCAGTAAATTCCAACGTCCATGAGTGGTCCGCCGCCCGCCATATCTTTTTTCAAACGCCATTGGGTCGGATCGCCAATTTTAAAGCCAAAATCAGTATTCATATAGTTGATTTTGCCAAACTCTTCGTTCTGCCCAATTCGCATGGCTTCAATCGTAAATGGCTCAAAATGCATTCGATAACCGACCGCCAAATCAACGCCCGTGGCTTCGCAGGCGGCAATCATTTCTTCGGCTTCTTTTACTGAATTTGCCAGCGGCTTTTCGCAGATAATATGTTTGCCGAGTTTCGCCGCCCGTTTCACGTATTCAGGGTGCATGGAGTTGGGAAGTACAATATATATGACGTCAATGGCGTCGTCATTCGCTATATTCTCGAATGTTCCATACGTATAGCAATGTTCGTCAGCGATACCGTACTTTTTCTGCCACTGTATTTTCTTTGCGGGTGTTCCGGTTACAATTCCCGCCAATTTGCAGTGCTCCGTTTCCTCTAAACCTACCGCTAACCTGTTCGTCGCGTAGTTTCCCAGACCAACTAAAGCAACGCCTAATTGCTTTCCTTTGTAAGGTATTATTGATTGTAAGTTCGTGGCATTTGCGGTTGCTCCCAAAAATGGAATGGCCGAAGCAGATAAGCCAAGTTTTTTTAGAAATGAACGGCGGTTTTGTTCGGTAGTCATAGTTTCGTGATTTTTGATAGGTTGAATTTTCTACAAGTATATGAAAAAACCGCTACTTTTGTCTGACATCATTCGTCATTTATGAAAGCCATACTTATATATTGTGGAGCAAACGCCGGAAACAAACCAGTTTATCGGGAGAAAGCAGAAGCTCTCTCCGAAGAGTTAGTAAAACGTAAAATTAAGATGATTTATGGTGGCGGAAGCGTAGGGTTGATGGGGGTTTTGGCAGATAAATTTCTCGAAAAAGGCGGCGAAATTACTGGCGTAATTCCCAATTTTTTAGATGACTTGGAAGTCGGGCACAAGGAAGTAGAGGATATGCAAAAAGTGGGGTCAATGCACGAGCGGAAAGCCCTCATGGAAAAACTCTGCGACGGTATCATTACGTTGCCCGGTGGCTTTGGAAGTATGGACGAAGTTTTTGAAATACTCACCTGGGCACAACTCGGATTGCACAAAAAGCCAATTGGTTTATTAAATGTGAATGGCTACTACGATTTTCTCTTGAAACAGCTTGATGTTATGGTGGAAGAAGGTTTTCTGAAAGCCCAAAATCGTAATCTATTAATTGTTTCTGACGATATAGATGAACTGCTCGAAAAAATGGAAAACTACCAACCCGTTCACCACGATAAGTGGTTGAATCGGGAGCAGGTGTAATATAAAGTATTGTTTCCATTGTCCGTGTCCTCACGGACGATAGCGAATTAATTTGTCAGTGAGGACACGGATAATGGGTGAAATATAAATAAAATTCCCCTCTCTTCTGAGGAGAGGGGTTCGGGGAGAGGTTATTATTAATTAAGATAAAATGGGAATACGCTCCGTACTAAGTAAACCGTTTGCCGCTTACGTGGTGAAGCAACAACAGAAATGGATGGAACGCTCTGCTGAAACGCAAGCGGACTGGCGGAATAAACTCGTTGAGACAGCTACGCAAACTGTTTTTGGATCTGACCACAAGTTTAAAGACGTTCAGACTTACGAAGATTTCAAGCAAGCAGTTCCGGTTCGGGATTACGAAGAATTAAAGCCATATGTAAACCAAATTCTGGAAGGAAAATCTGATGTTTTATGGACGGGTAAACCGCTCTACTTTGCCAAGACATCAGGAACGACTTCTGGCACAAAATACATTCCGATTACGAACGAATCTATTCACAATCACATAGATTCTGCTCGTAACGCGATTTTGAATTACGTTCATCAAACGGGTAAGTCGGCGTTCTTGGATAAAAAGCTCATTTTTCTCTCGGGAAGTCCGGTGCTGGAAACCAACGCCGGAATTATGACGGGGCGATTATCCGGCATTTCCAACCACCATATTCCGGGGTATTTGAAAACTAACCAACTGCCTTCTTACGAAACGAATTGCATTGAAGACTGGGAGGAGAAGCTCGATCGCATCATTGACGAAACGCTCGGGCAGAACATGAGTTTGATTTCGGGAATTCCGCCGTGGGTGCAAATGTATTTTGATAAAATTACCGAACGAACGGGCAAAAAAATCAAAGACGTTTTTCCTGATTTTGATCTCTTCATTTACGGTGGAGTAAACTTCGAACCGTACCGGGCGAAGTTGTTTGAAAGTATCGGAAAGCAAGTAGATTCCGTAGAGTTATATCCGGCATCTGAAGGTTTTTTGGCGTATCAGGATACGCCCGACCGCAATGACTTACTATTACTTTTAAACACCGGAATTTTCTATGAATTCATTCCCGCCGATGAATATTTCGACGAAAATCCAACCCGTTTGAGCATTGAGCAAGTAGAGTTGAATAAAAACTATGCTGTCATCATCAACAGCAATGCCGGGCTTTGGGGTTACTCAATTGGCGATACCGTGAAGTTCACTTCATTAGAGCCTTATCGGGTTATTGTTTCGGGAAGAATAAAGCATTTTATTTCCGCTTTTGGTGAACACGTTATTGGCGAAGAAGTCGAAAAGGCGATGAAATACGCCGTAGAACGTCATCCTGAAACAGAAGTAACGGAACTTACCGTTGCTCCGTTTGTTACTCCGAAAGAAGGCTTGCCTTACCACGAATGGTTGGTTGAATTTGCCACGCCACCCAATAATCCCGAAGCTTTCTCAAGAGATTTAGAAAGCAAAATGGTGGAGTTAAATTCTTATTACGAAGATTTAATTACGGGTAATATTTTACGACCGTTGGTGGTTACACCACTTCGCCGTAATGCGTTTATCGATTACATGAAATCCATCGGAAAACTCGGTGGACAAAACAAAGTTCCCCGTCTCGCCAACGACCGGAAAATCGCGGATGTGTTAGGGGAGATGCGGGGGTGAGTTGTTTATATAATATATTTCTTTGAATGCACCATTATGACATTTCGAGTACATTTTTTTGCCGATCAGGCTTTCTTTTCAATGATTAAGAAATTGCTTGATGATAGTCCAAAGCATAGTGTTGAGCAGAAATTCGAGTCCGAAATTCAAGAAACTGCCACATGTATAATTATTTGTCATTCAGCGTGTGAGGCTTTTCTAAACATTCTATTTAATTTCTTAAGCCTTGATAATTTTGAGGATTTTGAACGCAAGTCAATAATTGATAAAGTAAACATCCTTTATGAAATTAAAGGGCAATCAGTTGACTGGTCTAAAAACCCGTTGCAAGATATGCGACAACTCGAAAAAGTCAGAAATTGGTTGACGCACTTTAAAGATGCTAATGTTGGTCTTATAAATAGTATGGGGCATTGGGTTGTAGATAAGGTCAATAAAAGACCTAAAATAAATGACTATCAAGAATTGAAGTTTAGTAGAGTACAAAGGTATTATGATAATTGTCGTGAAATTCTTTATGAATTGTGTACAATATATGGAGTTGAAGAGGACTTTGAATATCTTGAAAGTGAAGAATATCAATGCTACCTAGTAGGTTAACGCACCTACCCTAAGACACATCATTAATTTCGTATTATATAATCGTCAGGTAATTTCAGTTTCTTCGTTACTAATACCCCGTCACCTCCTTCAACTTATTAAAAAACGCTTTTTTACGGGCTGAGTTGATACTCCAGTCAACGGGTACGCTTTGGTAACCGTCGGGATAGGTTTCGCCTTTCATGCGGTAATCAAAATACCCCCATGAGGCGTAGGCACGCACGGCGTTAGTGAAGTTGTTTGCGTCTTTGTCAAAGTCAAAATGGTCATCTTCGTTGAACACGATGGGTTGGTTATTAAAGCCTGCTACGTTGCGGGTTTTTTCCACTAATTCGGTAATGCGTTGTGGTTGTTTGCTGCCGTTGCCGTGTAGCAGTAAATAATCAGATGCTTTTACCATATTTTCCTTCGGAACGGCACCGCCGCCGTAGCTAGTGCTTACCAATAATCTTCTACCGTTTTTAGTTGTATTTTTTACCCGCTCAATGAGTTCGTGTACTCGTTTTGGCTGTAAAATGGGGTGGTCGTAGCGGATATTGCATTCGTTGTTTACCTCTACCAATACGTTGCGGTAGTCGTTTCTAATAACCAGTTTGTGATATTATCCACGGCGTTTATGACCGCTTTTTCATCCGTTAAATATTCGTCTTGCCTGAAATAGAAATAACCTAAAGTCACAACCATACCTAAGCGGTCGGCTTCGTCCATAATTTTTGTGAGACGGTTCATGTACACCGGAACGAGGTTTTCTTCGGGGTCAAATGTGGAGTTTATCCAACCGTTATTTCCGTAACCCAATGGGCTGCCACTTTGCAAGTTCAACGTGAACGCTAATAATCCGTAGATTTTCCAAAGACTCATATTTTCTACAAACTCGTTGGTGTTGCGTTCAGCATCCCACTTGCCCGTATCTTCGTAAACGAAACGCCCAACGGTTTCGGGGTTAGTATCGTCAAAAATACCCTGCACCATTCGGGAATTCATCAACAAACCTTCTACTTTATTGCCTTGCCACGTTTGCCCTTTGTAGGTCAGTTCGTCATTGATGTAAAACTGATTTCCTTTTATCGAAACAGTAGTTTTCTTACTTGTGGGCTTTTGAACTACGCAGGAGGGAAAATACGTAATAATGAAAGCTAAAAAGAGTATATTTTTCATGGTTTTTGGTTGAGATAGGCATTTTAAATTCCCGTCCTGTTTTCCTTGATAAGAAAAGTTAGGACGGGAATTACTCAACTTTAGTAGCGTGTCTTCGGGTCTTTAAAACCGGACTTACTTTTTACACCAATTGATAAAACTCCTCCCAGCCTTTTCTTGGGGCAGCACCTTGCAGTAAAAAATTAGCCAACGGATTATTGGTTATTTGCTTCGTTTCACGGTCGAAACTGATCTTGGTGTTCAATCGCTGTGCCATGACACCTAACGTGAATACTTGACTTAGCGGCCCCGCCACATCAAACGACGATCGGCACTTTTCTTCACCTTTACAGCCTTTTAGGAAGTTCTCAAAGTGATTCGAAGGGCTCTCCGGCACAACAGGTAACGTCGATTTCATATCCCGAGCTTTATCAAAAGGTATAATGGACAACGTACTACCGTGTGAGCCGCCTTTGAAGGTCAGGTCTTTAGAGTAAATTATCTTTCCGGGTCTTAAATTTTCGCTAAGTTTCGTACCGTTACTCGCTGGCGGAATATCCGGATTGGCTTCAGATGTTCCGTAGCCTTCTGGTAAAGGCGGTTGGTTTTCTAACCCATCGTACCACTTTACTTCTACGGGTGGCATATCGCCACGTTTAGGGAATTTAAAAGATAATGTGGTGGACATCGGAAAAAAGAACGGGTTGTGGGCTTCCAGATAAAGCGGATCAACTTCGTAAGGTAAGCCGAGGTCTAAGAACTCGTGGGCGGTATCTATGAGGTGTGCTCCCCAATCGCCCAAAGTTCCCATACCGAAATCATACCAGCAACGCCACTGTCCGTTTACGAAATCTTTTTGATAATCATGCTCTTGAGCAGTCATGAGCCAGGTACTCCAATCTAACGATGCCGGAATTTGTTGAGAAGCAGGATATTGCGTCATAGTCGGATCGAAACCGTGCCACCTTCGCCGCGAGTTCATGTGAGCAGTAATATTCGTAACGTCTTTTATGATGCCCGCCTCTTTCCACGTTTTAAACTGAAAATAGTTAGCTTCTGAGTGTCCCTGGTTTCCCATTTGGGTAGCTACATTGTATTTTTTCGCACCCGCCATCATCATTTCAACTTCCTGAAACGTGCGTGCCATCGGCTTTTCAACGTATACGTGTTTTCCCAATGACATCGCCAACATGGTAATCGGGAAGTGAGAAAAATCGGGTGTTCCCACGCTTACGGCGTCAACCTGGCTTCCCATTTTATCAAACATTTCTCGGAAATCTTGAAAACGCGGAAC
>JBLHXN010000160.1:0-7034 GCA_047630355.1 Spirosomataceae bacterium | reverse complement strand
AAATTAGTGTACTGCTGGGGTGTTGGGGAATATTATTTGGGTGCTACTTTATACTAATAAGGCAAAAGGAGCAAGTCGGTCAAGTAATAATTTGGGGAATCCTATTTAGGTTAATTTGGCTCTTTGCCATTCCAGCACTCTCGGATGACTTTTATCGCTTTGCTTGGGACGGTAGATTATTGGTAAACGGTCACAATCCGTTTCTTTACATTCCGACTGATTTAATGCAAATGCCAGAACTGGCTGTTGAAATAAATGCTGAAGAGTTATTTCAACACCTAAATTCACCCAATTACTATTCAGTTTATCCGCCGCTCAATCAATACCTTTTTTGGCTGGCAAGTTTTGTTTCAAGTAATAATCTATTCGTGAATGTTATTCTCTTGCGAGTAATAATCTTAGTTGCCGAATGCGGAACGCTTTGGCTTTTGCATAAACTAAGTAAGGAGAAAAATACTAATATTAATATCTCACTGTACGCTCTCAATCCGCTCGTGATAGTTGAGCTCACTGGAAATCTACACTTCGAGGCTATTGTAATCTTCTTTTTGGTAGTAACGTATTACCTGTTCGCGGCCAAAGCGTCGTTATGGAAACCTGCTTTAGCGTTGGCTTCGGCTATTTGTGTAAAGATGTTACCGTTAATATTTCTACCGTTAATTATCAAAAAGATCGGTTGGAAAAAAGGCATAACCTTTAGTCTTCTGACAGGAGCATTTTGCGTCTTTTACTCATTCCCGCTGCTCAACTTTGAAATAATTCAGAATATATCGAAGAGCGTCAATTTATATTTCAAGTCATTCGAGTTCAACGCCAGCGTGTATTACGTTGTTCGGGAAGTTGGCTACTGGGTTTACGGTTACAATATCATCGGAATTGCGGGAAGAGGTTTAAGCATTGTTGCATTCACGTCAATAATGTACGTTTCGTTTCGTAATAAACCAATAAATAAACCGCTCTGGATTGCAGGAACTGTATTGACAATCTACCTACTCTTCGCTACCACTGTTCATCCGTGGTACATCACGCCGTTAATATTGATTAGTTGCTTCATAAATCTGCGGTATGCTTTGATTTGGTCAGTGTTAATACCACTCACCTATTTTTCTTATACGAGTATCCCTTACGAAGAAAACTTGTGGTTAGTTAGCATAGAATATATCGCAGTATTTGGGTTTCTGGTTTGGGAAGTTTACGGCAACCCGACGGAAAGTTGTACAAATTAAAAAGCAACTCAAAATAGTTTGTAAACTCTCAATTAAGAGACCTCTTCGGTTAATTTCTCCTTTTCATCCAATAAAAATGGCTTGAATTGCTCAGTTACCCTCAAAAAATACAAAACAAGGCGTATAAAGTTTGCTTTGCGGAAAACATCTTTTAATTTTGCATTCCGAAAACTCAACTGATTTACACAAATAATATATACATGGCAAATATCGGTAAAGTATCACAGGTAATTGGACCTGTGGTTGATGTAAGCTTCGAGGGCGAAGGCTCTATGATTCCTCAAATTTTAGATGCTCTTTCGGTTATAAAACCGAACGGTCAGAAAATTATATTAGAGTGCCAAAAGCACTTAGGCGAAGACCGCGTGCGTACCATCGCTATGGACTCGACCGACGGTTTGCAACGAGGTATGGAGGTTGTCCACTTGGGTACACCAATCAAAATGCCAACCGGAGAAGAGATTAAAGGTCGTTTGTTTAACGTAGTAGGCGAAGCCATTGATGGCTTGGGCGAAGTAAATACTCCTGGTTTATCTATTCACCGCTCTGCTCCTCTTTTTGAAGACTTAGCCACATCAACCGAAGTATTATTTACTGGTATTAAAGTTGTGGATTTGCTCGCTCCTTATGTAAAAGGTGGTAAAATTGGTTTATTCGGTGGTGCCGGTGTTGGTAAAACCGTATTAATCCAAGAGCTAATTAACAACATTGCGAAGGCATACGCCGGTCTCTCGGTATTTGCCGGAGTTGGTGAGCGTACCCGTGAAGGAAACGATTTACTTCGTGAGATGATTGAATCAGGAATCGTGAAATACGGTGACGCATTCAAAGAATCAATGGAGAAAGGTGGATGGGATTTATCTAAAGTAGATAAGAATGCTTTGAAAGATTCTCAGGCAACGTTTATCTTCGGACAAATGAACGAACCTCCGGGAGCACGTGCTCGTGTAGCCCTTTCTGGTCTTACCATTGCGGAACACTTCCGTGATGGAGACGGTGAAGGCAAAGGACGTGATATCCTTTTCTTTATTGATAATATTTTCCGTTTTACGCAAGCGGGTTCTGAGGTATCGGCACTATTGGGTCGTATGCCATCAGCGGTAGGTTACCAACCTACTTTAGCTACCGAAATGGGAGCTATGCAAGAGCGTATTGCATCAACGAAGCGTGGTTCGATTACATCAGTTCAGGCGGTTTATGTACCTGCCGATGACTTGACTGACCCTGCTCCGGCAACAACGTTTGCTCACTTAGATGCAACAACCGTACTTTCACGTAAAATTGCTGAGAAAGGTATTTATCCTGCCGTGGATCCATTGGATTCATCGTCTCGTATTTTGAGTGCTGAAGTACTGGGCGATGCTCACTACGATTGTGCTCAACGTGTAAAAAGTATCTTACAGCGTTACAAAGAATTACAAGATATTATCGCCATCCTTGGTTTGGAAGAACTTTCGGAAGAAGATAAGTTAGTTGTATCGCGTGCCCGTCGGGTAGAGCGTTTCTTATCGCAGCCATTCTTCGTAGCCGAGCAGTTTACGGGTTTGAAAGGAGTTTTGGTTGATATTAATGACACTATCAAAGGTTTCAACGAAATCATCGACGGAGTTTATGACTACCTTCCTGAGTCGGCTTTCAACTTAGTTGGAACAATCGAAGACGCCGTAACAAAAGGAGAGCGTTTAATCGCCGAAGCTGCCGCAAATAACTAATCAGTTAATAGTTAAAACTGTTAATTATTAAATTGAACAGATGAATTTAGAAGTAATAACACCAGATAAAAACGTTTTCAGTGGCGAAGTAACCGCGGTAACCTTAACGGGGAAAAACGGTAGTTTTCAGATTCTGAAAGACCACGCTCCCATGGTAAGTACACTTGCCAAAGGAGATTTAACAATTGAGTCAGCGGGAAAATCGCAGACCATGGTTGTTGACGGTGGCGTAGTAGAAGTACTTAATAATAAAGTGCTTGTACTTGCTGAGGCTGTTGTAGCTTAAAACGTTTATAAATTTTATTGAAAATCCCACTTCTCGAAAGAGAGGTGGGATTTTGGGTTGTGGTTATATTTGTAGCACTTCTTTTAATAATTTTATGAGACGAATATTGGTCATATTATTTATAATTACCTGTTCACAATCGCGTGGGCAAGAGGTACTTTGGGCTTCGGAGGTAATAGACTTTAGTTCTCAGCAACAAGATTTTAACTTTCCTTGTGCTTACGAAGCAATTCAGGTTTTAGGAAAACCCAATACACTTCCCGAAAAAAACGAACTCATAAAATGTGCGTGGTTGCCAGGAAATCGAGAAGTAGAAGAGTTTATTATCGTTGGGTTTGTAAAAGCTATTCCGATTAAGCAAATTGCTATCTTTCAGAACTATGAATCCGCCCACATAATCAAAATTGTTCTTACGGATCAGTCTGGAGTTCAGTACAACCTTGCAGAGAGAGAATTCATAAAAATGGGGCTTGAGGAAGGAGTTTATAGGGTTGTAATGGAGTTGACAACCTTTGACGTAAAACAGATTAAAGTCACTATTGACAATCAACGTGATACCCAAATTGACGCAATTGCTATTTCAGCTTCAGATGAGCCTATTGTGGCAAAGATAAATGAACCTCGTTTATCTAAAGAAATAGATTTAGAGGTATTGAGTTCTAAAATTAATTCAAAGAAATATTCAGAGATAGCCCCTGTATTAACAGCTGACGGAAAGGATATGTATCTTGTACGTATGAGTAATAAAAAACGAGGAGATAAGAAACAGAATATCTGGCATAGTACGAAGCAGCAAAATGGGGAGTGGTCTAAGGCTGTCAAATTAGGAGAACCATTGAATGATGAAGACGATAATGCGGTAACTGCAATTACAAGAGATGGAAGTGAGATTTACGTGCTGAATCACTACAATAAATTTAATGAAAGTGGCAAAAAGTCTATCGGACTTTCTAAGTCAACTTACTTAAATGGTAATTACTCGTATCCAAGGCCAGTAATGATAGAAAACTTTCAGGCTTTACCTCATAAAACTATTATAGATGGTCTTTTAAGGTCTGGAACTTATACTGAGTTCTCGATTTCTAACAATCAACAAGTACTCTTAATGGGTTTAAAGAGAGGTGACACGTTCGGACAAAGGGATTTGTATGTTTCCTTTTTAAATTCTGATAGCTCGTATAGTAATCCTTTAAATTTAGGTCGAAGAATTAATACCGCAGAAGTAGAGGGTTCGCCTTTTCTGGCGGATGATAAAAGGACCCTTTATTTTATGTCTAAAGGTCATTTAGGGTATGGTAATGGAGATTTGTTTATGTCAAAAAGGTTGGACGACACTTGGACAAATTGGAGTGAACCGATAAACTTAGGACGTTCAATAAATTCTGCAAATTGGGACGGTTATATTTCAGTAACTAAAAGCGGAACCGCCTATCTCAGTTCTAAAAAAGACTCTAAAGTAGATGCGAATATATATAAGTGCGAATTACCAGAGAATTTGAGGTAGATGCTATTTGCGTTCTATCATAAGGAGCTGGCTTTACGCTTTTTGGCTATATTTGATCGATTCTATCCAACCTATGAAAAAAAACATTAACTCTCCTCCTTCTTACGCTAACGTTCGTTCAGTGTAAACAACCGCAAGTAAATAAATCGTTAGTAGCTCACTTGGAAGGTGAAGAATCTATTGGTGGGCGAGCCGAATACATCAACTCTCCCCACGTCACCGCCGGAGACCGAGCGTATATGGTCGGGCATCAAAACGGTACATTCCTTGATTTGGGCTGGCATATCAAAGACTAAATAGGTGGAATTTGGATGCACCCCATCAAACTGTTAGACGGTTTCACGGCCTCTATCACGGAAAACGGCTCGAAAATCTGTTTAGCGGTGGCAGATTCATTTATCAATTATCCGATGGCGAATAAACACATTTATAGAAAAGCCCTTCCGGGAATTTCTATCGAGCATTTTCAGTTTGTTCCCGACGGGAAACCCGCCGTTGCGGTTGAATACACATTTAAAAAATATAGGGAACTAACCACGAAAATATGAAAATTTCGGGTAACTCACTGATTATTAATTATGAAGCTGATAAATCTGTAACCAAAATCACGCTCACTCAAACTGCTGATTGGCAATTGAAACTTCAATTTCCGAAGAGAAAGTTTAAAGAACGGCGAATAAACGGGAAGGTAGTGAAACCGACAGCCGAAAGTAATTTGGAATACACAATAATTGATTCTCGTTTAACAGACATAATCTTCATATAAAAACTGAAACCCTACCTTTGAAAAAAATCTCATAAGTAAGCTTATGAGATTTTTTTACGTAAAATTTGCTTTACTGAACACTGTTCATTTTATTTGCAGTGTAAACAATAAGTCAGGCGTTCAATGGGAGTTATTGAAAGAAAAGAACGGGAAAAAGAGGAAATGCGACAGCGGATATTAACCGCTGCTCAGAAACTCTTTTTGGAAAAAGGTTTTGAGAAAACCAGTATCCGCAACATCGCCGATGCTATTGAGTACAGCCCTGGCACTATTTACCTGTACTTTAAAGACAAAAACGACCTGCTTTTCGCTTTGCACCAACTGGCGTTTGAGGTTATGATAAATGAATTGTCAAACTTTGGGGAACAACCTACTGCATTTGACGCCTTTGTGCAAATGGGTAGAAACTATGTCAAATTCGCCCTCGAAAACTCAGAAATGTACGATTTGATGTTTCTGATGATTGCCCCAATAGAATCGTTGGAATGTAACGAAGACATGTGGGATGACGGTAAGCGAGCCTTGGATTTACTTAAAATGACTATTGAGGCGTGCAAGCAAGAAGGCTATTTTTCGAAAGACGAAACGGATGATTTGGCTCTCATGATTTGGAGTACTATGCACGGTATGGTAACAATTTACGGTCGCCGCCGGATGAGTATGTTCAAAGAAACTGATGAAGAAAATAAAGAACGCATCAACAAAGCATTCAGTATTTTCGTGGAATATTTAAAGCTAAAAAGATGAAGAAAGTCCTCGTCATCGGAGCCACGGGAATGTTAGGAAAACCCGTTACAAAGCAGTTAATCAAGGCTGGTTTTGATGTCTCTGTCATGAGCAGAAACGAAAAGGCATTGCGGGAAATGTTTGCCGAGCCGAATGTTTTTCAGGGGGATTTAAAGAGCAAAGCAGACTTACGAGCTTCCATGTCGGGGCAGGATGTCGTGTACCTCAATTTATCTGTCTTGCAAACGCAGAAAGAAACCGATTGGCTGACCGAGCGGGAAGGTTTACAAAACGTCATCGAAATCGCCAAAGAAGTTAATCTTCCCCGCATTGCCCTTTTATCATCATTGGTGATGAATTATCAAGGAACGAATGACTTCGATTGGTGGGTATTTCGGGTGAAAGAAAATGCCATTCGATTGATTAAAGATTCGGGAATTCCGCATTCGATTTACTACCCTTCCACATTTATGGAGAGCTATTCGTTACAAATTTTCGGCAACTTTATCGCCGAAGCCGGAAAGTCATTTCATAAAATGTACTTCATTGCTGCCGAGGATTACGGAAACCAAGTCGCCAATGACTTAGGAAATGAATCTACCGAAAGCCGGGAATTCTCCATTCAGGGTACTGAGGCGTTCACTTATAATGGAGCTAACCGTGTTTTCGCTCAATATTCTCCAAAGAAACTAACCGTTTTACACACACCGTTATGGGTTTTTAAAATGGGTTCGGTTTTAATCCGAAAGGTAGATTACCTCTACCATATTATGACCGCTATCAATAATTATCCCGAAAAATTTGAATCAGAAAA
>JBLHXN010000159.1:0-7181 GCA_047630355.1 Spirosomataceae bacterium | reverse complement strand
AGTTATCTATTGCTGAAACAAGCACGTGCCGGGCTTTTATAGCATTGAAGTTTGGACCATTGAAACCTGCATAATCCGACGTACCGGGAGCTAATGGCCAAAAGTACGAGCCGCCTAACTGAATCCAGGTTACGCCGTCCATCGAATAATCTACCGTCACATTTTTAAACCCCTTGCCCGTTACGGCAGCTACATTATAATTCCAAATACGGGTTTGATTTAACGTATAAACATTATTAAAGTCATACTTAATCCAACGATTTTGAGCCGTTCTCGTCGGGTTTGGGTTCGCTCCTGCTGTTCCACAAGATTGCCACGAAAACTCTGAACTTGTCAATAAATTGCTGGTTGGTGCACAACTATCGAATACTTGGTAGCGTGCTCCGGCATCATCGCAGTCAGGACCTGAGCACGGCGTTCCTACACATTCGCAGTTATTATTGTATTGATCGTTATTTGTGAAGGCATTACCATCGTCACAAGGAGTTCCTTGCGGAATACAGGATATTTCACCCGTATAATCAAAAAGATAAAACTTAGGAACGGGCTTCCAGCGTTCGGAAGTGCGGTAGGGAGTTTTCCAGTATAAAATAAAATGATCCCGCCACGTATTTTCTTTGTGCCTGAATTCAAAATAGTAGTATTTACCCTTTTCTAAGTAAAGTGGTGCAATGCGTTGAAAACTTGAATTATCGTAATCGTGTTCGTCTATTCCGTTGAAAATTACCGCCTGATGCGTTTGCTTGTACTTAATGGAGTCGTTTTTACTCAAAAAGAAGAAGGTCTGATTATCTCCTGTAATGTCAAATTCGTAATTCCCAGAAACGGGTACAGTCAAATAACCCTGTACCAAAGTTCCGTATTTATCTTTTGCGTATCGTTCCAGCGGCCCGTACGCCCCCTGAAGCAGTTCTTTTCGGTCAGGTAAGAGTGGAAACTTAGGAGAATTTATCAAATCATTCTCTACGTAGCTACCATCTATATCGTCATAGTAGTAGGCCTCCACTTTGCCCCGCTCGCCCACGTCAGAATTGGCAGTTGGATAAACGCCAACGCAGTTACAAAACCCATCTTCCTGATCGTCTGTTGTGAGCGGATTACCGTCGTTACAAGGAGTTCCGCGTTTGGCACAAGTAGATTCACAACCGTACGCATTTATGTAATTATAGTCAATAATTCGCCAGTCAGTTTCGGTATCTTTGTGCCAATAAAGTGTTGTGTGATCACCGCCAGTACCTTCAAAGTTATACATTTCAAAATAATAATATTGCCCCGCCACAAGCTGTATTGTGGTAGATGTCTGCTCAGGAAACTTATCATGTTCGGTGATGTAAGACCAGGTGAGGACCTCCGCCCGTTTTACTTTATTACTCGGTGACCGATTTGTACTTAAAAAGAAAATACTTTCGTCGTCTCCCGTAATATTAAAAATGTAGTTTGCAGTAACCGGAACGCTGATATATCCCCTTACCATGGAAGCAAAAGAGTCTGTGAAGTTCTGAGGAATTTGCAGAAAACCGAGTGTTTGTATCCCCTTTGGGTTATCAGGAAAGTCTTCCAACACAAATAAATCCGAACTGTCAGGATACGCCGGCATATTTTCTGTCCAGTAACTCCACCGAACCTCTCCGGATGTTCCGACACAGTTTTGGGCACGTGAATTTTCTGCTACGAAAAGCAAGAGGATACAACTGACAAACGGAATGTATAAATTTTTCACCTGAATTAGAGCTTTATTTTGAATGTCTAAACACTAACCCCTTCTTATCTACTAATACGTAGTACAGCCCTGCGGTTTGTTGTCTGACGAAACCGTTGTTCCCTCAAAATCCATAAAACCAACGGGGTAATTGTTCGGGGCGTAACTATAGAAATTTCCCAGATTAGGAAGCACATAGCACAAGTCGTGCGGGCTTACGCCATACCAAAGAGCCAATTCGGCGTAAAGTTCATCGGTAGATAGTGCAGGAATATAGTGCCCTCGATTTGATACGTTACGATCGTAATTGTCTACACTCATCCGGGGATAAGAACCGTAAATTTTTCCGCCTTTTACCGCTCCGCCCATTACCATAGAGTTGCCGCCCCAAGCGTGGTCTGAACCTTCACCATTGGAAGTGATTGTTCGGGCAAAATCTGAAATGGTAAATGTGGTTACATTATCGGCTATTCCGAGTTCTACCGTCGAATCGTAAAATGCTTTGAGAGCCTGACTTACTTGCGGCAACCTTCCGTTCAAGCCATCAAGTAAATTATCGTGCATATCCCAACCTCCAATGGTCACAAAGAAAATTTGTCGCTTTGCCCCTAACTCATTTCGGACGCTCATCACTTTTGAAATCGCAGATAAGTCGTTCCCCAAACCCGTTGTGGGAAATACGGTGTTGAAGTTCGGCACGCGTTTCAGGGCTTCTTTAAATATTTCAAACGAGCCGATGGATTGCTTTGCCGTTGCCGAATACGTATTTTGCAGTAAATTAGCGTAACTTTTAGAAACTAAGCTATCTACGGCAGCATTACGTAATTGCGTTAATAATCCGGTATTGCTCCAATTATGTGGAAGCGATTCAAAACCAATATTATTAGCATTTATATTATTGCCGATTGAATACTCAGCGAAGTCTTTTCCACGTTGAAAAACGTTTTTCCCGCTTAACGAAATGTTCATCGAAATTTGCTCGTAGCTGTTTGCCGCGTGTAACAAATCGGCGAACCGACCGCCCACACCCAACGCATTCCGGCTTTGCGGAACGGAGGTTTGCCACTGCATAATCTGATCAGCATGTGAATAAAGGCCCAACGGACGCTTTTTTGAATTATATTCTGATACGTTCGTAATTGGCTCAACAAGCGTTCCAATATTAGACATAAAGGCAAGGTTTCCGGCATTGAACATATCACGAATACCCGTAACGGAAGGGTGAACGCCAAATGAGCCGTATTCACAAGCAAGGCCACCAAAACCATTGCAAAGTGGCTGCCCATTAGGGTTAGTCAATGTCAACAAGTCATTTCTTGGAATTGCTAAATCTGTCCGAACATTCGTGTAATCGTTGTAGCCGTTATCGCCGCCAGCACTATTTCCAGTAGGAACTAACAAATTATAAGAATCAAGCCCTCCCGCTAACAAAACGCAAACCAAAGCTTTATAATCGGTAGGATTGGGCGAACTGACAGAAGATTTACCCAATACGCCGTTGAACGCTTTGAGATTCGTCAAACTACTCAATAACGTGGTAGAACCCATAGCGGCACAGCCCGCCTGTTTCATAAAATCTCTCCGTTTCATTTCTATCGGTTTATAAGGTAATCGGGCGATGCCATGATTAAGAATAACACCATTTGAATCCGACGACTGGCCTCAGTTGCACGTGGTTGTCCGTCAGTTTCGGCGTAAGGCATTTGCATCACTACAGATTTAATTACATCAGTCGACTTTTGAGATAATCTCCCATGAGCTAACACAAGGTTAAACTTATCTATCAATTCTGTTATCCGATTATCCTTAGTGAGATAATGATACTTTGAAAAGTCGAAGCCGGAACGTTCGTCAGGTTTATTCTTTTCTCCTGAGAAATAACTCGAATAATCGATTGGATCGTTGTTCACAATCCATTCGTTCAGAGCATTCAGGTAACCCGTGAGTGTCTGTGAATTTAGTAACTGGAATTCAGGACCATACTTTTCAGCTTCTTTCAAAGCTCCGTCAGGAATGTAATCGGGTAAAAAGAAATTAAAAACGGAAGGGGAGTTGAGCGGACGCTGTTCGGTTTGATTGTAAACTTCGTTCATCCGGTTTCGGAAAACGCCGCCGGATGCTTCGAGATCAAGTCCTCGCACCAAATTCATGTATCGTACGAACGGTTCCCGCAACATTCCCGAAAATGGCTTTTCGCTGCATTCACAACTTCGGGCATCGGTATCAAGTAAAATTGCTTTCACAACTGCTTTTAAATCGCCCCTTACGCCACTTCCGTTATTATTAAAAACCGTCGCGATTCTATTTACATATTCGGGACTTGGATTGGATGTAACCAACCGCTGAATGAGTCGGCGGGAAATGAACGGGGCTACGTTTGAATGATTGGAAAGGATATCCAAAGCATCGTGAATATCTTGTTCACCTTGAGCAATTGGTCGGGCAGGGATTGTATTCCCTAAAAAAGTTTTTGCTCCGTACTCGTGCCCGTCCACAATAGTCGGATTTGTTTTCCACGGGCGTTTTATGGCATCGCTGGAATCAACGGGAAAGAATTTAAGTCGTTTTGTATAGCTCCAAATATCTTTTGATCTATCTCCTAAATACTGACTATCTCCCCAGGATAATCCGGTAAATACTTTCGCTAAATCAGCAATATCATTGTTTCCGTACGTTGGAATTAATTCCCCCGCAGCGTCCGTTTTAGTTGTTCCGTCGTTATTAAGTTCGTACAATCCAACAGAAAATAGCTGCATAACTTCACGAGCATAATTTTCATCAGGAAAAATCTTGCCCACCACGTTGGTGGCGTGATTATTCATGTAAGTTAGGTAAACCGCCATGCTTGGATGATAAGTGACGCTATCAATCAAAGTCCGGTAGTTTCCAAAAGCGTTTTTCATCAATACATCGTAATAGCTTGCCAAGGCGTACGGATTATTTCCGAAACTCGAAGTGCGGGAAACCACAAACGTTTCGCTCAACGCAAACGCCACCCGCCAACGAAGTAAGTCGGCGGCGGTAACACTTCCCTGAAACCACGCCACGTCAAAATACCAATCATTAACATTGACATTATTCAACGTGTAGTCTCCGGGCGGAGTACGATTCATCGAATCCACTTTGAGTTGGTGAAGTATCGAAACGTAGTCTTTTAGACTGAATGTGTTTGGAAGGTTGAGTTGATCATCCAACCATTTTTCGAATCCCTGTTCGGCAACTTTTTTTATCTCGGCAGAATCTGCTCCGAAAGTAGCTTGAGATAAAAAACGGGAAGCAGCGGATTGATTAGGGAGGTAGCCGTTTTGCTGTAAAGTCCGGATACCAATTGGATTTCCCGAACTTGCCGTAACCGTAACGCCAGGGTAGTTACCCATTCCAATGGTTATCTGCTCTTGAGCAAAGGTTCTGTTGCAAGAAAGTAACTGCCCAAAAATGACAATAATGATTAAGAGGAAAGTTTTCTGCATTCGTCTATATAATAAAAGGCTCGCTTTTTCGGTAACGAGCCTTCAATATACGATATTTTATAAACAAATGTTTATTCTATCTTAAGTCTACAACTTCAACGCCGGGATGTTTTTTTGTATCAAATGTAAATAGCGAAGCGGGAGCTGAAACGTTGGGGGTGAACTTAGTAATATTGAAATTCGTGGCACGACCTCTGTCATCCCAGATTTTCCAGCTTTTAATACTTTTATCTCGCTTATTAACCTTGATCTGAACCTTAGAAATATTATTGTTGCTCTTCGTAGGTATCAATTCCACGGTTTCGTACACCTGGTTTCCTACTTTAGATTCGCCTTTGAAAGTATATTTGTAGCCTTTTTTATAAATATTATAAATGTTGGACGGCGAGAATACATTGTCCGCACTAGGGTCAAAACTAGTTACGTTCACTTCATTCACGTCTGACATGTAGGTGTAAATTTCTTTTCCATTATTCATAATTTCCTGTCCTGCCATGTTGAGCTTAAACTTTGTACCGCTCGTAGTAATAGCCCCACGAGTAGCCCGACGACCGTCTGCACCGTAGGTGAACGAAGCATTGAACGTCTTCATGTTTTGGTATTTTTTGCTCATTTGGTCTAATATGGCTTCAGCTCGTTTGTCCTGTCCGAAAGAAAATAGTGTAATAAGTAAAGTAAGGGTTGTTAAAATCGTTTTTTGCATTATTTCGTGTAGTTTCATTTATGACATATTTGACCGTCAAACCATTACAAGGTTTAATATTAACGGTTGTTAAAGCGTTTTGAGCCACAAAAGTCGGAAAAAATATTTGCAAATGTAAATTGAGAAGAGAAGGTTGTTATATCAAGTTAGCAGTTTACAAAAAGATGTTACAGATATTTTTGCGATGAGAAGTTACAATAAAGCGAATAATTTTATCATCTATTTTTTTTTCATAACAGATTCTCTGCTTGCAAGTTCTATCGTTTTCACAGAATCCATTGCGTTTCTCAAAGCGAAGCCTTCAAATTACTCTTCTTCCATATTCAGAGCTTCATTACCAAGTCGTTTGGCATGTTCGGTCAATAAATCACTGGTTTCTTTGCTTGCTTTTAATAAGTATCTCTCCTACTTTTCTTCAAATATAGTTTCATTTCCTCGGTTTCCACGCCACTTCTTCCGTTCCGAGTTCCTGCGTGATTTTTCGGGAAACGACGAATAAATAATCCGACAAGCGATTCAAGTAACGAATCACCAACTCATTCACTTCCTCCACTTCAGTGAGGCGAATAATGTGGCGTTCTGCCCGCCGACAAACCGTGCGGGCTACGTGAGCATAAGAAACGGCTAAATCTCCGCCCGGTAAAACAAACGCCTTTAGCGATGGAATTTCTTCGTTCATTTCATCCATCGCCTTTTCTAATAGCTCAACGTCTGTATCGAATAAGTCGGGGACTTTTTTCTGTTTCACAATTTCAGACTCGGAAGCCAAATCAGCTCCTATTGTGAAAAGTCTGTCCTGAATTTCCTTAAAAATAGCCTTTCGGGATTCGTTTGCGGATAAATCCCGCAAAACTCCAATCCACGAGTTTAACTCGTCCACCGTTCCGTAAGATTCTATTTTGAGATTACCTTTGCTTATGCGGGTGCCGCCTACCAATGAAGTTTTACCTTTATCGCCCGTTTTTGTATAAATTTTCAATACTCTAATTTTTTAACGTGATTCTGCTACCTACCTTTGCGACTGCAAACTACTTTGTAAACGTGGGGTTGTTCCCGTATGTTTTAAATACACTTCATAGATGACAAATATATTTTTCAAATTTTGGCGTAAAGCGGGCTTCGCACTTGCACTCGCCACCATCTTATTCTGCTACACTTCCTTACCAGATACTTTGGCCGTTACACACGCCGAAACGGGCGAGCCCGAAGGTTTTGTGAGCAAAGAAATGTTTTTTTACGTGTCTGCCGGAATACTTCTGATTTTCAATTTATTAATCGGTGCTTTGCGGGATCAAGTGGTAAAACTTGA
>JBLHXN010000158.1:0-7204 GCA_047630355.1 Spirosomataceae bacterium | reverse complement strand
TGCTACCATATTATTGCTTGTCACTGTTGTTGCTTCAGGGCTGAAGGCTCAGAAATTCTACCGTTTCAAAGCGGAGGTTTCTATAAAAGATAAATTAGCAAACGGTACTTATCGGCTCACGATGGGTAAAGTCTATTACGATAAAATCTATAAAAAGGTAGTTTACCAATTGAAATTTCCGAAGAAAGAGACAATGGTGGTGCAGGATACAACAATGTACACATTGGATGCAAACGACAAGTTACTGAACTCGTCCCGAACGGTTCTTATTCCAGAATTCACTGTCTTTCATTTAGCGTTGACAAATCAGTTATCAAATTACGGTTTGAAAGGCGGACAGGAACAATCTATTTACAAAATAGGAAAAGTAGAGAAAACGGATAAAGGAGTATTGACAACCTGGGTTCCTGCCGAAGAGCGTTTGAAGAAATTATTTGGTGACATAAAAATGCTTAAAAAAGGAAAGCGGCTTGACGCTATGATTTTCTACGATGCCAAAGGAAAAATTGTGAGTCGGCAGTTTTTTAAGAAATACGTAAATGTTAAAGGAGTGGAATTTCCGCAGGAAGTAACTATGATGAGTTACGATTTTGAGGGAAAGCGAAACCTCCAACTTACCACTTATAAGAATATAGAAATAGATCAAAATGACGAAGATAATATGTACCGTTATCGGATTCCTATTACTCAATCTGCCGGGCTCAGGAAATGAGGTTGCAGCTCAGAAATTGAACGTTGGGCGTTATAAAGCTGTGATTGAAGACGGTCAAAACAAACGGGTTTACACCGAAGCTCAAAATAACAAAAGTGAAGTCGAAGCGGCCTTTTCGGGTTTGTTTCTCTTATACAAAAATTTTGTTTCTTCGCAGGATCAGGCTGTTTGCACCTTTACTCCGTCGTGTTCTGAATACGGAATCTTGTCGATTAAACAATTTGGAGTAGTTAAAGGGGGCTTCATGACTATGGATCGGTTGACTCGGTGCAACGGACTCTCTCCCACTAATTATGAGTATGACCCCAAAGCAAAGTTACTTAAAGACGACCCTATCTCTGATAAAACCTACGAAGCCGTTACGATTCAATAAAGTAACTTAGTCCTTGATGAAAAAAACGCTACTCTTCGCAACTTTACTGGTAAGTTCATTCATTGTCTCAGCTCAACAAGATTTATACAATTACGAAAACTCCCGGAGGTTTGGAGAATACCTGTTGAAGTCAGGTCAGTTTGAACTCGCCACGAAAGAGTACGAACGATTGGTATTTCTTAACTCGTCAAACGATACGCTAAAACTAAATCTACTCAAAGCTTATCGGCTAAATGAGAAGTTTGAAACGGGGATTCTCCGGGCTCAACAACTCTATCCTGCAACCGAAAATTTGCCGTTTTCGCATTCTATCGAATATTCTAAATTACTGATGAACGACAGGCAATGGACAACGGCGAACGCATTTTGGGACAAAAGCGAAAATATGCTGAAAGATGACAGGCAGTTATTTAAAACGTCCGCCAGTATTTTCAACACTGACTTCAAAACCGCAAAATCATATTTACGGTTAATTGACGATTCAACAAACGTATTGGCTGTAAACTACAACCGAATTGTAGACGAGGGATTGTACGGAAAAAGCAAAAGCCCTTTTTTAGCGGGAGCGTTATCAACCGTTATTCCGGGATTAGGAAGGGTTTATACTGGAGACTGGAAAGACGGACTCGTATCGCTTATTTTTACGGCAGGAATGGCATTTCAGTCTTATCGGGGGTTTAACAAGGATGGCATCAAAAGCACCAGAGGATGGATTTATGGCGGAGTTGGTGCCGGGTTTTACTTAGGTAATATTTATGGTTCAGTAAAATCAGCAAAGAATAAAAATAAGAAAAAAACAAACTTACTCCAGCATGAAGCAAGTACGCTTTTTAACGCTTATTATAATTAGTACTGTTGCCACAACCGGGCATGCCCAAAGTGTTGAAGACACATTTCTGTTTGCGGATAAACTCTATGAAACATCAGAATACAGCAACGCAATTGAGGTTTATAAGCGAATACTTTTTTTTGACGAACAAAGTATTTACGGTCCAAAAGTTTACCGTAAAATAGCAGATTGCCTGTACGAAACGGACGAGTTTACCGAAGCCGCTAATTACTACGAACTCGCTTATTTTGTAGAAGAAGACGATACTATCAGGAACGATATTATTCTGCAAAAAGCATCTTGTTATTTACTCATTAAAGACTACTCCAGTACGCAGGAAGAATTATTTTCTTTAAGTAAAAATTTAACAGAAGAACAGGCTCTTTCGGGTAAGTTCTACGAAGCCATGCTCTATTTTGCTTTGGAAGATTTCAATCAGTCAGAAGTGCTCTTCAAAGAAATTACGACTGATACATTGGCGGTTCATAATTTATTTATCCATAATGATAAGGTCAGCAAAATTAGTCCCAGAAAGGCTAAAATACTCAGTATTATATTTCCCGGCTTAGGTCAGTTTTACGCTGGAGATATTAAGAATGGACTCAACTCTATGTTACTTACCTCGGGTTTGTTTTACCTCGGGGTTCGTTTGGCAATTAATACTTCGTTTCTGGATGCAGCCGTATCAGTAATGCCGTGGTTTCAACGATATTACACCGGAGGTTTCAATAAGGCGGAGGCAATTGCCACAGCTAAAAAACAGCAAAAACGGTACGCGGTATTTACCGACTTACTCACTGAAGTTGAACAAGGTCAATAAAAAGAAAAGCCAGTTAGAAGAGTATTCTAACTGGCTTTTTAAATGCCAACTGTAAGGGTTATATTACTTGTAGCTGTTGCAGCAAACCAATGATTGCTATAATTGCACCAGTAGCGATTACGATTCCTGACAAAACATTCAGTACCGGAATAAGTGTCAATAACAACCCAATAGCTATAACAGTCAATCCTACGATTAAAAGACTTTTTGTTCCGGAACGTACTGTTGATGATGATGCTCTTTCCGCTTTTTTATTCAGCTTGTTAATCTTTTTTGCTAAGATTTTATTCAGCAACTTATTCTTTCCGCTAACATGTGTAATAGTTGTTGCGGGAGCAGAAACTCTCGAGATAGTAGTTACTGGAACAGTTACTACCTCAACTGGCGTTACCTCAATTTGTGAAAGTAAATCAACCGATGCTGGCTCTTCAAAAGAAATATCATCACTACTACTTGCAGTAATATTAGACGCAGGAACTTGATTTACAACCTCAGGAGTTTGAACTGCCTCAACGGTAACGGGTTTTGCTTTGATAGTCCGTGCAAAAGTTTCTGATTGTGCTTTCTGAAAAGTTGCATAAGGTTCTTTTTGGCAAGACGTAAAGCCTACAACAATAAACATAAGGAGGAGGTAGAAATTGTTTTTCATAAAGCGAGTTTTACTTAAAGAATGAGAAAATGTAACAATCTTCTCCTTATAAAAAACGTGCCGTCTTCTTTCTTCAAAATGCTTTTACAACTCCTTAATTCTGATTTTACGGAATGAGACTTTATCTCCGTGTCCTTGAAGTGACAGGTGACCTTTATCGTGAGCGTTGGCGTACTCCCATTTCGCAAACTTGCTATTTCCCACATCTTCGTTCCATTGGTCGCTGCCGTAAGTATATTCTACTACCTTCTTACTGTTAAGCCAATGTTCCACTTTGTTGTCCTGAATTTTCAGTACACCTTTATTCCACTCACCTGCTGGCTTAGCTATCGTCAAATCGTTTGGAGCGATGATGTCGTAGTTCGCTCCCGTTTTTTGGCGGTTATTGATTCCTCCGGGATAATTTACGTCGTCAATGATTTGGTACTCAGGTCCTGAAGCGTACGTGTTGAAATACTTCTTATTACCCGGCTCTTCGATGATTTTGTAAACCACTCCACTGTTTCCTTTAGGAGAAACCATAAAGTCAAATTCGAGAATGAAATCCTCGTACATTTCGTTTGTCACCAAGTCTCCATTCTTACCTTCTGTGGTTAATACTTTGTCTTCAATCGTCCAGCCCTTTACCTCGTTGAGTGTCCACGAATGCCAGTGGTCGGTGTTTTTTCCGTCAAATAGTTTTACCCATTTTCCTTTTTGGGCGGATGCTGTAAAAGTGAACAGGCAAACTGCTAATAATAGTGTTATTTTCTTCATGTGGTTGAATAATTATACTTTAAAAATTAAATCTTTACGATAGAACAAAGTTAAGATAACAAACCAAATTACCAAGTAAATCAATGCTCCGGCCAAGGAAGCATTCATCGGATTTTCGAATAGAGGAACAATCATGTAGTCGTAGACATACGCTCTCACGCTTATAGATTCTCCCGCAGGACTTGGTACTTCTATCATTCCCAACACCCGTGGAATTATCCCCGAAAAGAAAAATATGACCATTGGGTTTACCCCAAAAATAATAAAAGGTTTTGTCCAGCTCTTATACTTCCGAACATCGGTAATGTAATACAAAATGCTTAAAACCAGCGTTGCCAACCCAGCGGTATAAATTACGTAAGAACTTGTCCAGAGTGCTTTATTTATCGGGAAAACTATGTTCCATAATAAACCTAAAATGATTGCGGTTACACCAATACCGAGCAGTTGTAAAGACTTCTTACGTTGCGGAATTTCACGAATCAATAATTGCCCGATTAGTAATCCCGCAATACCCGTTCCGATGGCGGGAAGTGTGGAAAGAATACCTTCGGGATCCCAGGTTTTTGTGCTGCTCCAATTGTGCGTTGTTAACAGCGTTTCGTCTAGCCAAGCGGCTAAACTCGTTCCTACTTCCACGTTGGGCGGGTTTCCGTTCGGAACGGGTATGAGTGTCATGATAGCCCAGTAAATCAACAGTATCGAGCTGCCAATCAGGATTTGAATTCTTGTGGAAGTATGTAGGTAAATGAGCGATACAATTCCGTAAACAATTCCGATTCGCTGTAACACGCCCGGAATCCTTACGCTTTCAAATTGCCCAAAACCACCGAAAGCCAAAACCATCATCAATATAAATGACCCGAAGGCCACATATAATTGCTTATTCCTGTCATAATCACCCAAAAAAGCAACTACCGCTAATGCTGTAAAGCTCAACCGGTAAATAATCAGTAGAAACCCTTCAAAACCGAAAGCATCAAGTTTGGAGAAGAAGTTTAGGAATAATCCCAAACAAATAATCCGAAAAGTACGGGTAGCTATTTTCTGATAAGTTTTTGAGGAAATCTGCTTTACGGGCATCGCTAAAGCGGTGGAAATACCCACTACGAAAAGGAAGAACGGGAAGACCAAATCTGTTGGCGTGCAGCCGTGCCAACTGGCGTGAAGTAGTGGTGGATAAACGTTCCCCCAATCGCCGGGATTGTTTACAATGGTCATCAAAATAACGGTCATTCCCCGCAGCACATCCACGGAAAGTATTCGGTTTTTCATTTCGGTATTTTTAAATTACTCATTTTTTTATCAATGCCTTCGGTCACCCGTTTATCAATTTGCTGTTTCGCCGCTCGTTCATTACTGATCCACAGAATAAGCAACAGTAGGTAAATTGCCATGATAATCCCGAAACCATACCAATCTGAATTCAGCAGTACATTTATACCGGCGGCGATAAAGACAGAGGTAAATATTAATAATAGTAAAGAGAGAAGTGCGGTGACCAGCAGAAAAACCAACTCGGTGAGTTTTGCTCCGAGTTGTTCCTGAAATTCTATTTTTTTGAGTTCCAGTTTGGCCTCTATCAACCCAATCAGAGCGTATTTTAAATTGTCTAAACCGAAGGCTCTAGAAACTATATTTTTTAAGCTCATGTATCAGAGAATTGTTGAGTTGTCAAAGCTGCAACATTTTACCGACATTTACGGCTTCTTTATAACTCCCAAACGATTAAATATGAAAAAACGACTACTTTTCTTTTTCATACTAATACCTACTTTTTGTATCTCTCAGGATGGAAAATATAACCTACATATAAAGAGAACAGCCGAGCCAATTTTATTAGATGGCGAACTGAACGAAGGAATCTGGCAACAAGCAGACGCTACCGCCGAGCCATTTTTTCAGAAACGCCCTTTTGATACCTCTTACGCAGATTTTCAGTCGAAGGTTATGATGACGTTTGACGATAAATTCCTGTACATAGCTGCTAAGATAAATCAACCGAAAAGTAAATACACTACGGCGTCTCTAAAACGGGACTTTGAAGGTAGTACCAGCGATGTTTTTGTAGTTTACCTTGATACGTTCAAAGACCGACTAAACGGTTTTCAATTTGCTGTTTCGCCGTTTAACGTGCAGCGGGAAGGGTTGATTTCTTTTGGTGAACAAATAGATAATACCTGGGATAATAAATGGTACACCGAGGTTCAGAATTACGATGATTACTGGACAGTCGAAATCGCCATTCCGTTCAAAACGCTTCGCTATAAAGTTTCAGAAGGTAATAATGAATGGCGGATAAATTTCGGTCGTAATTATATAAAGCACAACGAAGTTTCAGCGTGGTTTCCTGTTCCCCGGAACTTCAGGAACAGTAACTTGTCTTACACTGGGCTTTTAATTTGGGACGATGCCCCCCCTCGCCCCGGAACTAACATTGCTTTGATTCCGTATATCTCGGGTGGCGTTTCAAAAGACTTTCCCCGAAACCCTGAAAACTTAGCGGCATTGGTTACAAACTCTGACCAAACCGGCGGGGTTGGGCTTGATGCTAAAATTGCGGTAACGCCGTCGCTCAATTTAGATTTAACCGTGAACCCTGATTTCTCGCAGGTGGAAGTAGATCAGCAACAAACAAACCTCAGCCGCTTTGAGCTTTTCTTTCCCGAACGTCGCCAGTTTTTTATCGAGAATAGTGACTTGTTTGGCAATTTCGGTTTTCCGAATACCCGTCCGTTTTTCTCCCGTCGTATTGGCATTACCCGAAATCCCAATACTGGTGCTGCCGCTCAAGTACCAATTTTAGCGGGTGCTCGTTTGAGTGGAAAACTAAACGACGATTGGCGGATTGGCGTAATGAACATGCAATCCCGTAAAGTAGATTTCGGAAATGACAAGGTTCTTCCCGCCACAAATTATACCGTTGCTACGCTACAACGTAAAGTTTTCAAACGTTCTGCTCTCGGCGGAATTTTCGTGAACAAACAAAACATGACGGGTAGGTTGAGTGAATCTCAGTTGTCAGGAATGGACAAATACAACCGCGTTGCCGGGTTGGAATTCAA
>JBLHXN010000157.1:0-7238 GCA_047630355.1 Spirosomataceae bacterium | reverse complement strand
ATCGGCGACGGCTTTGTGCAATCGCTTAAATTACTTGACGGCGGACGGATTTCCATTGCCGCACTTGCTCTCGGAATTGGACGAGGAGCCTATATTGCCGCTCTAAAATACGCTCAGGAACGCGAACAATTTGGAAAGCAAATTATTAAATTTCAGGGAATTAGTTTTAAGCTTGCTGATATGGCGACGCAAGTTGAAGCCTCGGAACTATTAATTCGTAAAGCAGGAATGCTTAAAAATAATGGTGAGAAAGTAACCAAAATTGCCGCAATGGCGAAGTACTACGCTTCGGAAATGTCGGTTCGGGTTTCGGAAGAATCGGTTCAGATTCACGGCGGTTACGGATACACCAAAGACTATCCCGCTGAGAAATTCTACCGCGATGCCAAACTTTGCACCATTGGTGAAGGTACTTCTGAGATTCAGAAACTGGTCATTGCCCGTGAATTGACGAAGTAAATGTTAGATGTTGGTCTTGCAACGTTAGTAATTTAAATTTTATTGTTAGATCAACCTTTTAATATCAGATTACAATCAGGCTACATTTATCAAAATGTAGCCTGATTTATTTTATGCACTTTTTCTTTAATCTCGAAAAATATGAAACTGATTGAATGTCCCCGTGATGCAATTCAGGGATTAAAAACCTTCATAGAAACTGATAAAAAAGTTGATTACCTGAATTATTTATTGTCGCTTAATCTATTTGATGTGATAGATTTTGGAAGCTTTGTCTCACCAAAAGCGATGCCGCAAATGGCTGATACGGAAGAAGTTGTGAAGCGATTAGACAAATCAAATTCCAAAACGAAACTCTTGGCAATTGTGGCAAATGAACGCGGTGCGAACGATGCCGTGAAATTTCAGAACATCGACTTTTTTGGATTCCCGTTTTCGGTTTCGGAAACTTTTCAACAACGAAACACGAACTCTTCTATTGAAGAATCTTTGGAAGTTGTGAAGAAAATGAATGCGTTGACAACTAAGCACGACAAGCAATTGGTCCTCTATTTATCAATGGCGTTTGGAAATCCATACGGCGATGCATGGAGCGAAGAAATTATCAATAAATGGTTGAAAGAATTTAGCGAAATGGGAATCAAAACCGTTTCGTTATCTGACACGATTGGCGTGGCAGAGGCACTTTCCATTGAACGAATTTGTAAACATGCAGTAATAGCATTTCCCGAAATGGAAATTGGTGTTCATTTACACACAACGCCCGAAACTTCGTTATCTAAAATTAAAGCCGCTGAAAGTGCCGGAATTACACGTTTTGACGGGGCAATGCTCGGGTACGGCGGTTGCCCAATGGCGAAAGACGAATTAACGGGAAATATGCCCATGGAAGATTTACTGGAGCATTTCCAAACAACATCAAACGAACAAATTTCCAAAATAAAAGAGCAGTTTTTGGAGTTGATTAGTTGAAATTATCACTTTTACAATTTATTAGCTAATGAGTTTGTTTCAAAAAACGAATATTAAAGAACTTCCTTCGTCTTTGTCTTGATACAAAGAAGCAAAAATCAAGGTTATATCTGTTTCTTAACGTGAAATAAACAGAAAGCTCTAAATTCAATAAACTCGCTTTGCTCAAATAGCCTTGAATTCTTGACGAATTTTCCCATCCATTTCACTAAAATAGATAATTCCGAAGTGCAGTTTGAAGCGTTTTGGAAGATATATTGTACACAACAAATCATAGATTCGATGTCGAACCCATACAAACTAATTCAGGTTTCAGAAGAAAACCATAAGCTGACCATCACGCTCGACAGACCGGAGAAACGAAATGCGTTTACGCCAAATATGATCGACGAAATTGCTTTTGCTTTGCGTGAAAGTGCGGAAAATAAAGATATTTGGGCGGTTCTGTTTAAAGCAAACGGTTCGGTTTTTAGTGCGGGAATGGATTTAAAAGTCTTTAAGAATCCCGAATTGGAAACGCCCAATTCTGATTTTTCCCGAATAGATATTTCGTTGGGACAATTGGTTTCGGAAATTAAGAAGCCAACGGTTGCTATCATAAACGCTCCGGTTTACGCGGGTGGTTTTTTGATTATTGCGGAGTGTAATTTCGTGCTTGCTACGCAAAATGCTACGTTCACTTTACCTGAAGTAAAACGCGGCATTTTTCCGTTTCAAGTAATGAAATCGCTGAGTAAGTCAATGACCGAACGAAAACTGATTGAGTGGTGTGCATTGGGTAAAACTTACTCCGCAACCGAAGCCATGCGAGACGGTTTAGTAACGCAGATTATTGAAGAATCTGAAGTTCAAAACTCCGAAAATGAGTTTTTTGATAGTTTATTTCTTGGTTCGCCGCTTGCGATTGCTCAAGGAATTGCCGCCGCAAAGAAACTTTCTTCTACGCCTGAAACTGAAATCTATACTTACCTAAAAGACACTCTGGGAGCTCTTAAGTGTTCAAATGATGCCGCCGAAGGCATTAATGCTTTCGTAGAAAAACGAACTCCCAAGTGGAGTAATTCATAACTCATTTTGTGGTTTTTATCTATAAATCAATACTCATGAAAGGATGTATCGCATGCCACTTTGGATTTTTAATATAGATTAGAATTTAGTTGCAAGTGTTTCTTTAGCATTTAATTCAAAGGTTTACGCTTAATTTCATACCTATTCAATAACAAAACATTATAGTTATGAAAGCATTTTTAGTTGGTTTATTTGTATTTTTTTCATGGTTTTGTAACGCACAAAAGATAGGTATTAATCTATCAACTACGTACACTTTTTACTCAATGGCTTCTGAGTTGAAAGACCCGACGTTCGTTCTGGGGGTTGGCATCGGTGTTACTTATCGGAAAGCCATTAACGATAAAAGTGCCATTGTAACAGATGTTTATTACCAGACTTTTCACTACCAAGCGGGGCGAACTACTACAAATCAATCCGGTACGACAAATAGCTTTTTTGTGAGAGTTATTAATAGCATGTTGTAGGTGCCGATACTCTACGAATACCAATTTAACAAGAAGAAAATATCGCCCTTTGTGAGACTTGGTGTAATAATGCATACCACACATATGGTGGTATCACAAGTGGAGTAAGGAGTCGAACAAGTAGTGGCAGCAACTTGGGGAGTCCAAGTTCGGGAAGCGTGCGATTGGTTCCAAGAAGAACCGATGACCGCCGTACCTCTGGAGCAAGTCCGGTGCTTGAACTCGGAACGTTTGCAAACATAAAAGGAGAGCAAAAAATGGATTTCACAATTGGGGTTTTTCCAACCTTTAACGTTCCTGAGTACAGCATTCTTTACCTTGTTGACGATGTTCCGATGGGTGGGGTTTCGCCTGAAAATGCCGTAGTTACACAATTTAAAGTGAGATAATACTTTCCTTAAAACATTTACAGAAGGGACATCCGGCGTAGTAGTCGGTAGTCCCTTTTATTTTTAACAAACTTTTATTGGACGAAATGTGATTTCGTAAACTATTTTACATTTACTTTGTATCTCAAAGTTCTTTTCAGATATTTATGATTTATGAAAATTAGTAAAGTCACGAAATCGTTTTTAATTCTTTCGCTCCTGTGTTCCGTCCTGCTGTTTGTCCGCTCGTACCGAACAGATTTTTACCTCGGCTTTGGCCTACTCTGGAACTTGTTCTTAGCTTGGATTCCGCTTTTTTTCGCGTTAGTTGCCCGTCGGTTGAAAGGAAGGCGTTATACTTCGCTGTTTTTCGTCGGTTTTTGGTTACTGTTTTTTCCAAATGCTCCGTATATTATTACCGATTTGGTTCATTTACAATACCTCGACCAACAACTTTGGTGGTACGATTCGCTCGGTATTTTCATAACGGCATTTACGGGTTTATTAATTGGGGTTTACTCTATTCAAATTGTCCATAATTTGTTAAACTCGTTTTACAATAGGGCGGTGTCGTGGCTATTAATTTTTGGAAGCATGCTGTTGTCTGGTTTTGGAATTTACCTTGGACGTTTTTCACGGTTAAACTCGTGGGATATTATTTCTAATCCATTATATCTGGTTAAGATTTGCATTCGGGATTTGCAAAACCCACTTGCCATGAAAACAACCCTTTTATTCGGCTTTGTGCTTTCGGTCATTTACATTGCCCACTATACTTTATTCAATATTGAACATGAACTTAAAAAAAACGTTGAAAAGCTTTAAGTATGCCTTTCAAGGAATAGGTGATTTAGCGAGATTTGAAAATAATTTCCGAGTTCACCTTTTTGTGGTAGTGGTGGTGATTTTGTCGTCAGTGACGCTTCGTATCAACCGCAAAGAATGGATGATTGTAGTTTTTCTTATCGGATTTGTGTTGACCGCCGAAGCATTCAATACCGCCATCGAAAAAATCTGCGATTTTATTCATCCTGAATTTCATCCGGATATTGGTAAAATTAAAGATTTGGCCGCCGGAGGTGTTTTAATTGCCGTTCTTACCGCCGTTGTAATTGGATTAATTATTTTTGTACCCAAACTTATTGCGTTGTTATGAAAGAGCAATTACAAGATTTAAAGGAAATTCGCCAAATGATGGAGCGTTCCACTAAGTTTCTTTCTTTAAGCGGACTTTCGGGAATATCGGCGGGTGTGATTGCGTTAATCGCTTCTTTCATTGCGTGGCAAATGCAACCCGAACGAGTTTCAGAAGTGGTGTACGATGGCTTACAATACAAGACGTTGCTTCACGCAGAATATATTTGGTCGTTGGTTTATTTAGGTTTGGCAACCGTTGTTCTTGCTTTAGCTGCTGGGTTTTTCTTCACGTGGCGGAAAGCCAAGAAGAAGCAAAGCCCGATGTGGAATAAGACTTCTAAAAGATTGCTCGTAAGTTTGTGCATTCCAATGATTGCCGGAGCTTTCGTAATCGTAAGTTTATTAATCAACGAGGTATATTGGATTATTCCTGAACTAACGCTAATATTTTACGGACTGACGTTGGTAAATGCCGCTCAACATACGTATCGGGATGTTTTCTATTTGGGAATGACCGAATTAGTCGTCGGGATTATCGCTCTTTTTGTGAGTGGTTACTCGCTGCTTTTTTGGGCTTTTGGTTTTGGAGTTCTGCACATTATTTACGGAATAAGTATGCACTTGAAATACGAACGAGATTGAGGGTTAAAAGGAGTAAGGTTTACGGTTAAAAGAACTCGTGCACAACTCAATAATATATTAAATTAAAAATCAATTTTGAACTTAGATAACTTTCATAAAGCGTTTGAAAACAAAGCGAGGCTCGGCATCATGTCGGTGCTGATGGTGAATGATTTGGTAAGTTTCAACGAACTCAAGGAATTGCTCGAAATGACCGACGGAAACCTCGCTACGCACTTGAAGGCCATTGAAAAAGCAAAGTTTTTACGGGTGAAAAAAGAATTTGTGGACCGTAAACCCAAGACCACATATGAAGCAACCAGCGAAGGGAAAATTGCGTTTGAAGCCCACCTCAAAGTCTTAGAAGAACTAATTAAAAACAGTTTATAACTATTTTTTTACCTACTTACTTTTAAATACAAAGTACTTTTAAAGTATAAATATGTCAACAAGAAATATCTATCTCGGAGTTTTTGCGGGAATTTTAGCCGTGGAAGTTTGCATCGCTCTTTTTGTGCGGGATGCGTTTATTCGTCCTTACTTCGGAGATTTTTTAGCCACAATTTTAGTGTACGTTGCCATTCGGGGTTTTACAAATTTGAACATTCATAAATCGTTGATTATAAGTTTGGTAATATCTTACGTCGTCGAGATTTTTCAAGCAATTGATGTACTCGGTTTCACCGGGTTAAATTCTAACGAAGCCGTTTCAGTCATCATGGGTTCGTCTTTTGATTGGGGCGATATGTTGGCTTATACGATTGCCGGATTGAGTACTTATCTATGTGAGCAACAAATCAATTATTCCAAAATGTAATAAGATAGAGTAATTTTTGATCAATTCAAAGTACGTTATTTCCACTGAAAAGCTGCAACGGTTTTTTCATAATCGTAAACATTATTTAGAGAAACGGTTTGATTATTATCACCCATTGAAACATCAATATCTTCCATCTTAATCTGACTTGGATGTTCGTAACCGCAAGCGTGCGTAATCTCGTTTATTTCTTTTGAAAAAGCTTTCACGTAATTGTAAAAACGCTCACTTTTCAAAGTCGGGTCAAGCCCCGAAACGTACCACTTATTATTGGTGGCAATCCCGACGGGACAACGATTCGTATGACAAATTTGAGCCTGAATACAACCGATTGACAACATGGCTTCGCGGGCAATATTTATCAGATCTGCTCCCATTGCTAACGCCATCACGGCACTGTCTGGTAAACCGAGTCTGCCCGAACCGATAAATGTTATTTTTTCCGTTAAGTTATACCTTTGGAAAAGCTTGTAGATACTCGAAAATCCGTAAACCCATGGCAACGCAACGTGATCGGCAAATGCTCTTGGGGCAGCTCCAGTTCCACCTTCACCGCCGTCAATAGTAATAAAATCGGGTCCTCTGCCGGTTTTTTGCATCAAAGCAGCGAGTTCTTCCCACATTTCTAACCGCCCAATCGCCGCTTTGATACCAACTGGTAAACCTGTTTCGGTTGCAATTTTCTCGATAAAGTCAACCATTTCGGTAACGTTGGAAAATGCACTGTGCGTTGGCGGCGAAATTACATCTTCGCCCATGGGTACACCTCTGATGTCTGATATTTCCTGCGTTATTTTCTTACCGGGAAGTACGCCACCCTTGCCGGGTTTGGCACCTTGAGAAAGCTTCACTTCAATCATTTTTATGTAAGGATTCTCAATGGTAAGTTTTACCATTTTATCCATACTGAAATTTCCGTCATCACCTCTGACTCCGAAGTATCCCGTACCGATGTGAAAAACTACGTCGGCTCCATTTTTATGGTACGGCGAAAGTCCGCCTTCACCAGTATTGTGGTAACAGTTTATTTTTTTCGCCCCGATATTCAACGCCTCAATGGCGGCAGATGATAGCGAACCGTAGCTCATTGCCGAAATATTAATCACTGATTGCGGATGATAAGGTCTCTGCCGCTGCATACCAACGGTTTTTGCCGATGGGCAATAATGCGGATTGTCGTGGTGGGGATGGTTTTCCGTAATCTTGAACGGAAAAAGTGCGGGTTTGATAAAAATGTAACCTGGTTCGTGAATGTCCTGATCGGTTCCGAAACCTTCGTAGTTATTTTCTTTTTTTGCGGAAGCGTAAATCCAAGACCGTTGACTTCGG
>JBLHXN010000156.1:0-7385 GCA_047630355.1 Spirosomataceae bacterium | reverse complement strand
ACACGGTGCTTTACGTTTCGGGGGAAGAAAGCGAACAACAGATTAAAATGCGAGCCGAACGCATCGAATATAATAATGACCGTTGCTATATTTTGACCGAAACGGCGACAAATAATATCTTCCGACAAATTGAACTGACTGAGCCTGATGTAGTTATCATTGATTCGATTCAGACGCTGATTTCGCCTTTGATTGAATCGGGGGCGGGAAGCGTTTCTCAAGTGAAAGAATGTGCGGCGGAGCTGATGAAATTTGCCAAAGAATCGGACGTTCCGGTAATTATGATCGGTCATATTACGAAAGACGGTTCTATTGCCGGACCCAAGATTTTGGAACATATGGTTGACACCGTTCTGCAGTTTGAGGGCGATCGCCAAATGACGTACCGCATTCTCCGAACTACTAAAAATCGTTTTGGAAGCACTTCCGAATTGGGTATTTATGAAATGCTCGGTAGTGGATTACGTCAGGTTACAAACCCATCAGAAATTCTTATTTCGCAACGGGAAGATCAACTGAGTGGTATTTCTATTGCTTCGATGATGGAAGGAAACCGCCCGCTTTTGATCGAAACCCAAAGCCTTGTAAGTACTGCAAATTACGGAACGCCGCAACGAAGCAGCAACGGATTTGATTTGCGGCGTTTACAAATGCTGCTTGCCGTTCTTGAAAAACGCGGCGGCTTCCGATTAGGAACGCAAGACGTTTTCCTGAACATTGCTGGAGGATTAAAAGTGGAAGATCCTGCTATTGACCTTGCTATTTGTGCTTCCATTGCTTCTTCGTACGAAGATTTACCCATTTTACCTTCTGTAGCATTTGCCGCTGAAGTAGGTTTAGGGGGTGAAGTTCGTGCCGTAAGTAGGATTGAACAACGTATTTCTGAAGCGGAGAAACTCGGTTTTAAGAAAATTTATGTCTCCAAATTCAACCTGAAAGGAATCGATTCCAATTTGTTCGGAATTGAGATTATTCCAAGTGGTAAACTTGAAGACGTTTTTCAACATCTATTTAACTAATTCGGCTTCTTGGTTCTTTCTCTTTCTCCAATAGAAATAGAAGCTAAATATACTGAACATAATTAATGACGGGATTGCTTTCGTTAAACTATAATCGTCGTTCAGTAAACCGCGAGTCAGGGTATAGCCTAACGTAGCAGATGCGATGAAAAGAATCAGGTAAGCGGCTACGTCAAACCAAGAGAAGTTATTGAGTTTTGAGACATTATTACTTAGTAAAACTGGCTCGCCATTTCTGTAGATATTGTACCCGATTCCGGTAAAGTTCAGTCCGATTTTCACTTCGTAATTTACCTCTTCGCCGTTTTCTTCCCGACTGAAAATGTGCTTGGCACCCCAGAACGAGAATTTCTTAGAGACAATTTCTTCGTTCATATAAATGGTCTCCACGCCCGTCATAGAATTGTCAATGCTTAATTGTAGGTTGTCGGCGATGTTTAATGTTAAGTAACGCATAATTATAAGTTGTTTTTGTTTGATGATTCAAAAGTAGGCGGTGCGATTTGTTTACCGAAAATTTGTTGACGAACCAGTTTCTTTAGATGACGAATCCGAAACTTTACCAATTAAGAGTTTTCGTATCTCGCTTTTTTGTATTTATTTACAAGTGAAAACCATTTTTCAACCTAAGTAAACCACAAGATGCTCGAAGACTTCAACCCTGAACTTAACAGTCCTATTTCTAATATGACGCTCGCCGGAGCGGGTAGCCGTTTGGTAGCTTTTATTATTGACTACCTCATCGTTGCAATTCCGATGGGAATCTTACAGGTAATGATATTGGGAACGACTTTCATGGCTGTTGATCCGGAGATGACCGATAATCCCTCGGGCATTTTCTCTGCTTTTGTAGCAGGTGGCTACATGCTCTTTAATTTAATTTCAACTGCCGTAGGTTGGGTTTACTTTGCTTATTTTGAGAGTTCTGAAAAACAAGCAACATTTGGGAAGCAAGCCATGAACATAAAAGTAGTTTCTGACTCCGGTCATAGACTTACGTTTTTAAATGCTTTGGGAAGAGTTGTGGCAAAAATACTATCTTCGTTGCTTTGCTGCATCGGGTATCTGTTAATCCTGTTCCGTGCGGATGAAAAAGGTTTACACGATTTATTGGCAAATACTTATGTGGTAAAATCTTAGACATCCAAATGAAGAGACAGCAGCTAAACATCTTAGTCACCGGATTATTTATTGGAATGCTGTTGGTATTCTACTTTTTTGATCCAACGAATTTTTCAGTTTTCCCCTCGTGTTACTTTAAGAAATTTACTGGTTTTGATTGTCCGGGTTGCGGCGGTCAACGGGCGTTGCATGATTTACTTCACTTACGTTTTGCCGACGCAATTGACCATAACCTGTTGATGATGGCAGGAAGTCCGGTTATAGGATTTGTAATTTTGAACGCTTTCTTTTTCGAGAAGAAAAAGTATTTCACTTCCAGATTTTTGTGGATGACTTGTGCAGTTGCAGTAACGTTTTGGATAGTAAGAAATCTACCGATTGAAGCGTTGGAATGGTTGAAGGCAGGGTAAGTTTCAAAAAAGCCGATAATTACAGTTTAAAACTGAAAATCATCGGCTTCTGAAATATTAAATGAGTACGGCGGAATTACATCTGAAACAACGGATATTCTGACATCCACTCGTTTATTTCTCCTTTTACTTTTGAGATAATCGAGTCGTTTTCGTTGTTCACCAAAACGGTATCTATCATTTCCACGATACGTGTCATATCGGCTTCTTTTAAGCCACGGGTGGTCATTGCGGCAGTGCCAACTCGTATTCCTGACGTGATCATGGCTTTCTCGGTATCGAAAGGAACCATGTTTTTGTTTACAGTAATATCCGCTTTGATAAGTGTGTTCTCGGCTAATCGTCCGTTTATTCCTTTCGGACGAAGATCAATCAGCATCGAATGGTTATCCGTTCCTCCCGAGATTACTTTGTAACCTTTCTCCACAAAAGCATCTGCCATAATGCTGGCGTTTCTCTGCATTTGGGCGGCATAAATCGCAAATTCAGGAGTTAAAGCTTCGCCGAACGCAATTGCTTTTGCGGCGATGATGTGTTCTAAAGGTCCACCTTGTGTTCCTGGAAAAACACCAGAATCAAGTAACGAAGACATGCTTCGTATTTTCCCTTTCATGGTTGTTTTACCAAAAGGGTTTTCAAAATCGTTTCGCATCATAATAACGCCGCCACGGGTTCCGCGAAGGGTTTTGTGCGTTGTGGTGGTTACAATATGGCAATGGTCGAACGGATCGTTCAACAAACCTTTGGCGATAAGTCCAGAAGGGTGTGAAATATCTGCCAAAAGAATAGCGTCAATTTTATCGGCAATGCTGCGTAAACGTTCGTAGTCCCAATCGCGGGAATAAGCGGACGCTCCGCAAATAATCATTTTTGGCTTTTCCTGTAAAGCTGTTTCTTCAACTTTATCCCAGTTTATTAACCCGGTTTCTTTTTCAACTCCGTAGAAAAAAGGCTTGAAGTATTTTCCCGAAATATTTACGGGTGAGCCGTGAGATAAGTGGCCGCCGTGTGAAAGATCAAAGCCCAATATTTTGTCGCCAGGATTCAGGCAAGCCAAAAATACTGCCATGTTTGCCTGAGCACCAGAATGCGGCTGGACGTTTGCCCACGTGAGTTTGAAAAGCTCCTTTAATCGGTCGATGGCAAGTTGCTCAATCACGTCCACTACCTCGCAACCGCCGTAATAACGCTTTCCTGGTAAACCTTCGGCGTATTTATTGGTCAATACACTTCCGGCGGCTTCCATAACTTGTTCCGAAACGAAGTTTTCGGAGGCAATGAGTTCGATGCCGTGAAGTTGGCGTTTGTGTTCCTGATTGATTAAATCGAAAATTTGGGTATCTCTACGAGTTGCTGTTAAAACGGACATGTTGAGCTATTTGAAGATTAAGAATTAAAATCAGAAACCTCGTGTTTTTGATTTTTGTTTTTCGCAAAAATAACAAATTGAGGCGAATAAAGTATTGGTGGGGCAGGAACTATCCTAATAAATTTGCTATCAGGAGAAAACCAGCCAGTACCCCAACGGTAATTAGAGTCGCTTTTAAGTAGCGTTTCCACTCTTTTTTGCATTCAGATTTATCCATTTTCTGGCTGGCCAGTACGTTATTTTGTTCGGGCGAAGTTGAAGAGATGGACTCATGAATTTAAGTGCGTTTCAGATTCCAAACTTCGCTATTTGTTAGTAAAAATCGAACAAAACCCGCAGATTTACTAAAAACAAAACTTTCATCTTCAGAATTTTTAAAAACCGTCAGGAGCGGAAACTCATCGGAACCCTTCCTTTCTTCGATGGCGAAAACCGTTAACGACTCTTTTAACTTCGATAGATTTCTGGTATAAACGTTTGTTCGGTTTTTCGATTTCTCAATTTTGAGGTTTTGAAAGTTCGCCCGCTTCCTTTGTCTGAGAAAAAGGTAAACTGTTCGCCATCTTCGTAAGGATTCCACGCCGTGTCTTTAGGCGAGAGTTTGTAAGTGGTGCAACCAATGAAAGCGAAACTGAAAAACGCAATTACTGTAAGCGGAAGCAGGAGATTCTTTTTCATAGTTCTTTCATGATCTGCTTTTTCATAGCGTCTGCCTGACCGCGATATTCTTTAGACTTCTGATTCGCTACTGTCCGTTTCTTCGTCTAATTCAAAGAGTTCGGTGAGGTTCACGGTAAAGCCTTTCAGGACATTTTTACCCGTTACATTTGCGTCGAAATCATAGATTTCAACTTCGGTATTGGGTTGATAAACGTGCGTTTGCTTTTTCTTCGGGTCAATCAGCCAGCCTAATTGGGTACCGTTTGTAATCCACTCTTCCATCTTGGCTTTAAGTTCTTTCAATTTGTCAGTTTCAGAACGCAATTCTATAATGAATTCGGGACAGGCGGGGAGAAACTTTTTCTGTGCCTCCTTTGAAATATGGCTTAACTTCTCACGGCTTATCCAAGCTACATCAGGTGCTCGCATAGCTCCGTTTGGCAGAATATAGCCGCCGTTTGAGTCCGAAACAAGTCCACTCTTACGTTGTTTGTTCCATACTCCTAAAGCTATAACTAATTCTGAATTATAAGTACTTGTGACAAATCCGGTTGGTGACATAAAGATTAATTCATAGTTGGCATTACGTTCGATACGTAAATCAGGATTGGCAGAGCAAAGCTCGAAAAGCTCATCGTCGGTATATCTGCCTAATTTTTCGGGAATGCTCAGTACGTACTGCATAGTTTTGTGAAATTCGTTTCTAAACAAAAATACGGAAATGTATCAACTTTATAGGGGGAACGCTTGTTAATTACCCTGAAAGCTAAGTAAAATGACGACTTTAGATTCACGAAGTACGAATTGTACGTTACTTTAATCAACTGAATTATAACTACTTTTTATTTTGTTTATTTTCGTCTAATTACACAACAGAGCGAGTCCACAAATTATTGATTGAATGACAGAAAACTTAGAAAACCTGACACCACGGCAAATTGTTGCCGAACTTGATAAATACATCATTGGTCAAACTGATGCCAAGAAAAACGTAGCGATTGCGTTGCGTAACCGCTGGCGGCGAATGAACGCCCCCAAAGAAATGCAGGCCGAAATTGTGCCGAACAATATATTAATGATTGGCTCAACGGGCGTTGGTAAAACAGAAATAGCCCGCCGTCTTGCCAAAATTGCGGACGCACCGTTTACAAAAGTAGAGGCTTCAAAGTTTACCGAAGTGGGTTACGTAGGACGTGACGTAGAAAGTATGGTGCGTGATCTTGCTGAGCAATCTGTGAATATGGTGGCAACGGCGAAAAAAGCATTGGTCAAAGAAAAAGCGGCGGAAATCGTAGAAGAGCAATTGCTCGATATTCTAATTCCTCCCGTAAAGTCTACTAAAAAAGAAAACCTTGGTTTTGAAACCGAAAAATCTGGCGAAGTAGAAATTAACGAAGCAACGCGTAATAATTTCCGCACAAAACTTAAAAATGGTGATTTGGACGAACGCCGCATTGAAATCGACGTGTCGGCAAATGGTAGTCCGAATATTGGCGTAATGGGTGGCCCGATTGACGATATGTCAATGATGAACATTCAGGAAATGATCGGAAATATGATGCCCAAGCGAAACAAGAAGCGTAAAGTTTCTATCGCCGAAGCCCGCAAAATCCTACTCGAAGAAGAATCATCTAAGATGATTGATATGGACGAGGTAAAAGAGGAAGCCATCCGCAAAGCGGAAAATATGGGAATTATCTTTATTGATGAGATTGATAAAGTAGCTGCTTCAAGCAGCAAAGGCGGCGGCGGGCCTGATGTAAGCCGTGAAGGTGTACAGCGTGATTTACTTCCGATTGTGGAAGGCTCAACGGTGCAAACTAAGTATGGTAGTCTGAGAACTGATCACGTTTTGTTTATTGCTGCCGGGGCGTTTCACGTTGCAAAGCCCTCTGATCTGATTCCTGAATTGCAAGGACGTTTTCCAATTCGTGTAGAGTTAGAAACGCTCACCGAAGAAAATTTCTATCAGATTTTGAAAACTCCCCGTAACGCTTTGACGAAGCAGTATGAAGCGATGTTAGCTTCTGAGGGCGTAAAGTTGACGTTTACTGATGATGCTTTATTAGCGTTGGCTAAGATTGCATTTGAAGCAAATGCGGAAGTTGAAAATATCGGAGCTCGACGTTTACAAACGGTTATCAGCCACTTGTTAAACGACGTACTTTTTGATATTCCTGAAACTATTACGCCGGGCTCGGAAGTGAATGTGGATAAAGAAATGGTAGAAGATAGGCTCTCAGGATTAGTTAAAAATCGTGATTTGAGTCAGTATATATTGTAATGGAATAATTGAAACTCTAAAAAAGGCATTTGACTTCGGTTAAGTGCCTTTTTTTGTACTTAACTTCGTTTGATCTGTAATAAATTTTAAATAAATATTATCCCAGTATTATCTTAATGTTAACAAATGATATATATTTGTAATATTAAGGTAATGTAAGAAAGGAATGATATGAGAAAGATTATAGGAATAGTACTACTGTGTGGAATGTTTTCTGCGTGTCAAAGACCAATGATGCGTGCTACGCATGAAGGGGTACAACCGAAAGAGCAAGCGTTGTTGACTTACAAAGTTCTGAATCAAAGTAATGATGTAAAAGACGAATGCATTAAAACTACAATAGAATACACAATGGATGAAAACGGATTTTATAAAAGTCCGTTTGAAGCTGATTTGAAAGTGTACTATCGCTACGCTGTAGGTGAGGAGTTAAATAAAAAAGACAAGAAAATTCAAGTAATGATACTTGACAATAAAACCAACGCTTGCCTTTGGAGAGGTGAGACAATCAACTTGCCCAA
>JBLHXN010000155.1:0-7409 GCA_047630355.1 Spirosomataceae bacterium | reverse complement strand
AATTCAAATCTGGTCAAAATGCTTTTTGCGTTATCAGGTCCGTAATGGATACTCTACTTAAAAGGGGAGTAGAATTACTCCCATGTCTAAACCAAATCAATAAACTACAACCTGTGTAGTTACCTTTAAAGCAAGATTAGTTTTCTAATGAGAAACGTTCAGTCGTTGCTGCGTGGTTTGTACTTTACGAAGTTCATTCGGAATGTTCATCTGTAGTGGCTTCTTCGGGCTTCAAGCCGTGTTCTTCGATTAGATAATCAAGTAAACCGTTACAGCTTCTCTTTAGCGTGTCAAATACTTTTCTGAAAACCTTTTTGTCTTCGTAATAAGGATCCTGCACTTCCTGCACGCCCCGAACTTCCGGGTCAAAATCGCGAATTAAAAATAGCTTGCGGGCGGGAGGCGTGGCTTTTATATTTTCGTAATAGAAATTATAAACGGCTTCAAAATTGGCTTCGTCCATGACAGCAATGTGGTTATATTCCGTCAAATCTTCGACACTCAACTTCTGTCCAACGTGAGTAGTTTCAATTTCGTGTTCCGCCAATACTTCAATCGTTCTGCGATCGGGGGATTTACCAAAGTGCCAGCCTTTTATTCCTGATGAAGCAGTCGAGATTTGACCAGAAAGTCTTCGTTCGTTCACCAATTGCTTAAAAATTGCTTCTGCCATTGGTGAGCGACAAATATTTCCTAAACAGACGAATAGTATTTTTACCATAATATTTTCGGAGAAACGTCCCGATAGCTATCGGGAAAAGATTTTAAGAACAGAAATTCAATATCGAAACAGGTTAGTCGAGCATTTTACCATCGCTATCCACGATGATAAAAACGGTTTCGCCTTCTTTTTTCATCCGGTATTTTTCACGGGCAAATTTTTCAGCGGCATCGTCATTCCCCAAAACTTCCGCTTTTTCGATTTCGATTTGTTTTAGTTGTTCTTCGTAAAAAGTTATTCCTTCCTGATAAGATTTCTTTTCTCGCCAGAGGTCAAATAAAGCAAAAACGTTGTTGCCGTCAATGAAGAAAACCCAGGCGATAAAGAAAAGGAAAGTACCCGCAAAGAAAGTATATTTCCAACGGTAAAGGCGGAGTAGATTTTTCATTATAAGTCTTTTAGATAGGCACGGTCAACAAATATAACAGAGATTGGTTGAAGTTCCTGAGAATTTTAGATTTTGTGGTTTGGAGCAAGTGAATTTGCAGTGTGAATGCTTATTTGGTAGACACGTTTGACCCCGAATGGGGACGTACTTTAAAACTTCCCACAAATTCCTTTAAAATCACAGAAGTGACATTGCTTAATATCATCCGTTTGTTCGAACGGAACAGAGGTATCGTACATAGATTTTATAATATCTTGCAAATGGATTTCTGAGGTTTCTACAAACGAATCTGCGGTTTCTCCCGCTTCAAAATATAGCTCAGTTTGTAGGTTTTCTTTTTGATTTCTGAACGAATATATCTTAGCTTCAACGTGTTGGTTTTCAAGTGATTGATTCTGTATAATGTCCAATTCGTTAGACATCATTTTCTTAGAAACCACAAATTTGTAGAGCCACAATTGACGCAGCTTACTCAAGTCGGGTTTGTAAATGTCTTCGGATAAATCTTTCGCCGAAATTTCCTTACCATACACCATACCCGTCTTATAATCAACTACAGAAATAAGGTCGTCTTTTCGTTCAATCCGGTCAATGATTCCGGCAATTTTAACGGGTATTTTTTCACCGTTCACATCCACCATAATTTCGGTGTTTAACCGTGTTTCGTAGGAGAGTACTTCCATCGGAAAAACGCCTTGTTTGATTTGCTCTTTAAAGAAATTAGTCAGCACTCGTATCGCCACTTTTTTTAAGATAAAATTCACTCCGCGATCAATCACAATTCCCGCAAAATTATCGGCGTAAATTTTGTCTAACCTTGCCGGAATTTCGGTGATAATTTGCTCGGCAGTTTCGTTGGTATAAATAGTAGATTTTTTGGTAAAATCAGCGTCAATTTCTTCGAGGGTTTTGTGCAGCCAATTTCCGAAAATATCGGCTCCCACTTTTTCGTCCACTAATTCCCGCTGTGATAAATTAGCAATTTTCTTGAAGTAAAAACGAAGCGAACAGCCTAAGTAGTCGTTTATATTTGATGGGTATAATCCTTTCTCTGTCAGGTACTTGGTGAGTTTTTGAATAATCTCATCACTCTTTGGGATTACAATACTTGAGTCAACTTCTAACGTTTCTGTAGAGGTTATTTCCGCATCGGGTTTTGAAAACGTAATATTGGGATTCGCTTTGAGTAGTTCGTTCTCAATTTGCAGAATAAATCGGCTCGGCTCGTTGCCACCGCCCACGCCGCCACCTGACGGCTGGAGGTACAACAAATCAATCTTTTTGGCACGTTGTAATAATCTGAAAAAGTGGTACGACATTACCGCATCCTGATTGCGGTAAACGGGTAAGCCAAATTCAATGGCGGCATCGTACGGAATTAGAGAATTATTACGGTTTGATGATGGTAACATTCCTTCGTTTAGCGACGTGACGATTACGTGATCAAAGTCAAGACAACGGGTTTCGAGCATTGACATAATCTGTAAATCGGCAATAGGTTCTCCGCTGAACGGAATCCGTTCTTCCCGAATCAGTTCGTTCAGAAAGTGTCGGAAATTCTTGATGTCGAGGTCGTTGTGTTGCTGAACTATTCGCTCAATCCGGTTTAGAATTGTCAGAAATAAGTAAAGGTATTCAATCTCAATGGCGTCCGGGGCGGTTTTGTAAACGCTTCTGAGTACATCAACTAAGTCATAAAGATTTGCTAAAGCTTTATTTATGTTCCCGTTCCAACGAGTGAAAAACATGGAGAAAATCGGATCGCCTTCGCCCAATTCGAGCATCTCTTTCTCGCTGAGGTAAACGAGGTTGTTTTTTGTGATGTGACGGAGTGATTTTCTTATGGGATTTTTATCGTTGTCAAGCTCGTATTTGATCAGTTCGTACCGCCGAACAAACGGGTGATTGAGTATTTTGTGAATGTGCCGATGACTGAATTTTGGAATCTTAACGGTGTCGCCTTTTTTGTTTTGAAACTCCGCTACGTTCGACTGCAATTCAAACAGAGCATTCACCAACGTAGTAAGCAAAGATTGCTTCAAAGAAAGTCCCATCGTAATATTAAATGAATCCACTGATTCATCAAGCGAGTTCAACATCGGTTCGAGCAGTTGCTCGTTCGCCAATACAATAACCGTTTGCTGTCCGGGGTTTTTTGCGATGGTTTCGGCGTAAATTTCTCCTGTAGTTTTGGCTTGCATAGCGTTTGTCTGCAAACCAATCACCCGAATTTCTTTCGTTTCTTTTTTTAGGTTTTCAGTCTGCCAATTCCATTCCCCAAAAACTCCGCTGTTTCGGTATCGCCGCAAAACGCTTCCCGCTTTGTGGTCGGAGTTCATGTAATAATCGTCAGAATCCCAGAAGGTTTCGGCGAGTTGAGCTTTCACCAGTTTAGAAATAATTTTTTCTTCGGAATTACTCAAAGCATTTAACCCGACGAAATAGTACTTTTCGTAGTCTTCTTTTTCAAGTAAAAGCGTTTCTACATCGTTTGCTAATAATCGGTACGCCATTCCTCGGTACGCCAAACCCTTAGTAATAAGTTTGTTTTGCAGATTTCGGTACGCGATATCAATATTGGAAAAAAGCTTGAAATATGCGTCCGAAACGGTGGTTCTATTTACTTCTTTGCCGATACTTTCCAGCTCTTTTCCCCAGCGGGCAATCGCTTGTGCGTCGCTCATATAATCAAAGAGTGCCTTCGGGTTTTCGACCAAATACTGATCTATTAAGTCAAAATCTTTGAGTAATGTGCTGCCCCAACCCACAAAACGATCGAACTGAACTTCTTTGTCAATTTCCTTAAAGACTTCGTAAAATTCAAAAATCAACGAAATATTATCAATCAATCTGACGGACGACATTTGCGTGACAAAATCATCAATGGCGAAAACATCGGGGGAGATAAACGGTATTTCGGATAATTCCGCCAATTCCCGTTTGAAATAAAAAACAGCCCGGCGGGTTGGTAAAACCACGCAAACTTTTTGCAATTCGGTTAATTTATGCTGGGCGAAGATTTGTTCCGCCGTTTTTTTAAGAAATTCCATTTTAGGGGATGGGTTTTTTAGGAGTTAGGAGACAGCGTCTTGTCTCACCATAGCTTTACCGTAAATATTATGAAATTATGTTGGAAATCGAATATCTAAACAATTCATTTCTTTCCCGAAACTAAGTACATCATGGTTCCGCCGCCGTTAAAATAAGTGCCATTTTGAATTTGATTACGTGCGAGTTCGTCCGCTTCGTTCTCCACATTATCAAGGTAGAAACTTATTGCCGCTTGTTGCTCAGGTTTTTCGTACGGGGCGTAAATAGGCGTAAGTTTATCGTTTAAATAAGATTGAATTTCCTGAAAACCCAGTTTGTTCATTGTCCCCGCCAGTAAATCACCGAAAGAATTATGCCCTTTTCCGTCCATTCGTTTTAAGTTTTCGAAAGAAAGCGTACTCTCAAACCGCTTGGTTGCCGTTTCTATTGGTTCTTTTCGGTTGGCGGAGTCTTTCAGAACTGCCTGCACCAAATTGTTTGGTTCGGCACAGATAACAATGCCATTGGGCTTTACAACCCTTCGCATTTCTGCCAACGCTTTTTCGGGATTTCTGAGATGAATAAGAACGGTTTGACACGTTGCCACATCAAAAGAATCATCTTCAAAAGGTAAGCGATGAGCATCGGCAGACTGAAATTCAATCTGACCTCCGAAACTTTCAAAATATGCTTCGATTGACTCATTTCCGTCTGACCAGGCCTCGTCATTATCAACGGCGGTTACTTCAGCGTTTGGTTGTAGATGCGGCAGCAGTAATTTGCTCCAATGGCACAAGCCGCAACCGATATCAAGCATTGATTGGTATTGGTTTAGGTTCCACCTTTTCGCCATCAATTCCAGAAAATCGGTATTATACCAAAAGTCTCTACCTTCGTGAAAATACGTTTCAGAGTGAGCTAAATCTTGCGTTGTGTTCATGTAAGCAAAGGTACGGCTTTTCCGGTTTAGTAGCTTTTTTTATCGGCAATTGTGATTAAGCAAAACAAGGCATACTTTCCTATAGATAATCCAAAATACCCCATGAACCTCACCAAAAAATCATTCTCTCCGTAGCCAGTTTATTGCTTGCGGCTGTATTAACAGTAGGAGTACTTACCTACTTAAAACCTTCGCTATTTGTCAAACTTTTGAATCCTGAGATACGTGCCCGTATTCATCAGGTAAGTGCAATGAGCGAGGAAACCGCATCCATTGATATCGAAATTCAGTTAAAGAATAAGACTTTTATTCCTATAAGTAGGGTTTTCTTATAAAAAGAGTGTGAGTGTAAAAAGTTCGTAATTTTAGTTTTCGGACATCAAAAACGAACCTACACTCAGATGGAACAAGAAACGACCTTTTGCCAAGAATTACAAAACGATACTGCGATAGATTTACGAGATAACCGTGGTAAACGACATAAGATGTGGCTGATGTTGCTGGGTGTGACCTTAGGGCTTCTTCGTAAAAGGGATGGTTGTTTATCATCATTACACCGTAGCATGGTCAATAAGCATGATGAGGAGTTGTGCGATTCTTTAGGCATTGGATCTGACGAGTTATATCCCGTTCGCATTTGCCGATTTTACTTGAGAAGGTAGATTTAATGGCGTTTGAAGCCGTACTTTTCAAGTTCTACGAAGTGAAATTGAGTGCGGATGAAAAAGTATGGTTCAGTGGCGATGGCAAAGAATTACGTGGGAGTATAGTTCATGGGGAAACAAGGGGGTTTTCGGTGGTGCAATTGGTACGGCATGATGACCGGGCAGTTTTGTGGCAAGGGTTTTACGACGGCATGAAAGAGAGCGAGAAGCCTGCCTTGCGTCAAGTGCTTTGGCAAAGTGGGGGCATTGCCCACAAAATAACTGCGGATGCCTTGCATCTGGCACCCAAGACAACAGAATTGATAGCAAACAGTGGCGGTGTTTTTTTAATCGGGTTGAAGGCAAACCAGAAAAGACTGCTCGAAGAAATGAAAGAGAACGCCGCTTTCCTGACCCCGATAGGCCAATCGATCAGCCTCGATAAAGGGCATGGCAGGATAGAGAAGCAGTCTTACTTCCACTACGATATAGGTCGGGGATATTATGACGAACGTTGGGACAAGTCGGATTTCCGAAGCTTGTTCAAAGTTATCCGGGAGCGATATGATCTATTGGGCACAGAAAGTAATAGTGAAACCGCTTACTACCTTTCAAATGAGGCGTATGATGGCAAGGGTTATTTTTTCGGGGCGATAAGAAGTCACTGGAGTGTAGAAGTCAATAACCATGTTCGAGATGTAACGTTAAAAGAAGACAGTCTAAAAACAAAAAAGGGTATTAAAAATTCTCGTCGGGAATCAGAACACCTATAGTCAATATATTACAGCTGTTGAATCCTTAAAACAAAATCGCACAACTTGAATTTTTTCAAGATGATTTTTAGGAATTAATCAAATGTCTCAGAAAAATAAAATTTTTATAAGAAAACCCTATATCTCAATTTTAATGATTTGATTTGCCTGATTTTACTGCAAAGGTTGGAGTCTTTTTTCCAAACCTTTTTAAACTAACGTCCTTCTATCTAACAAAATGAAAAGACAACTATTTTTAACTGTAGTATTATGTTTAATACTGCAAGTGACAAGCTTTGGACAATCCATAAAGCTGAATAATGAAGGCGACCCCGGCAGTGCGATGCTGGAAGTAAGTTCACCCAGCAAGGGCATTTTGATACCCAATGTAACACTTACCGGAACCACAGATGCTACTACGATTGCATCTCCTGCAACGAGTTTATTGGTTTACAACACTGCCACTGTAAGCGATGTAATACCGGGGTATTATTATAATTCAGGTACATCTGGTTCACCAATTTGGATAAGGTTGTCAACAAGTACGAGTACAGGCACTGCGGGCGACGGTTCTGAGACGAAAGTAACCGCAGGAACTAATGTTACTGTAACTGGCAGTGGAACATCAGCAAGCCCTTACGTAGTAAATACCACTGAGGTAGATGGTGATGTTACGAATGAGCTTCAGGACCTGAGTATTAGTGAAAATGCATTAACAATAACGCTAAATGGGGCAGCGACATCGATAGATTTGAGTCCATATTTGGACAATACGGATACACAACTGACAGAAACAGAAGTTGATGCTTATACTGCAAACAATGGTTACTTAGATACTGAGGTAGATGGTGATGTTACGAATGAGCTTCAGGACCTGAGCATTAATGGAAATGCATTAACAATAACGCTAAATGGGGCAGCGACATCGATAGAT
>JBLHXN010000154.1:0-7445 GCA_047630355.1 Spirosomataceae bacterium | reverse complement strand
GAAATATTTTTCACCTCGTAATCTGCCGCCAGCGGCAATATCAATAATTGAAACAACGGCAAGACCAAAATCATCGGCAGGAGTGCCCGATTACGGAAAATCTGCTTGAATTCTTTTTGTAAAAGAAAATATAACGTACGCATAATTCTTTAGTTGAGAGTGCGGTTGATTTGCTGAAAATTTAATCCAAATTATTCCAGCCTTATCTTGAATTTTTTGAAACTGACAATCAGTAAAAAAACTGCCATCCCAAACAGGATAAGCGTTTCTTTCCAAATTGCTTCGATGCCAAGCCCTTTGATCATGATGGATTTGACGATGATATAATACCATTTTGATGGAATGATATTCGACACAATTTGCAGGGGCAAAGGCATATTCTCCAGCGGGAACATAAAACCAGTAAAAATCATGACGGGCAGGAGCATTCCCATCAGAGAAAGTAACATCGCTGTTTGTTGATTTGCCGTACTGTTCGAGATTAATAACCCCAACGAAAGTGCCACGATAATAAGTAGTGTACTTTCGGCGAAAAGCAAAGTGACGCTGCCATTTAGCGGCATATCCAACAAATAAACGCTCATTAATAAAATTACAACGAGGTTTATTAGCGATAAAACCAAGTAAGGAATAGCCTTGGCTATGATGACCAAAACGGGGCTAAATGGGGAAACCAAGAGTACTTCCATCGTACCCATTTCCTTTTCCCGCACAATGGAGACGGAGGTCATCATGACGCACACAATCATAAGTACGAGTGCCATTACGCCCGGGACAAAATTAGTAGCTCCTTTAAGTTCGGGATTGTAAAGCATCCTGATTTCGGGGATGATTTGGTAAGGGAGCGATTGACCTTGCATCAACTCAGTTTGGTAACTGCCCACAATACTGTTAATGTAAGTTGTAAGCGTGGAGGCAGTATTTGGGTCAGAACCATCGGCAATGACTTGTATTTGGGCCTTGTTGAACCGCAGCAGATCATTGTTGAAGTTTTCGGGAAAAACGACCGCCATTTTAATATCTCCTTCCTGAAATGCCGCCTCGATTTCATCGGACGACAGCAACGTTTTTTTTATCTCGAAACTGCCGCTTGCCTCTATTTGGTTAATAATGCGTTGCGAAGCCTCATCTTTGGCGTAATCAACCACCACGATATTTGAATTTTTAATTTCGTTTGTCAGAGCGAAGCCAAATAATAAGATTTGGGCAATGGGCATCCCAAAAAGCATTAGCAGCGTCTTTCGGTCCCGAAAAACGTGATAAAATTCTTTTTTTACGAAACTAATTAGCTGGTTCATCTTATTTCAGTTTATAATTATTCCCCTCTTTTCGCTCCGCGTGCGAGTTCAAAAAACACGTCGTCCATGGACCTGGCGTTAAATTTTACTTTAAGATTTGTTGGCGTGTCCAAAGCTTTGATTTTTCCGTCTACCATCATCGAAATACGGTTGCAGTATTCGGCTTCGTCCATGTAGTGTGTTGTTACAAAAATGGTGATACCTCTATCGGCGGCGGCGTAGATTAAATCCCAGAATTGCCGGCGGGTTACGGGATCAACACCACCCGTGGGTTCATCTAAAAATACAATTTTTGGTTCGTGAATTATTGCAACAGAAAACGCCAGTTTTTGCTTCCAGCCGAGTGGCAGCGAACCCACCAATTTTTTAGCTTCTTTGCCCAAGCCAAGCTGTTCTATGAGTTGCTCACTTTTGGCTTTTATTTCTTTGTTGGTTAACCCATAAATTCCACCAAAAAAACGAATATTTTCTACAATGGTTAGGTCTTCATAAAGCGAGAATTTTTGGCTCATATAACCGATATGTTGCTTGATTTTTTCGGTTTCTTTATAAATGTCGAATCCTGCTATGTTGGCTTCGCCGGACGAAGGCGTTGAAAGACCGCAGAGCATCCGCATGGCGGTGGTTTTTCCGGCTCCGTTTGCCCCCAAAAAACCAAATATTTCGCCCTTATATACGTCGAATGTGATGGAATCTGTTGCTACGAAATCCCCGAACTTCTTCGTTAGTTTATTAGTTTTTATTACGATTTCTTTCATATTTTCTGTCGATTACTTCGGTTTTAACTTTCCATTAATTCTATGAAGCAATCTTCGATAGTCGGGCGGATTTCTTTAAGTTCAATGTTTTTATATTGCTTATTATTAAGCTCTTGAATGAGCTTGATTGACGAATTTTCATCGTCACTTTTAAATGAGATGTGATGAAGTTCTCCGAATGAATTACAACTCTTTACTACACTTGATACCTGGAGGTCGTTCAATAATTTACTCATATTTTCGGCTTTGATGGCAAAAAGCCTATCAGGGTAAGCATCAATGATTTTATCTGGCGTATCAATGGATAGTATTTTGCCATTTTGAATCAGGGCGATGCGTTCGCAGAGCGTTGCTTCGTCCATATAAGGTGTGGAAACGAGAATTGTGATTCCTTCACTCTTCAGGCGTTTGAGCATTACCCAAAACTCTTTTCGGGAAACGGTATCAACGCCCGTAGTGGGTTCGTCTAAAAACAGAATAGTTGGTCGGTGAATCAAGGCACAGCACAATGCCAGTTTTTGCTTCATTCCGCCGGATAATTTACCCGCTCTCCGTGTCTTAAATGGCTCAATTTGAACGTAGATGTCTTTTATCAGGTCGTAATTTTCTTTGATGGTTGTTCCGAAAATAGTAGCAAAGAAGTTGAGGTTTTCTTCGACGGTCAAATCTTGGTAAAGTGAAAACTTACCCGGCATATAACCAACCCTTTTGCGGATTTCTTTAAATCCTGAAACGATATCGAGTCCGTCAACAGAAGCCACGCCCGAATCAGGTAAGAGGAGGGTAGTCAGCATTCGGAAAATGGTGGATTTTCCCGCTCCGTCCGCTCCAATTAACCCAAATAATTCTCCTTTTTCCACCGAAAACGATACGTCGTCCACGGCAATGGTTTCGCCTTTATTGTAGGTTTTTCGTATGTTTTGAAGTGTTACCATTTTTTGACTGGAAATGCAGCGTAGACAATTTTACTTTTTCTCAAATACAACTTCTCCGTACATGCCAATTTTATACGCACCGTCTGGGTTCAGTACGTTGATTTTGACGGCATATACTTGGTTCGCTCGTTCGTCTTTGGTTTGAATGGTTTTTGGGGTAAATTCAGCCTTGCTGTTTATCCAAATTACCTCGCCCGTGGTTTGTCTCATTCCGCCGTTTCCGTCGTCGGTTTGGACGTTAACTTGTTGATTTAATTTTACGTTAGGTAGCTGATTTCCAGATATATAAGCTCTCAAAGTCATGGTTGATAGATTGGCAATTTTGTACAACGGTTTCCCGATAGAAGTGAACTCGCCGTTATACGCATATTTCGTGACAACCGTGCCGGGGTATTCATTGATAATGACTCCGTCTTCGATTTGTTTTTGAATCAACGCGAGACGCTTTTTTGCGGGTTCTACTTCGCTCAAAACTGCCCGGTTTTGCAACGAAACGTTACGGGTTGCTGCCAAAATTTGCTGCTGAATCACGTCAGATTGCGAACTTGTTGATTTCAACTGTTTTTGCAAAACGGACTGCTGCCCCACCAGGTCATCTAACTGCTTTTTTGGGGCGGCTTCGGCAGCTACCAATTTTGTGAAACGGTTAACTTCTTTATTGAGTACCGATAGTTGCTGATTTAACGAAGCCACTTGTTCTTTCTGCGTGACTAATTGAGCTTTCAGCACGTTTACCTGCGGAGCTGCTTCGCCCGTTTTTTGTTTAATTGCCGAGATGCTAGCTTCTACTTGTTCTGCCTGAATTTCGAGTATCGAAACGTCAATTTGCCCGATAGTTGTAGCGGCTTGGAGGGTTTGACCTTCTTCAATATTGAGTGCTGTTATTTCACCCATTGCCTCGGCACTAATGATGCGTTCTACGGCTTCAAACGAACCCGAGGCATCGAAGTTTTTTTTATCAGTATCGCAGGATGTAGTAAATTGCAATGTACTTACAGTAAGCAGTATAAGTGTCAATTGTGGTGGTTTTATTCGTTTCATTTCGCGAGGAATTTCGATTGTTTAATGATTTAAGAACTACGGTTGATATTCGATATATAGCTCAATTTCCCGTGGTTATTTTGAGGGCGTACTGAGCCATTAATAGTTGTATTTCGTGCAGAATTTTTGCTTGCTTTGCTTTATCTTGGGCAGTGACAAAAGACAGATAATCTGTTGTGGTAATCAGTCCGTTTGTAAGTTGTTCGTTTGCCCGATTTTTGATTTTCGTTCGTAGCGTTACCAACTCATCGTCGCTGTTTAGTAATTCCTGAAATTTATTGATTTCATTACTTTGTTGTGTTGCGGCCACGTTGGTATTGAACAGAAACGTTTCTTCCTGAATTTCAATATTTTGCTGCTTGATATTTATTAATTGTTGGCTATTTTTAGCCGTGTAGAAAGATGAAATATTCCAGTTTAACCGCAGCCCGCCGAGGTAATAAAAGTCAAAGTCGTTATTCAGGAAATTCAACGCCGGACGGCCGTAACCCGTCTGTAAAAACAGGCTCAGTTTAGGCTTTTTATCAGCTTGCAACAGGCTGTTCTGAATGGCGAATATCTGCTTTTGAGCATTAAATAATTTTAATTCAGGACGGTTTGATTTTGTATCAATAGATTGGTTATCGGGTCGTTGAAATGTCGCTGTATGGCTAATTTCTTGATTAATGAAAAAGCCGAGCATTTCTACAAGTGCTCTCCGCTGCGATTTCATTTCCGTTAAACGTTGATTTAGATTTAGTACTTCGGCGGTTAATAAATCGGCATTATTCCGAATTGCCGTACCGTTCAAAATCGCCGCTTCCACTTTCTCAATATTGGCTTCAAGTTCGCTCTTGATTAATTGTGTTTGAATGAGTTGCTCGTCAATTAGTAAAATCCCGAAAAATAGTTGATTTATCCGCTCTTTCAATTGGTACAAATCGGTTTCCAGTTGCTGTTTCTCAATAATGGAATTTGCTTCGGCGAGTTGTTTCTGAGGTTTTAGGTAAGCACCGTTAGTGAGCGGTTGCACAACTTCGCCGTAAACCTTGTACTGATCCTTACTGATAGTCGGAATTTCAGTGTTTGGCAAAGAAATTGGCAACGTCGTGACATCAGACTGATAGGTAGCCTGACCGTTGATATTGATTTGGGGTAAGTAGCCTTTCGAGATATTTTTGACAGATAGCTGCTTGGTTTGTTCGATTAAGGTCGAGCGTTTGAGCAGCGGGTAATTTGTCCGTGCCTTTTGATAACATTCCTCCAACGTAAGTTGAGCGGAGACCGTTGAGGTACAAATCAACATCAGAAGTAAATTTAAACTTAGAATTTTTGTGACCTCGCGTAGCTTTGACGGATGAAATTTCGAAGCGAATTTATTCATGTATTTTAATTATTCGATTTAAACGTTTGATTAACTTATGTCCAAAAAAAACCCGAACGGGATTCTGCACAAAAAAGTGCCGTTGCTAAATGTATATCATTTGTTTAATCCATTCAGGAATCAATGTCTTTCTTTCGTTCATTAATTCATTAAAATTCTCGTCGTTCATACCGAAGCCATTTTTGAGAACAGGAGACGCAACAAAAGGAAAAACTGTCATACTAATAAGGTTCATAATTAAATGAATAGGATTTATAACCTTGATTTTTCCGCTTTGAGCAACCTCCATAAATTGTTTCAAAAATACGGAATTCATAATCATGTCTTTCACGCCCACATTCGTGATAAACCTATCGGGGTTGCTTCTAAGCTCACTCAGTACAAAGATTGGTATGTGTGGTTGTTTTATTAACATATCAATGTATCCTGATACAATTCGGTCTATTTTTTCATCAAATGATGTTTTTTCATCGTTGAAATTTATTGATACGGACTCCAGGAAGAACTTTACATCCTCCATCATTATCAGCTGAAACAACTTTTCCTTACTTCGGAAATAGTAATTAAGTAACGCCAGGTTAATGTTTGCTTCTTCGGCAATATCCCGTGTCCGGGTTCCGGAAAATCCTTTTTTATGGAAAATGATACGAGCCGCTGCTTTGATTTTTTCCTCAGTGCTTGGATTGGTTTCTACTCTTGTTTGCTTCTTTGCCACGAATATTAGACCTGCGTTTGTGGAACAAAGTAAGACATAATTTTAGAATTAAACAATTAATTTAATCAAGTGATTAAATTTTTTTATTTCTGTACTATTCAATAAGAGATACCGAAACATATTAGTGAATCTTATTGCTGAGTAATAAAAAAGCTGTAAATTTGCATTCCAAAACAAAAAAGGTCCCATAGCTCAGCTGGATAGAGCACCTACCTTCTAAGTAGGCGGCCGAACGTTCGAATCGTTCTGGGATCACAAAAAACACCCGATCAAGTTGGTCGGGTGTTTTTTTTGCAACATCTCTGGCCTACTTAGCTGTGAATATTTAAGATCTTTTCCTTTGTGGCACTTCTGCATTTAATGCTTTAGTATTCGTTTAAATCTGCTTTTCTGCAAAATTATTTTGTAAAAGCTAATGACTGATGTAGTTTTGTTGCCAACACAATTTAGTGAATCATACTATTTAACCTGACCCCTCTGCAATTAATTACGATGGCAGTACGAATCTTACTGTATATGCGAATATTGAGTTGATGCTAAGCAAGAGGTAAGGAGTATAAAAGTCAGTAGCTTTGTGTTGCGAAACATTTAAAGTACTGACTATGAGAGAATTAGAATTATCCAGTTATACTTTTACCTCTGCGAGTGCTATGATACGGAACTTTCCTTTTACTGTCAACGGTTTAGTCCAAATCTAGCCCCTGCAAACAAGAAAATAACTGATGCTGAGATTTTGACGATATATTTTTACTGTCGCAGACTTGAGGACAAGCATAAAAAAAGTGCTATCCACGATTACGCATGTCGTTATATGGCGAGTTGGTTTCCCGAGTTGCCAAACTACCCGAACTTTAATTCTCGACTCAATAACCTGGATTCCGCTATTTTATCTTTGTTGCCATTATTACTGGAACGCATTGATCGTGAAGGGATTGTAAAGGGCATTAATCAACAAATAACACTCGTTGATTCTTTTCCGGTCATCCTATGTTCGGGAAATCGTTCTGACAAAGTTACCCCAGAACTGTCCTACAAGAGTTTCTGTTCGACAAAAAACCTATTCTACTACGGCGTGAAAATGCACACGGTGGCACAAAAAGTACAAAAATCAATCCCTCTGATGAACTTTGTCAGCATAACGCCCGCATCGGAAAACGACCTGGCGGTAATCAGGCCCATCTTGTCAAAACTTGAAGGTAAAGCTATTTTTGCTGATAAAGCCTACGCAGATGTGGGATTGAACCAACGACTAATGAAAGAACAAAATACCTATATTTATACGCCCGTCAAGCTCATAAAAGGGCAATCACAAGCCCAAAGGCAGTTCAATAGAGC
>JBLHXN010000153.1:0-7547 GCA_047630355.1 Spirosomataceae bacterium | reverse complement strand
TTGTGAGCCGGACGTTTCCGGTGCGTGAACTGAGCTTTGAAGAAGCGGCAGAATTAGCCTATTTCGGGGCGAAAGTTTTGCACCCAAGTACCATAAATCCGGCAAAAATGCGGGACATTCCGGTGCGACTAAAAAATACGATGGAGCCGGGTGCTCCCGGCACCGTTATTTCAAAAAGCCAATCTTCTTCGTCTTCTTCCGAGATAAAAGCCATTGCCGCAAAAGACAACGTTACCGCGATTTACATTCACTCAACCCGCATGTTGAACGCCTACGGTTTCCTGCGTAAAGTGTTTGAGATTTTCGAGAAATTCAAGACGCCCGTTGACATGATTACCACGTCGGAAGTATCCGTAGCGGTGACGATTGATAACAACGAGAACTTGGATAAAATCTCGAAGATGTTGGGTCAAATTGCGGATTTGGAAGAAGATGACCGCAACCAATCTATCATCTGCATTGTCGGTAATTTCCTTGCCGACAAACCGAATATCGCCATTCGGGTTTTAGAAGCTATGAAGGACATTCCGATTCGGATGATTTCTTACGGAGCATCCGAACATAATATGTCTTTATTGGTTGATAGCAAAGATAAAAACGCCGCCCTTGAAGCATTGAACGAGGGACTTTTTACGTTTAAATAAGAATTGAGTTGGGTTCTAACATCATCAATCTAAAAAAATGAATCGTCGTAAATTTATTCAAGACGCAACTCTTGGAACTGCCGGAGCCGCTTTATTAACTCCGCAGCTTTTTGCTCGTTTACTCAATAAAGACCCGTTTGAAATGCGGGAACTTCGTGGCGGCGTGGGTATTTTTACCGAACGCGGCGGAACAATTGCCTACCTGCAAACCAAAGACGGCATTTCGGTGGTTGATACGCAATTTCCTGAGCAGTCAAATCACTTGATTGAAGCGTTGAAAAAGACTTCGGGGGAGCCATCTTCGGAGAAGTCCTTTAAACACGTTATCAACACGCACCATCACGGCGACCATACTTCGGGCAATATCGCTTTCAAAGGAATGGCCGAGCACTTTGTGGCTCACGAAAACTCAAAGAAGAACCAACTGGCGGCAGCAGAGAAATCTAACTCCGTGGATAAAAACGTTTTTCCAGACGTAGTTTTTAACGATTCGTGGAAAGGGAAATCAGGAAAAGAAACGATTAAAATGCACTATTTCGGAGCCGGTCATACTGACGGCGATAGTTTCGTGCATTTTCAGAAAGCCAACATTGTTCACACGGGAGATATGCTGTTCAACCGTCGGCATCCGTACATTGACCGCTCAGCGGGAGCTTCCGTGGTGAGTTGGATTGACGTTTTGGAGAAAGCCGCGAATACTTTTGATACCGACACGCTTTACGTTTTTGGACATTCGGGAAACGACTTTGACGTAACCGGAAAGAAAGCCGATTTAATGGCTTTTCGTGAATATTTACAGCAAGCTCATGATTTTGTGGCGAAGCAAAAGTCGATGGGAAAATCTGCCGCAGAAATCACCGAAATTAAAGAATTCGACTTTAAATCTGAATGGCAAGGCGATGGCATCAAGCGGGTACTCTCTGCTTTGGTGGATGAGTTAGGAGTTAAGTAAGTCGGCTGTGAGGCCACAGTCAACGGCTTTTAGCTTTGCTTTACAGATGCCGTTGTTCGTGTCCTCACGAACGACAACGAACAGCGGGTACTCTCTTGGTGGATGAATTGGGGGTTGAGTAAATAAGTACTTCTCGCAACGAGACTACCTTCGACAGGCTCAGGCTGACAAAACGAAAGAGTAGATTTTCGACGCTATCCGTGTCTTAACGGACTATTTTATGGTATCGTTGATAGGAATACCGACAACAGCTTCACGGCTTCGGCGGTGTATTCCGCATGACGCTCGTTATTTCGTTGAGTTTCTCTACTTTCATTTCAAAATCGCCTTTCAAACGGTCGCGGATAACCACTAAATTATCGAGGGTTTCCTGCAAAGAGTCGGGTAAAATCTGTTCTAAAATTTCTCTAAAACGCTTCGCGAAAGTCGGGGATTTTCCGTTGGTAGAAATGGCGATTTTCAAATCCCCTTTTGTCACGACCGAACCGAGGTAAAAATCGCAAAGTGCGGGTGTATCCGCTACGTTCACCAATATTTTACGGGCGTTGCAATGATCACGTACTTGCTTATTCACTTCAAAAAAATTCGTCCCGACAATTACCAAATCTTTACCGTCAAGCATTGATTCATTGTACGGTTCGTGAATCAATAAGACATTCGGATGCTTCTTTGAAAGTTCTACTATTTCGTTTCTGATTTCGGGAGCTGCGAGCGTGATTGGGGCATCTTCGGCATTTTTGAGAAGAGCTTCCAGTTTCTCTAACCCAACGTACCCGCCTCCTACTACAAGCGTTTGTAATTGTTCAATTTTTACGAAAATTGGAAACAGGTTATTCATAATAGTTTGGTTTGGAACACAAATATACAAGATTAAAGTCCGCCAAAAAACGCTCTTTGTCTAACATAATTTAACAAAAAAAACCGCCACGCAAGTGCATGACGGCTTTAATATTTATTATCCTTTCAAAATCTTTAATTGAGTGCAACTCCGAAGCAATAGTTACGAGAATAACCTTCGTAAACACCGCAAATGAGAATGCCGTCTTCTTTTTCTTCTTTGGCACTTACCACGGCTTTCTTAAAATCTGCTTCTGAATTTACCCGAACATTGCCCACGCGGGTAACGATAAATCCTTCTTTGATATCAGTTGAGCGAGCAATGTCGCCTTCGTCATAAAGTTTCTTTACCCGAACTCCGTTACGAACCCCGATTTTCTCTTTGTCTTTGGCAGAAATATCTTCTAATTCTACGCCCATTTTAGAGAAAACGCTGGCGGTAACAGAAGTTTTCTTCACAATACCTTCGCCGCCTTCACGGTTGCGGAGCGTTGCGTCAAAACTTTTCTTCTTACCGTTACGATCAACCATGATCCTAACTGTTTCACCCGGACGCTTTCTTCCGATAAGTTCACGAAACTTAGGCTCTGAAGTCACCGACAAACCGTCTACTTCCAGTACTACATCTCCTTTACGAATACCTGCGGCGTAAGCACCACCATCTGTTGGCACTTCGTCGGCATAAATACCGTCAGAAATTTTCAGATCAAGTTCTTTAGCGTTTTTGCTGTTCAACTCAACTGGTATAATTCCCAAATATCCACGCTGCACATTACCGTATTTGATAATATCTGTCGTAACTTTTTTCACGATACTCGAAGGAACCGCAAAAGCATATCCGGCGTAAGCTCCGTTTGGCGAAGCAATGGCGGTATTAATGCCAATTAGTTCACCCCGAAGATTTACCAATGCACCACCACTATTTCCGGGATTTATCGCCGCATCCGTTTGGATAAACGACTCAATCGGGCTTTCACCGATTTTTCCCGTTTTCTGGTATTGCTGATTCATCTTATTTTTCAAGATGCTAATATCACGACCAATGGCACTGATAATACCCGCAGTTACGGTAGATTCCAAACTAAATGGATTACCAACGGCAAGTACCCACTCACCTACTCTGACGTTGTCTGAGTTTCCAAAAGTCATGGCGGAAAGACCACTTTTTTCAATTTTTATTACAGCGATGTCGGTAGAAGGATCTGTTCCTACTACTTTAGCCATGAATGATTTATTATCAGAAGTGATTACCTCTAACTCGTCTGCCCCTTCTACCACGTGGTTATTAGTAGCAATGTATCCGTCCGATGAAATAATAACACCCGAACCCGAAGATTGCTGCTGCTGATTACCGCCCTGACCTTGACCGAAGAAATCTTCACCACCGAAAAAGTCTTCAAAAACAGACGGCAGACGCTGCTGCCTAACTTGGCGGGTTGCAGATGCTTTTATGTGCACAACCGACGGCGTAGAAATTTCGGCGGCGTACGTGAAACTACCGGGAGCATCGGGCGAACCGTTGAACTCCACCAAACGATTTACTCCGGTAGAGTTGCCGTTTGCTTCGTTCAGAATTACCGGCTTTTCATCAAAGCCCAGCATTTTATAACCACCGAGTGTGGCAACACTACTGGCCACCGCAACGACGGCGATTTTTAAGAAATTATTACTCATAGCTTTTTATTTTTATTAGATAAAGTTCGTGTTTGTAGTTAGGTGTATTTGTAATCGTTCGGTCAAATAACGTGTTATTACGTTCGTACATTCAATAACGTACAGCTTTTAACAATATTTAATTTTGAAACCCGACAATGCTTATAACAAAAAACTTCGTGCCAAGGTTTTCTCAGCACGAAGTTTATCGTGTTTGTGACACGCTAAATTTACGCTACTTCAATCGTTTTTGGCTCTTTTGGCTTTGCCTCTTCTTTCTTCGGCAATGTCACGTTCAGGATTCCTTCGTTGTACGTTGCGGCGATATTGTCGCTGTCAACAGTTTCCGGCAAATTGAACGAACGCTTGAACGAAGCGTAACCAAATTCACGACGAGTATAATTCTCTTTATTCTTTGCGTCCTCGGTCTTTTTCTCGCTTGAAATAGTTAAGACATCTTCGTGAACATTCACGTTGAAGTCTTCGCGGGTGAGTCCCGGAGCGGCTAATTCAATGCGGAATTTTTCGTCGTTTTCTACCACGTTTACAGAAGGCAATGTGTTAGAAAATGAAGGCTTCTCCATTCTGTCAATGTCATTAAAAAACGTGTCGAATAAATTTGGGAAAGTATTTACTCTGTTTACTGGCGTGTAATTTCTTACTAAAGTTCTCATAATGTTATTTATCGTTTGTGAAACTGTATTTGATTTGTTATTTGAACACAAATAGTCAAAACCCGTACCATTTCAAAAAACATGACACTGTGTCATAAACTCGTCATAGATGCTGCACAAAGAATGACAAGTTGTCAATCAAACGTATCAATGAATGAAGAAAAGTCAGTCTTTTTCTCTCACTTGAAGTAAGTAAGACTGCAAGCATTTAGCAATCAGAGCGGTTGTGTAGGCGTCAGAATGCCAAATAAGTAAATTTCGGATTACCGTTCCGCCCGAAAAGTAAACGCCACCGTTCCAATGACTTTCATTTTTCGAGGCAACTACTTTGTTCATCAATAAATTGACGGATGAGTTAATTAAAGAGTCAGAAACAGAAATTCCTGACTTTTTCAAGTCAAGTAAAGCGTGGAGAGCGTACGCCGTAGTTTGAACCGAATCAGCGTTATTTAACCACGAGCGACTCAGAAAACTACCGTCGGGTTGTTGCGACTGTAGTAAGTGATTCCGTACTTTTTCTGCCGTCGACTCTAAATCCGTAATACCCGAAGCGTACGCCCTCGCAACGGCGTAATGAATATGACAAGAATTTGGGTAATAAATACCCGCTACTTTCCACATGCCTTTATCAATACGGCCTTCTATCATTTGCACCGATTCTGGTAATCCTTGGCTTGTATTCAATTGATTCGTCGTTGACAAATAAGTAAGAATATTGGCATTTACCACGGCATCCACGTCGTTTGAGCCAAAAGGAATCCACGGTTCATAAGCCCGGGGCGTTGCCGAGCTACCGGGAAAGAAAATAAACAGGTTATTGACAAACGGCTGAATGGGGTTTTTTATCCACATGCGGTATTCAGGATGCAGCCACGTCAAGTACGCCCCGGTACTACTCGTTTCGTGCATTAATAAATTGTACCAATTGATGTTTTTTCGGTCGTTATCCACATAATTGTCAAATTCTTCGTGTGAAATTATGGAGAAGTTCGTTCCAAAAATGAGGTTATGGTAATGTTTTGCCAAGTTCCCAAGCGAAGTATCGTCCGCATCTTCAGGAACGTTAGAAGCATTGTTTATCAACCGGGAACGCAACGGGTAATTCGTCGGGCGACGCACCAACGGCAACGGTTTTGGATTATCGAAAAGTTTGAGTTTTCGATTGGGCGGCAATAGTTTCCAAAAATTATACTTTTCGTTTACAGCGTAAGATTGCACTTCGCTAAATGCAAGCCTGAGTGTTGGCTTTAGCTGCGTCAGTGAAGTATCGTTCAGGTATATTTCAGCTAAAAAGTTATGAATCGCCGCCACCGTAAAACAATTAGAGTCCCGCACTTTTTTACGCTTTCCCAATACAAAATACGGTTCGGTCAATTCCATTTGCACCCGCCATTCGCCCCGATATTGCTTTCCTTCAATAGTAGTCTGTTCCTGACTGCTTATCAAAAACCGCAAAGAGGCATCAAGTAACCGTTGCACCTTTTCTTCGTCTGGTACGTCAGTTGCATCCTTCTGAGCAAATAAGGGCAGCGAGAAACTAAATAACAGCAGTAACTTCCAAAGCATTTTTTATTTCGGGTTTTCCGATTGAATTGCTAAAATAATTGAAAAAGCCCGGTTCTTTAAAACCAATCCAACTTCTCCGTTCACGTTTAAATCTAAAAACCTATATTTGCCGCTTAAACACAATCAAGTGACTGACTTCATCAAAAGAAATTCTCAAAATAAAGAATTAGTAGCGTGGCTTTTACTCATCTTTCTCGCCATTGTTTGGGGAATGTCTTTCATTCTCATCAAAAAAATAACGGGCGTTTATGACGCCATCGAGATTGGAGCCGGAAGGGTTTTAGTTGCCACGATAATGCTTTCGCCGTGGATTTTCAAGAACCGAAAGGAATTTCCGAAGGAAAAAGACAAAGCGTGGTACTTAGTCCTACTCGGATTTTTGGGATTCTTTCTCCCCGCCATGGTTTTTGCCTACGTCGGCAGCCGGATTAACAGCTCGCTAGCCGGAACACTCAATTCTACCACACCCATTTTTACACTAATTATCGGGGCGGCATTTTTTAGTCAACTGATTTCAAAATTTCAAATTATTGGCATTGTGCTGGGCTTCACCGGAAGCTTGCTTCTTATATTATCGGGGAATGACGGGGAATTGAATTTCGCGAACCCTAACTCTTTGCTCGTTTTGGGAGCTACGGTAATGTACGGTTATAATGTCAATATCATTGGCAAATACCTGAAAGGCGTAAAAGCGGTGAATATTACGGCGTTCTCGCTGATTGTTGTTGGGATTATTTCTTTTTTTATGCTGACATTTTTCACCGACTTTTTTGCCAAATCTTTTGATCCTGCAAACACCCGCGAATTCATTTATTTAATAATTCTCGGTGGCTTCAACTCAGCATTTGCGGTGGTTCTATTTAATTATGTACTGCAAATTACTTCACCACTCTTCGGTTCTTCGGTTACGTACCTGATACCTATTGTGGCAACGATTGCGGGATTTCTGGACGGCGAAGTTATTTCCGTTTGGCATTACCTCGGTATGGGTGTTATCTTAATTGGTGTATATTTGATCAATAAAAAGTAATCTGAGCTTTCGGCAAAGAGCAATCGACTTGCGACAAGCATCAAAAGCTGTAGGAGTTTTTTTTTAAAAATCTAACACCAAAATGATTCAGGCAAACGTAAACGAAAGCACCTACGAGATTGAAGAAAAGTCAGGCGAGTCATTTCTCGACGGGCAACCGTTTGAATGGGATTTGCAGGAAATTGAAGCCA
>JBLHXN010000152.1:0-7566 GCA_047630355.1 Spirosomataceae bacterium | reverse complement strand
CAATCTCTTTCTTCTTAGTTTTATTATAAGCTTTCACGATAAGAAATAGCACTAAGCCTACCATGATAAGACTAACAATTGAGGTTGTCCACTTACCGTACATAATGGCGTTTTCTGGAGTTACTACGCTACCATCCGCACCAACAACGGCTTGTGAAAGTATGTACTTCATATCCGAAAAGTCTACACTACCAGATAAATACCCGACTACTGGCATAGCGATATCACTTACGAAACTGTTTACCACCGCTCCTATGGCTCCGGCTAAAATTACGGCTATGGCGAGGTCAACAACGTTGCCGGTCAGGATAAATGCTTTGAATTCTTTTAACATGATTTTTGAGTTTTATTTAGGTTTACATTAAATTATTGAAAATTCGTCATTAGAAATTCACCAATAAACCAACTCCTAAACCACTTGCTGACTGCCAACCATCCACTATATCCTTATCGCCTATACCAATATACGTAAAGTTAACGTTCAGATATTTATTTACAATAGCCGTAGCTATTAAGTCCAATCGGTGATCAATTGGCTTATTTGTAACGCCTGAACTTTCTCTCCATGCCTTGAATGCGTTATAACGGAAACCTAAATTCACGTTTTTGACTATTTCTTTGTTAAACCCAATTGTTAACTGCGAACCAAATTCGCTGATATACTTCTCTCCCGCCAATACATCTACTCCGTAAGCCTTTCCTTCGTCGGTAGGTTTGATTCTACCGTTGGTCACGAATGTCCACTTGTTTGCTATTGGAGAAAGTTTGATGCTTACATAATCCAACGGACGGTACTCAATACCAGTTGAAACTGTCAGATAACCCGGAGACATGAATGCTGAACCAAGGTTACGCACATTAGTTATTTCTGTGTCTTCATCCTGCAAGAACTGCGAGATAAAGTTTAATTCAGCGTAACCAATCAATTTCTCGTTGATTTCCCGACCGTAAAGCGAGTTTAGAAAAAGTTTGTCAACATTGCGGTTGAAATCACCACCCTGAGGTTTTAGAAAACCTACTTGTCCCTGAATATCGTTTATCCAGCTGTTCTTTCCTTTAATATAAGCGTTTTTGTGATTTAGTACAAAACCGAGCGTTGAGTTACCAATTGCTCCTGAATTCACCGAACGCCACGTATCGTTAAAACCAGATGCGTTAAAATTTATTCCGAATTGGGTACTTGCGTTCCAACCCTCTTTATATTTTCCTTTTAGATCTTTTTTTGCAATTGCGGCGGCAACTCCCGCTTCAACGCTCTTCTTATTAGGAGCATCTTGTGCGTACACTCCAGAAGCAAATAACAGTGCTGCTATCGATAAACTTACTTTTTTCATTGTTACTAGTTCTTTTAAGATGTGTAAACTATTGCTTTGTGTGTCTGTAATAATCTTAACAGCAAAACAGTGACTTGGTCACTTGTTTTTAAAGAAAGAGTAGTATTATCCACATCAATCACTTCACCTTTTGCTCCATCAATTTCGATTGTTTGCCCTATCTTATATTTCTTTTTAGAATAAAAAGATGAGATAATATTGAGTAGTATTTCTTTGGAGGCAAAACCGTAACCGATTGAGAATGCAAGAATTACTCCGCCGACCAAAACGCTAAAAGTAAACTCAAGTAAATCAGTATTTACGCCGGCTTGTGCCAAAGACGCAATGACCACGATAATCAGCACAAAGAAAAACACCGCCGAACTAATTAATTTACCAGATGAAACATTAGATGAGGCACAAAGGTCGGCCACAAATTTACGGAGCATATCCGCAAGTAACACACCAACCAATACCATGATAGCTGCCGAAATGATTTTCGGAATAAACTCTACTAAGAGCAACACCATATTAGAAATGGCAGGAACTCCTAACGTATCGGCAGCGGCGATTATGAATACCAGTAAAACAAAGTAGTACAATAGCTTACCCACTACCTTACTAAGCTTAAAATCAAATTTCTTGATGGCTTCAATTTCGTTTATTTTATCACCCAGCTTGTTAAATCCAATTTGACTCAGGACTTTGTCAACAACCTTAGAAAGAATTTTGCCGATTAGCACGCCCGTAGTTATCACCACCATCGCGACTACTACGTTCGGCACAAACTCTATGAATTTAGAAATAAAGCTTTCGAACGTATTGATAAGCACTTCTTTGAGGTCGGGCAAAAGAGATAGTGCAGTTTGAGAAGAGAGGATAGTTGGATCCATAAAATGTATTGAGATTGCATTAAACTTGTTTTTTTTCTTTAGAATCACCCTGCACTAGTTTTCCGGCGACAAAAGACTCCCCCAGAAACATATTTACTATTTGCATAGTATTGCGAATAAAATCAACTTCCGAAACTACCATTTCTTTGAGAATTTCGGGAGCTTTTTGTTCATCTTCTTCTATTTTCTTAAAATTATTATCAACCATAATTTTGTTTAAAACCAGTAGTTGCCACTTTGAGTAATTATTTCTTCAAAAACAATAGAGCCAAGAACGTGAAGTTCTCTAAATATACTTTTTTAACCTTCTCCCAGGTTCGCATTAGTCTCATTTTTACCGCACTTTCCGTCAAATCAAAGGCCTCTGATATTTCTTTGATGCTGAAATCATCCTGATACTTCATGATGAGAATTGCTTGCTCCTCGGCATTAAGCGACTTCATGCTCTCTTTGAGCCCCGCCGCCTTCATTTCAAGGAGTTCGTAATCCTCTTCTTCAGACTCATCAAAGTTTTCATTCAACTCGTACTCAGCTCTTTTTTTATCAACCGTAGCTGATCCATACAAAAGTTGTACGTTATAGAATATAGCCACGTTGAAAAGCGAGCGGTTTCTTTGAACGTACCTATTTTGACTGAAAGTTTGATAAAGATATCGTGCGTATAATCTTGAGCCTTTACGGTATCTTTTACAAAAGAATAACATTTCCGAAATATTTTGTCGGCGTACCGGTCATATATCTCCTCAAAGTATATATTCTTTTGGGTTTCAATGTAAAGTTTAACTAGCTCTTCGTCTTTGATTATTTTTATGTCAATGTTATTGATCTTAGACGAGTAGTTTGATTGTCGGTAGCAAAAAATTTGACTGATGAGCGAACAATTATATCGGTATTATGAAATAGCGGAATAAGCGGAAATTAGTCACTGTAGGTTTCTACAAGTTCAATTTTGGCAAATAAGTCCCTTTTATAAAAAGATTATTCCAAATTTTGTAAGTTTGTGACTCACGTAAAAACAAACTACACATGACAGCAAAGGACTATCTGCAAGGAATCGTTGCAAAAATCAAACCAGAGGATTTAGATGGAGTAGATACCAATATTCATTTTGAGTTAGGCTCCGAAAAATATACTATTGCTATTAAAGATGGTAATGCTGAATTTAAGGAAGGCTTAGTTGGAGAAGGCGAGCTTGGCATGACGGCCTCCCCAGAAAACTTTATGAAGGTGGCAGAAGGAGACTTAAATCCTATGATGGCTATGATGTCAGGCAAACTGAAAATCAAAAACCCAGCAGCGATGATGAAATACGCTAAAATACTTGGATTGATGTAAAGCAAGATTTGAGAGATTAGAGAATTGATGAGAAGGTTCTTCCATCTCACTTCTCCAATCTCGCATCTCAATATCCAAATCGTCTTAGTTTATCTTTCTTGATTCTCCAGTCAGGCTCGACTTTGATGTATTGCTCCAAAAATACCTTCTTCTGAAAGAAAGTTTCCATACTTTCCCGAGCTTCGATGCCAACCTTTTTTATTCGCTCCCCTTTGTGTCCAAGTAAGATTGCACGCTGCGTAGCCCGCTCCACGTATATTTCCGCACGTACAACTACAATATCCTCTTTCTCTTTAAATTCGGTAATTACGATCTCGCAACTGTACGGAATCTCCTTTCGGTAGTTTTGTAATATCTTCTCACGGATAATTTCCGCAGCGAAGAAGCGTTCGGGTTTATCCGTAAGTTCGTCTTTAGGGAAGTACGGCGGGTGAGTTGGTAAGTACTCAATCATTTTCACTAATAACTCGCCTAACCCCAAACCTTGCAAAGCAGAGATAACAAGAATCTCTGCCGGATCAAGCACTTCCTTCCAGTGAGCAGTTTTTTGTTCGACCTTTTCGGGCGTGGCCAAGTCAACTTTATTTATTACCAGAAAAACCGGAACATCCGTTTTCTTTAATTTTTCGATAACGTCTTCCTCGTCAAACTTTTCGTAAATATCCGTTACGAATAAGATTACATCGGCATCGGCCAGAGAACCCCGCACAAATTCCATCATAGAGTTGTGGAGTTCGTATTGTGGTTTGATAATGCCCGGCGTATCAGAATAAACCATTTGAAACTGTGTGCCTTCTAATTCACCGTTTACAATTCCCATGATCCGGTGTCGGGTGGTCTGTGCTTTTGAAGTGATGATTGACAGCCGCTCACCTACCAATTCATTCATTAACGTTGACTTACCCACATTGGGCTTACCAATGATACTGATAAATCCAGCTTTATGATTATCTGTGAATGTAGGATGCAGAGTTTTAGGCGAATCTTCCAAATTGTAAATGCTTAGAATAGTTGTTTTAAAAATATTTTTACAAAAATAGTTGAAATATTCGACAATCTTCTTACCTTTGCATTCCAATATCGCGGGATGGAGCAGTTGGCAGCTCGTTGGGCTCATAACCCAAAGGTCGTAGGTTCGAGTCCTACTCCCGCTACTATAATTATGCCTAATTAGTTGATAATAAACTAATTAGGCATTTTTCATTTAGCGAATGTAAAGCGATTTGTAAAGCGATAACTTTTCTTACTACAATGCGAGCTTTTCCCTAATCCCTAAAAAGGTCGAATACTCCATAGCTTGTTATTACCTCCGCTTCCTCCGCTCGTTCTTAGTCTAATACGTCAAATATCACGGCTTCGGCTTCGCCAACCATCAATAGTGTATTGTTTGGGTACATTGAAAGTCTATCATAAATTAACAAGTCATTTAAACGCCCCGTGACGGTATAAATGGAATCGGGCGTAGTACTTACTTTAATCTTGTAGGACTCTTTCACGGGGGCGTTGTATTCGTGGCTATTGTGGCACGCTGCGACAACAAGTATTATTAAAAGTATTGGTTTCATTTTTTGAACTCTTAACGTTGTGGTTTTGCAACGCTTGTTCTTAGTGTGTGACCATCTGTAGCACGGCCCCACTGGTACAGATCACCATAAGCATAGGCATCGGTACTACTTGTAGCTACCCGTGTGGCACCCAAGTTGCGGTCCATCCATATTTTGCCGGTGGTGGGGTTGGTTACATTTGTGTTGCCTTCAGTTGTCTTCCATGTTGGTTCGCCACTAACGAAAGTTAAAACTTGCCCTGTAGTACCTGGTGCTATTACAAACCACGCTGTACCATCCCAATACTGCATCTCCCCAGCGTTTACTCCATCTGGGTTACTTATTAAAGACACCCAACCAGATGCGATCTTGTACTCTAAGTGGCGGTAGTATTATAAATGACCAAACCTGTGGCCGGGCTTACTATAGCATCTCGCTGTTCTGCAGTCATCCGCGGGGTTAAGAAGCCTTTGGTTGTGCTACTCACCTCCAGCTGTGCCGAAGCATGAGGCGTGGTGGTGCCTTTGCCCGTTTGGGCATAGGTGCTACTCGCAATTAAAAAGGCTGCTAGAATTTTGAATAAGTATTTCATGGCCTTTTGATTTTCTGAGCATGCTACTTATTCCCCTGCACCAGATTCCAAGCTACCCAAGCCTCTAAATGACCCACGCTGGTGGGACGGAGCAGGATCTCTCGCCGCTCATCCAGCAAGTACATCGTCGGGGTCGCAAACACGTGGTAACTTCTTACAGCCTCACTTTCCCATTTTTGATAATCACAGACGCTTACAAAAGGAAAAATGCTCGCAAAACTCTTAAATTGCTGCTCATCTACGTCCAAGGACACATAGACCACTTCTATATCCTGCTGCTTCCATTTGGCAAAATTGTTTGCTAGCAGGGGAATCTCTTCGGTACATTTCGGGCACCAGCTCGCACCAAATACCACTAGGGTGTAGTTGCTCTTCAGCTCGGAAAGCTTTTTGGGGATTACGCTCCCTGTATAGCCCGGGGCAAGTATCTCCCCATTGAATACAAGATCAGGCGCAATATTCCCTTTCTTCATCGTGCGGTAGGTTTCCAACTTATTGGCAAGGTCTGTAGCTATGGTGCAGCTTGTTTGGTTCAACACTTCAAGGGCTAAATGCTCGGATGCTTGAAACAAGCTATGGCGCTCCAATAAATCGAAGAGGAAATCGGTAACTTCGTTGAGTTTTTTCTCGTCTTTTACCAACTTAACCATCATGGCATCGATGGAATATTGCATTTCTATAAACATGGAATCCAATGATTTTCCGCAATTTTCCAACAGCCAAAAATGACTCTCTATCGCATCTTTAAACAAACCGCTTTTGTACAGGCGCTGGTCGGTATAATCCAAATTACGAAAGGCTGTAATGGTAGCCGGAATCTCTTCGGAACGGTATTGCGCTACGGTTGAAACGGAACTCACCAATTTACGCGTGGGTAAAAACCAACTCACATAGCGCTCCTTTGGAAGCTTTGCTAAAAACGCGGCATCCTCCGCTTTGATTCGCTGCTTTTCAGTTTGTATGCTACTAGCAGGGCGTTCTTGCACTGAAAACAATGAATCCAACAGGTAAATCTTCTCCAAATAAACCCATGCACTCAAGGCCTGCTCTCTTCTGGGATGTTCTTGCGCATACTGCTCAAACCACTGGTTTTCCTGACCCTTGGTTACTTTGATCGATTCGGGATAGCTCAGTGTTTCACCAACCAATTCCATATCCTCACCGCTCAGAATCACAAACAATGGCTTATCATCAGCCGACATTAAATACCCCACCCCATAATCAGATTTGGTATACGTCAAGCTGAAATTCCCTTTTTCATCGATGGTTGATGATGAGATTGGGTAGGTTTTCAACCCATCAAAACCTTCGAGTTTAATCGGCTGCTTGATGAGTTTTGATAAATTACCGCGGATGCTTTGTGCATTCAAAAAAGCACTGCAAAACAGGCTTATTACTAGCGCTGTAAGTGTTTTTTTCATGATGTGATATTTATCGTAACCTTATAATTTTTTACCCTTTTCACATAAACCATCGCATCCTCATTGTAGCACTTATAAAACAAACCCTCCTTAAAAAGTATAAACTGCGTTAATTTAGCACCATGATTTATTTTTTCTTTTAAGGTCATAATTTTTAAAAAATCGACCGCTTCGCGGTATTAAAAACTCCCCGCCCTACGGGACAGGGGGTTGAAGTGTCAAATCAATCAAATCGCTTCGCTAATCAAAGGGTCAATCCTTAAGGCAACGAACAGCGTGTCCGTAGGCTCGGTTGCGGGCGTTCATGAGGGCACCGCCGCTACGGAAGCGGAGGTAGCGCGAATTGGTGCTGCTAACCGTACTGCTCCAATAGTCGCCGACGGTACCGACATTGAGGAGCGAACCACTACTGCTGCTGCGGCCGCCCGCCATGGGCAATTTTAGCAAAGAGGCGAAAGCACCGGCTAG
>JBLHXN010000151.1:0-7656 GCA_047630355.1 Spirosomataceae bacterium | reverse complement strand
AAAAAGCTCGGCCTAATTGGCTACGGTCACATCGGAACGCAACTTTCGGTCATTGGCGAAGCCATGGGAATGGAAGTTCACTATTACGATAGCACCGACAAAATGCCGCTCGGAAACGCCAAGAAATGCCGCACAATGCAGGAAGTTTTGGAGGTGGCAGACGTAGTAAGTTTACATATTGACGGTAAACCCGAAAACGACGACTTAATTGGAGCGGAAGAATTTGCTCAAATGAAAGATGGCGTTATTTTCTTGAATCTAGCCCGTGGTAAAGTGGTACAAATTCCAGCATTGGTAGATGCTCTAAAGTCGGGAAAAATTGCCGGAGCTGGTGTGGACGTATTCCCAACTGAACCCAAAACAAATAATGATGCTTTTGAAGGCGAATTAATGGGCATGGAAAACGTGATTCTTACGCCGCACATTGGCGGTAGCACGGAGGAAGCTCAAGAAGGAATCGGACATTACGTTCCCGAGCGTTTGCTTGAATACATCAACAATGGGAGCACAACGGGTAACGTAAACATTCCCGAAGTACAACTTCCCCTTTTACAGCACGGTCACCGCTTATTACACATTCACAAAAACGTGCCGGGTATTATGGCGAAGCTGAACAATATCTTTGCGAAACACGGCATAAACGTAACGGGACAGTACTTGAAAACTAACGAGAAGATTGGATACGTAATCGTGGATATTGAAGAGGCTTACACCAAAGAGTTTGTGCAAGACATTAAAGGAATTGACGAGACGATTAAGTTCAGGATGATTTTTTGATTTCCCGAGACGGTAAGGGCGTGAAATTTTACGCCCTTACTACGGTCATACCGCCCTCAAACGCTTCCTGCTGCAAGATTTCCCGAAACCAAACCGTGTAGTTGTCGGGGTTATTTTCTACATCATTTTGCACGAAATCTACGTCAACCCATTTATAGTCAGCTACTTCTTCGGGGTTAAAAACGAAGTCGTTATTAAACTCTCCCACGTAAACGTGATCCATTTCGTTTTCCGTCAAACCGTTATCAAACTTTGCGTGGTAATGAAACTTGAATTTTAAATCAAGCGGACAATCGAAGCCCATTTCTTCTTCTAAACGGCGGTGAATGGCAGCTTCCATGGCTTCTCCTTCGTTCGGATGCCCACAGCAAGCATTCGTCCAAAGTCCGCCGGAGTGGTATTTATGCAAAGCCCGTTGATGAATCAACATTTCTCCGTTTCTATTATAAACTATAATAGAAAACGCCCGGTGTAGAAGGCCTTTTTGATGAACCAAAAGTTTTTCTTCCGAACCGGTAATGTTATCGTTTTTGTCAACCAACGAAATATAAATAGGCGAAATCATAATGTAATGTAAAGCAAGATTTTTGATAATCAACTCTTTACCTAAACGCCATTCAATAATATCTTGTTTCCCATTTTAACAAAAAAAGCTATCTTGCCGATATAAATCAATGCTTTTTGAGGTATGAAACTTTATAAAACCACTAAAGGCTTCGTGATCGAAGACGAGGGATATTTTTACCTCTCCAAACATTCTGACTGGGATACCTTTGTAAACCGTCAGGGACTGTATTTTGAGGTAAAGTGTGAGTTACAAAAACTGACGCCCGATTACGATTACAAAGCCTATATTGTATCAGGAAGCTTGCCGCCCATTGGAACGCAGGAAATCTGGGCGTCTGGTGTAACTTACCTCCGCAGCAAAAACGCCCGGATGGAAGAATCAAAAGAAGCCGGCGGCGGTAACTTTTACGATCGCGTTTACGATGCTCCCCGCCCCGAATTATTCTTTAAATCAGCCTCGCATCGAGTAAGAGGAAATAAAGAAGAAATCCGCATTCGGCGGGATTCAAAATGGAACGTTCCGGAACCTGAACTGACTTTATTCATAAACTCTTCCGGACAATTGGCGGGTTACACCGTTGGCAATGACGTGAGTTCACGGGATATTGAAGGGGAGAATCCGTTGTACTTACCACAGGCAAAAACCTACGACGGCAGTGCGGCGATCGGGCCTTGTCTCTACGTTACGGACGAGCCGCTGCCACTTGATACCGAGATACGCTTGGATATATTCAGAAACGGAAAACAAGTTTTCCACGAAAGCATCACGATTGACCAAATCAAACGAAGTTTTGACGAATTGATAAATTACCTCCTCAAAGAACTCACGTTTCCTACGGGTTGCTACCTGATGACCGGAACGGGAATTATTCCCAAAGACGAATTTAGTCTGATCCTGAACGATGAAGTACGGATTACCATTTCCGAAATTGGTACATTAGTGAATACCGTTGGTATGAAAAAAACGACGAATTGATGGAATTCAAGACTATTTCGAGGGAAGAATTACCCAGGCTTTTGGAAAATCCGAAAGCAACAATTTTGGATATTCGGGAAACGTGGGAATTTATGGATTTTAACATTGGTGGGATCAATATTCCACCCCACGAAATACCCGACCGAACCGACGAAATCTCTGACTACGAACAAATTATCCTGGCTTGTTCCAACGGTTTCCGAAGTGGAATTGTGGCTCGTATGCTCACAAAAAAACTTCCAAACGCAGAAATCCTGCACTTGGAAGAAGGTATATTTTGATTCTTTCAGAAATCAAGAAATCAGTCCTTGTCTTTCGAAAAAGTAAGGACATTGTAAATCTTTCTCAAGATACCGATTTTTTCGTAGTTTCTGTCAGTCTTGTCCAACCACGTACCGATCAAAAACGCAGTTGTCAAAAGTGTTGCGAAGAATAGTAACGGAACCCAAGTCGGGAATTGATAATCAAACATATTGATTGTTAGTTAATGCGTTATTTTGATTAGCAAAAGTACAAACCACGTCTTTAATTTGCGACTTTTTGGGGCAAAATTTCCCGAAGCATTTATAAAATCGACAATACAGACAGCACCGCCATCATCACGACGATTCCCCAACCCATTATTTCGAGAAAAAGCGGCGTCCGGTAAGTTCCGACTAATGACTTTTTTCTCGCCGCTAAAAGCATCAGACTCAATCCGATTGGTAGAATAAAACCATTTAGCATTCCCACAAAAATTAAGGTTTTAACGGGTTTCCCGACGAAGAGAAAAACGATTGTAGAAATCCATATAAAGCTGATTATCAAAACCTTACGCCATTCATCAACTTTAGGATGAACACCTTTCAGGAAAGTAAACGAAGTATAAGCCGCCCCGACCACCGACGTGACCGCCGCACTCCACATCACTATTCCGAACAGTTTCTCCCCCACCTCTCCCGTAGCCAGCCGAAACACCGAAGCGGGCGGATTGTCGACATCCAACATTCCTCCGGCGGCAATAACACCAAAGGTGGCTAAAAAGAGTAAATACCGGATGCAAGCCGTAATTAGAATTCCGTTTGCGGCACTTTTATTCACAATTGGCAAAGCCGATTCGCCTTTTATGCCACCATCAATCAGGCGGTGTGCTCCAGCAAATGTGATGTAGCCACCCACCGTTCCGCCAACTAATGTAACGGTTGCTTTGGCATCAAATGCTGTTGGCCAAAAAGTGCCCGATATAGCTTCTGCCAACGGCGGCTGTACCGTAAAAACCGTGTATCCAATTAACAGCAGAATGGTCAACGCCATAAATCTTGTAAAGTAATCGAGTACCTTCCCCGCATCTTTTTGAATAAAAATGAAAGACGCAACTACCGCACTTAACGCCGCACCAAGTTTCACATTGACTCCGAATAGAGCATCAAGCCCAAGTCCCGCCCCACCGATATTCCCGATATTAAAAGCAAGCCCACCCATTACCACTAAAATTGACAAAGCCACTCCCGACCAAGGGATAACAGCATTTGCAACCTCTTGGGCGTTTTTTCCCGCCACTACTACCGTTCGCCAAATATTGAGCTGAGCACCAATATCAAGTAAAACCGATAGCAAAATCACGAAGCCAAAACTGGCGGCGAGTTCCTGCGTAAAAAACGTGGTTTGCGTCAGAAAACCGGGACCAACGGCAGAGGTTGCCATCAAAAAGGCGGCTCCTATCAGAGCGGTATTGCGTTTTGGAAGTGCCAAAGGCGAGTGAGTTTTATATACTGAATGATTGGTTTTATCGCCAATACATTCAAAGTTATCCAAAAAAGCAATTTAGAACAACGGCTTCGTAACTTTAGTATGCGGGGATTTGTTAAGTTCTTGCATCAATTTGCAATATTTGCATCCCGTAACTCACATCCGAGATTTTCGCTAATCAATTCCCTATGCGTCCATTATTATTTGTTGGTCTTATTATTCTGGCACTTGTGTTAGGCAAGATTTTCTTTTTCACTGATAAAGATGAAGCCGCCGCAGGTTCCGCCACTGCCGGAAGCACCGCTTCGAGTGCCATGCCCGTAAACTACGTCGTGGCGAGTTATTCTTCGGAAGACCAATCCATTTTTTCTACCGGAACCGTCGTTCCAAACGAAGAAGTAGAACTTAAAAGTGAGGTAAATGGCCGCTTGATTGACTTAAATTTACAAGAAGGAAATTACGTAAAGAAAGGGCAGCAAATCGCCAAATTACAAGACGATGAACTCAGAGCTCAACTCAAAAAAGTAGCATACGAAGAAGCGTTAGCGGCACAAATTGAAGCCCGGCAGAAAAAACTGCTTGACATAAACGCCATCAGCAAAGAAGAGTACGAAATAGCGATAAATAAAACCAAAACGTTAAGCGTGGATAAAGAATTACTTGAAGTACAACTTCGTAAAACCGTAATCACAGCTCCATTTAACGGTAAAATCGGACTTAAAAATATTTCCGAAGGAGCCTACATAACTCCCGCCACCGTTATCGGAACACTGGTGCAGACTAATCCCGTAAAAATCGATTTCACGATTCCTGAAAAATATTCCCAACTCATCAAGCGGGGACAAAAAATCACGTTTCAACGAGACGGCAGTCCGCAGGATTATACCGCCACCGTTATTGCCATTGATCCAAAGGTTGACGAAAATTTACGGACGTTACGCATTCGTTCACGGGCCACAAATAACGGCGGAGATTTACTCCCCGGAATGTTCGTTCGGGTAAATTTAAACCTCGGAACGGAGCAATCTATTATGATTCCTACAGACGCCGTTGTACCGATTTTAGATGGCAAGAAAGTATACGTCATGCGAAACGGTAAAGCAACCGACGCAATGATTAAAACCGGACTACGCAACGAACGCAGCGTACAAGTAATAAACGGCTTACAAATCGGCGACTCCGTAATTACCAGTGGTTTAATTACGCTAAAAAACGGTGCTGCCGTAAGGCCGAGAAATTGATTAGATTTTAAAAGAGTTATCTTAAATCGGCGTGATACTCACCCCGTCCGCCGAGCGTCGGTCGCCCCACCCAAGAGAGGGTTTGCTCCGACTAAGACAACCAAAATTACTTAGTAGTTATCCATTTGATGGTTCTCTACCCTATTAATAATCCGACTTTCTGACTAATAAAAAATGAGTATTTCAACTTTATCAATCAAACGCCCCGTGCTGGCAATCGTCATGAACTTGATGATTATCCTCTTCGGATTCATCGGGTTTCAGTACCTGGGTGTGCGGGAATTTCCCGCCATTGATCCGCCCGTAGTAACGGTCAGTACTAATTATCCCGGAGCAAACGCTGACATTATTGAGTCGCAGATTACCGAACCGCTGGAGAAAGTTCTGAATAGCGTTGAGGGGATTCGTTCGGTTAGCTCATCGAGTAATCAGGGTTCAAGCCGCATTACGATTGAGTTTGATTTGGGCGTTGACATGGAACGTGCCGCCAATGACGTGCGGGATAAGGTTTCACAGGCAGCTTACGTTTTACCAAACGATATTGAAGGCTTGCCCATTGTAGCAAAAGCCGATGCCGATGCTCAAACAATTCTGGCGTTTACATTGCAAAGCGAAAACCGCTCAATGCTCGAAGTAAGCGATTACGCCGAAAACGTGATTGCACCGAGGTTTGAAACCATTGAGGGAGTTAGTAGCGTGCGTATTTGGGGATTCAAACGCTACGCCATGCGGCTGTGGATGAACCCCGAAAAAATGGGAGCTTTAGGTATTACTTCCCAAGATATTAAACTTGCTCTTGACCGTGAAAACGTAGAACTTCCAAGCGGAAAATTACAGGGAAATACTACCGAATTAACGGTAAAAACAATTGGTAAATTATCTACCGAAAGTGAATTTAACGAACTGATAATCAAAAGCGAAGGCAATCAGGTAGTCCGTTTCAAAGACGTAGGTTACGCTACCTTAGCTGCTGAAGACGAGGAAACTATCTTACGATGGAATTCCCGCCCAATGGTCGGAATTGCATTATCAAATCAACCAGGAGCTAATTACCTCGACATCGCGAAAGAAGGCTACCGCCGAGCCGAAGAAATCAAGAAAACATTGCCAGACGATTACGTGATGGATACCATTTTAGACTACACCGTATTCATCGAAAACTCAGTGGAAGAAGTAGCAGAAACCATCCTGATTGCCATTGTTTTGGTAGTGCTTATTATCTACTTCTTTTTCCGGGATTGGATTGTTGCCATTCGTCCGTTGATTGACATTCCAGTCTCACTCATCGGAACATTCTTTGTCATGTATATTCTGGGTTTTTCCATCAATGTTCTGACGTTACTCGCCGTAGTTTTAGCAACAGGTTTGGTGGTGGACGACGGTATTGTGGTCACGGAAAACATCTACAAAAAGATTGAGGAGGGCATGAACCCCATCGAGGCCGCCATTAAAGGTTCGAACGAAATTATCTTTGCCGTTCTTTCAACTTCCATTACGCTGGCGGCGGTATTTTTGCCCGTTATTTTTATGGAAGGGTTCGTCGGAAAACTATTCCGTGAATTCGGTTTAGTACTTGCTTCGGCGGTATTGATTTCAGCGTTTGTTTCACTAACACTTACGCCAATGCTCAACGCTTACCTGAACCGCAAAGACGCCAAGCGTGGCAAATTTTACCTAGCCACCGAACCGTATTTCGAGCGTTTTGAAGACGGTTACGGAAACAGTTTGAAGAATTTCCTTGCAAAAAAATGGATCGTATTTCCAATTCTTGGCGTCGTTTTCGCAATGGTATTTTTTATCGGCCGGGAAATTCCGTCTGAACTCGCCCCGCTTGACGACCGCAGTAATTTGCAGATAATTATGAGCGGGGCCGAAGGGGTTTCCTACGAATACATGGACGAATACATTTTGGACGTGGCGAAAATGGTGCAGGATTCCGTTCCCGAACGCAAAGGAGTTTTAACCGTGACTTCCCCTGGCTTTACGGGTTCGGGTGGGGCGAATACCGGTTTCGCCCGCTTGACGCTGAAAAATCCGCCCGATCGGGAACGCTCACAACACGAAATCGCGGATTATCTCAATAAAATCATCAAGACCATTCCTAACGGACGAACTTTCGTGAGTGAGCAGCAAACTATTGCCGTGAGCCGGCGGGGTGGATTACCCGTTCAGTACGTAATTCAAGCTCCCGGCTTTGAGCCATTGCGAGAATACTTACCAAAATTCATGGACGAAGTGCAACAGCATCCTACGTTCTCAATCTCAGACGTTGACTTAAAGTTCAGCAAACCCGAACTCAGAATTACGATTGACCGCGATAAAGCCCAAAGCTTGGGCGTTTCCGTGGCAGACGTAGCCCAAACCATG
>JBLHXN010000150.1:0-7694 GCA_047630355.1 Spirosomataceae bacterium | reverse complement strand
GCGTTTGCTCGTTCCAATGAATTCGGCTTTTCCCGCTCAAAGGACGAAATAGACTCTTCGTTTCCTCTGATAGTTGATGATGACGCATTATTTTGACGCTGCGAAGGAGATGTTAGATTCCCAAAATTAATATCAGATTCGAAGTCAATAGAAGGAGTGAGGTTATAAACGCCAATCGCCTGCCGAACCGCCGAACGAATAATTGCGTAAACGGCACGTTCGTCGTCAAATTTTATTTCGGTTTTCGTCGGATGAATATTAATATCGATGTGCGACGGATCAATTTCTATAAATAACACGTAAAACGGATGAGATCCTTTCTGAATTGTGGCGTCAAATGCACTCAGAATAGCGTGGTGCAAATACGGTTGTTTTACGAAACGGTTGTTCACGAAAAAGAACTGTTCGCCCCGGCTTTTTTTTGCCGCTTCGGGTTTCCCGATGTAGCCACTGACTGATACAAACGGTGTTTGTTCGTCGCAACTGGCAAGTTGCTGACGGTAACTTTTACCAAAAATATCTACAATACGGTGGCTCAGCTTGCTGCTTGCAAGGCTATAAATTTCTACTTCGTTGTGATGGAGCGAAAAACTGATTTCGGGATGAGCCAAAGCAATTCGGTGAAACTCATCAATGATGTGCTTCATTTCTACCGCATTAGATTTCAGGAAATTACGTCGGGCGGGAACGTTAAAGAATAAATTCTTGATCTGAAGGTTTGTGCCTTTCGGCGTGGCAATTGGCTCTTGGGCTTTAAATTCGCTGCCCTCAATCCGGATAAGTGTACCGAGTTCGTCTACCAATCGGTGCGTTCGGAGTTCTACTTGAGCAACGGCGGCAATGGAAGCAAGTGCTTCGCCCCGAAAACCCATGGTGCGAATTCCAAACAAATCATCTGAAACCCGAATTTTTGAAGTAGCGTGCCTTTCGAAAGACATTCGGGCATCGGTAGCAGACATTCCGAAACCATCATCAACGACTTGAATCAATGTTTTCCCTGCTTCTTTGATAACGAGTTGAATATTCTTCGCCTTCGCGTCCACTGAGTTTTCTAACAACTCCTTTACCACCGAAGCGGGACGTTGTACTACTTCACCCGCCGCAATTTGATTGGCAATAGAGTCTGAAAGTAAGTGGATTATATCTTGCATTGGCTCGTATAGACCTTATTATTTGTAAATAAGGCATCGAAAAAAATAATGCACAAAATTGACTTTTTTTTAGGTCTTTTCCCATTAATTGACAAATGAATTTTTTAGGGAACTTTACCGTTGTAGAAAGAATATCTAACCAAATAAAAACCACTCATAAGAAATGAAAAAAGTCTGGAAAATTTTACTCGCGGTTCTATTGATTTTGGTAATTGCTGCTACTGGTTTTTTTGCTTATACGAGCACGTTGAGTCCCGAAGAAAAGCTTTCCTTTGATAATAACGGACTTGAAGTCAACGTAACTTACTGTCAACCGAAAATGAAAGGTCGTAAGATATTTGGCGAGCTTATACCTTACGGGAAAGTATGGCGTACTGGTGCAAACGCCGCCACGATTATCTCTTTTAATAAAGACGTAACCGTAGCCGGAGAAGCTGTTCCGGTCGGAGAATATACGCTTTGGTCAATCCCGAGCGAAGGTAACTGGACAATCATTCTGAACAAAGAAACCGGACAGTGGGGGACGAATTACAGTGAAAGTGAAGATTTATTACGCGTTGAGGTACCAGCGGAAGAAATCACTTCACAAGTAGAACAGCTCACGATTAAATTAGTAAGTGCTGACAACGGGATAAACGTGAACCTAATGTGGGAAAATACGAAGGTTATTATTCCGGTTCGATAAGATTTCAAGACTTGAGATAAGGGATTAAACGCCGCTACTTGTTTTATGCAAAGAGCGGCGTTTAATATTTTAGTGTAAGGTTCTTCCGGTTTTCACTCCTCCGTCTTTTTTAATAATTCTCGGATATTGTCGCTTTCATCGAAAAGAAAGGTGAGTTGTTTTTTCTCGAAATCATCTTCGCTTTCGTCAGGTTCCATCCAACGCCAGTCTTCGCAGGTGGCAGATAGCCTATCTAATAAAGTGAGTTTCTTGCTTTCGTTTCGTTCTTTCGATAGAAAATGTTCGGAATTTTCTGTGTAGACGGCGATTTTTTCTTCTTCTATCCATGAAAGATTGCAGAGCATTTCGTCCAGTGAATCAATATTAAAACCGAAGTCGTCGGGGAATTCCATCGCTTCGGCGATAGCTTCGTAAAAGCCACGCAGCGTTTGGCATTTTTCGCCGTCGAGTTTGATTATTTTGTAATCTGCCCACGGAATAGTGTCTGATATGAGTTGTAGATGAGCCATAAAATTAGATTATTAAGTTAAACAAAGCCGTCAGCGGCAAACAATAAGTGTAAATTTGCAAAAAAATACAGCATGAGCCAATCGGAAACAATAGCTACATTTGAAGATTTCGCCCTTAACCGGCAGTTACTAAACGCCGTTGATGATTTGGGTTACACCGAACCTTCTCCCATTCAGCAAAAAGCCATTCCTTTAATCTTACAAGGACACGATGTTTTGGGAATTGCTCAAACCGGTACTGGTAAAACGGCAGCATTCGTGTTGCCGTTACTGATGATTGCAAAATATGCTCAGGGAGAACACGCCCGTTGCCTGATTTTGGCTCCAACCCGCGAACTCGTTAGTCAGATAAATGATGAAATTACTCAATTGGGAAAATATACCGATTTGCGGCACGTAGCATTGTACGGGGGCGTTGGTCCAAAAGCCCAAACGGAAACATTACGCAAAGGAATAGACATTATAGTGGCAACTCCCGGACGTTTTTTGGATTTGTATAGCAAAGGTGAAATCTTTGCGAGAGGTATCAGATACCTGATCTTAGATGAAGCCGATAAAATGATGGATATGGGTTTCATGCCGCAAATTCGTCGAATTTTAGAGGTCATTCCCCGAAAACGGAAGAATCTGCTTTTCTCCGCTACTTTTTCTGATCGTGTGGAACGGCTTTCTCAGGAGTTTTTAGAAGCTCCGGTTCGGGTGGAAGTAACTCCGCAGGCAACTGCCGCCGCAACGGTGGAGCAGTGGCTTTACGAAGTTCCCAACTTTCGCACGAAATTGAACCTATTAGCTCATTTATTAGAAAATAAAGAGGTGGTACGGGCAATTGTATTTACCCGAACAAAAACCGTGGCGGATAACGTCCACAAGTTTTTGGGGCGTAAAATAATGGACAAGAAAAACCTGCGGGTAATCCACGCCAATAAAGGGCAAAATACCCGCATGAATTCTATGGAAGCCTTTAAAGCGGGCGAAGTTCGGGTGCTTGTTTCTACAGACGTATCAGCGAGGGGAATTGATATTAACGAAGTAAGCCACGTTTTTAACTTTGATGTTCCCGTTATTTACGAAGATTACGTTCACCGCATCGGCCGGACGGGACGAGCCAATCTTTCGGGTGTGGCAATTACGTTCATGACGATAGAAGAAGCGTATCACATCACAAAAATTGAGGATATTATTCGCACAAAAATCCCGCAGAAAGACCTTCCAGGTGTTGTAGAAGTTACTGAAACTCCGTTTGAAGAACAGCAGACAATGTTACGGGTTGTGGACGAGCAACGCAAGAAAGCTGACCCAACATTTCAGGGAGCATTTCACGATAAGAAATTTAAAAATTCGTGGGCTTCTAAGTCTAAAAAAGGGAAGGGTTCTAACTCGAAAGGTAAAAATCCGAGTAAGAAAAGGTAGGGGCATAATTTTGTGTTTCAAAAAACGTTACTACCTTACCTCGAATCAAACTCTTGTCAGGATTTTGCTTATGATGAAATATCGTATCGTTTCCTTATTGCTGGTTTCCTCAACGTTGTCTTATTCACAAGACATTGCCTATCAATCTGTGAATGTAGAACGTATATCGCTTACGCGAGCTATTTTTACGGGCAAAGTCTTCTCTTTAAGAAAGCAACAAAACGAAGGTGCTGTCTACGCATTACGTACTGATTTCTCTACAATTAACTATTCTTCGCCACCGCCAATTGAATATTTATTAAAGATTGAAAGTCAGCGAGATACCTACGCTAAACTTTTGACTGAGTGCCACCAAAGTTTCGACACAGATGCTGAAGCGAGCACTTTCTTTAGCAAAATGGGGTGGAATTACCTTTCTGAAGGAGACCGCAAAGAAGCGAGAAAACGCTTTGATTGGGCGTATTTATTAGACGAAAATAACGTGGACGCTTATTGGGGTTTGGGCGTGATGACATTCCAGGAAGAGCGTTTCGAAGAATCAACGTTATTTATGGAGCACGGGGTGAAAGCTGCCAAAGAAAAGAACGTTACCCTGATGGTAGATTTAGCGACCGTTTACATCAAATTATTTACGGAAACTGAGCATCCCAAACACCTGAGCCGAGCATTTGAACTCACTGAAAAGGCAATCGAAGAAAATCCTAAGTATACTAATGCTTACATGCAAAAAGCATTGGCAGAGCTCATCAACGGAAAAGTAGATGAAGCTTGGCTAAGCTTTCATAAAGGACACGAAATAGCTCCGAAAGAATCAGATATACACATTCTGACAAGCCTGCTTTCTCATAAACCTGATCCGAAAGGGATTTTTAAGTAAAACCACGCTCCAATTTACTCGTTCAATAACTTCTCAATCAAGCGGTTGTAGTCCGTTACAAACTTATCATAATACGCACCCGTTCCGGGACCACTGAAACCCGTGTGGATTTCTCTTACTTTTCCCTTCTTGTCAATGGTAATTAACGTTGGGAAAGAAAGAATATGGTCTAACATCGGTAGTGACTTTGCCGCTTCTGTTTTATCATTTATTCCCGCAATCAATACTTCGTACGGGACGTTGAAACGCTCTTTCATCCGCTCAATTTTTGGGTAAGCAAAATCAGGGTCGGTTTTCTTTTCAAACGCCAAACCGATTACCTCAAAACCTTTACCTTTATTCTTTTCGTAGAAAGGCACTAAAAACTTCGTTTCATCCATGCAATTCGGGCACCACGAACCTAATATTTGTACTGCCACCACTTTATTTTGATAACGTTCGTCGGTAAGAGAAACTGTCTCACCTTTCTCGTTTTTGAAGCTAAATTTGATGCTATCGTAGCCTTCTTTCAAATGCGTTAAAGAATTTGCTTCGGGTAGAACGGCGTTTTCATTTTTCACAGCTGACCATTCTTCCGTGTAAGTTAAACTTGCACAAAAAACTCCACCGACGAGTTTATCTTCTTCAATTTTCGCTTTGAAGAGAAAAACGTGCGTTCCGTCAAAACAACTTAGTTTAAGAGAGTCATCTACTACGTTCCCTTGTAAATAGCGGTAGTCTCCGGTCGTGGTCAAAAACGTTCCGGTTACTTCGTTTCCGGTTTGCTCAAAAACCCCAACGGCGGGGTAGCTTTCGTTGTCGTACCTGAATTCAACGTCGTATTTTCCTGAAACATCAAATGTTGTTTTTTCGCTTTTTTCAACGAAGCGATGATTTTCTCCGAATGTCGCAGTGAAATTACTTTCCCGTACGGTCAAATCGCCCATTTTTTTCTTGAAAACACCGTTTAATTTGTCGCCGCTTGCTTTCGCAATAATTTCCGCATCGAAAATTTCCATCGGAATATGAAGCGAATCTTCTTCGTCGAGGTAAGCTTTGTCCATCAATAAACGCTCTTCGCCGTTTATAGCGTGAACTTCGTAACCGTCACCTTTCTGCTGAATATCCAAGTTAAAAGGTAACGCTCCGGCAATGGTTGAAACCTCTGCCCGCCAACTACCTGATTTTATTTCGGTAGATTCAGAACACGAAAATAGCGACAGAATACAAATAGAAAGGATAGCGGTGAAGCGGAACATAATTATCTTTGATGGTTTATTTATTCAGGAGAAACACAATTTCGGGCGAAAATAGTTTAAAATCTACTAATTTTATAGAGTTTGCCTGAGTACTGGGCAAAAGATGAAAGAACAAGGAAAGAATCGAACAAGGTTTATTCTAAAACGCAAGTATGGGAATGCGTGATACACCCGTGCAGGTTGTTACCAACCTGCACCATGGCAAAAAGCAAGGATAAAAAGTATAATTGACAATGAAAAACTTGGAAATAATCAAAGTAGAGGTGAAAAATGTGCTGACACTGGGGCAGCATGTAATTAGAGCATCGGTATTAACTATTGGCTTTGTTTTATACTCAACAAATATGAACGCTCAAAAGAGGGTTATTATCGTAAGTAATGAAAATAATTTAGGTCAACTTGAGACCATCGACTATTTCCTTAAGCTAAAACCCCTTAGAAAAAAGCTAACAATCTGTAATGGTATAACTATTAAAGCTGGGAAAAAGCGAACCTACTTCATAACGCTTCTTTTTCACCAACCGAAAAATATTATAAACATTAGTGACTTTCTTGTTTCAGAAGGTGATACTATTCAGCAATTAGATGTGTTCTTACAAGAAATACGTAATGTGGGGGCTAATGAAGCTCAACACTTGTTGTCACGTGTGCTGTTCGCTCGAGAGTATAAAGAAGGTTTTTTCAAACCATTAAGCGTGACAAGAATCGTATACAAGACGATATGTAAAAATGACACCAGTCAGATTACGTCGTCGCAGCCATTACTTTTTAATTTTTGCGATCACAGAGTCATTAGCAATAAGAATTTCTTTAAGGAGATACCCCTTGAGGATTATGCAGAAAAAACGATGGGGTTTATTTTTCAAAAAGAAACAAGCAAGTATTTCTCTATTTTCGATGTAACATCTGAAAACTTTCAGTCGTACTCTTTGAACCTAAGCAAGTACTATTATACTCCGTTTATTTCAAATATGGACGAGAGGTTTATTGTAAATGATAAAATTGGAATTATTGGTTTTTATGGTACTTATGGTGTTAATAATGATGAAGTGAAATTTTTTCCTGAGCTGATTAATGGTGAACCTTGGAAGACTTTTCTTCGAAAAATAAAAATATGAAATGACCGCTGTGTTATACTCTGCTATCCGATGGTTGCACCGTCGGTCGGGTGTATGGCGAGTTGCACTCGCTGATTAAATAGCTATTCCGTTCCCAGTGCGGCGGTGTGTTTCACCCTGTCCACGAGAATGACTTTGTCGTGTTTAAACGGCTTATTCAGCCGCCAAAACGCTTTTCAATCGCTCAATGAGCATGGTAATTGTTCGGCGGTTTAGCTCGTTTTCGTTTTCAAAATATATTTTCAGTTCTTCAACCGTGAATAATCCAATCACCGTTCCGATGAGGAATTGCTTAAATTTTTGATCGGTTTTGAGCGTTTGCTCGATATAAATTGCTCGGTCTTCCACCGCCATTTGGTCAAATGCTTTCTTTCGTTTTACGAGGTAATTCCTGAAAATTTCCAGAAAAATATCGTGCTGTAATTTCAGGATTGGACGAAGCGTGGCGTTCTGAAAAGCTTCGCTGATATTATCGGTGGGTTCAGTAGTAACCGTTGGTCTGATTGATATTTTGGGGTTCATTTCAAAAAGAATTTATAAAATTGATGATTAACTATTCGTCTTTTGATAGTTTTATGACGTTGAATAACTTCAAAACCTTAATTCTATGAAACGAGTTTTTCTTTCCGCAATTCTTTTCTGCACCGTAGCCTTATTATCGGTTAACGTTGTTGCTCAAAAGCCAGCCGATGTTGTTAAAAAAATA
>JBLHXN010000149.1:0-7916 GCA_047630355.1 Spirosomataceae bacterium | reverse complement strand
GCTCGTTCCCATCTTTCTCTACAAAATTTTACCCTCACAGGATTTGTTTATAAAATCTTGTGAGGGTAAAATGAGTTAGGTTTTCAGAACCTGATCTAAGTGAAGGTTTAAATCAGAACATATATTCTTCGTCGTCTTCATTATTAGTTGAAGAATCTCCTTTATCGTCATTTCTAATATTGGCTTTACTCCCAAGAACTACTTCACCAGATGATGAACCAGACTTTTCAAATGATTGGAAAGGATCATCTCCTCCGCTTTCAGCCTGAACAGCATCATATTTCTTAAATCCTGCCAACGGATTATAAAATCCGTCAATGTCTGTAAATCGGGTAAATTGTCCAATAAACTTCAAACGAACAGTATCGGTCATACCACTTCGGTTTTTGGCAATAATTAGTTCAGCAGTATCTTTTGTTGAGTTTCCATCATCATCAACCGTGATTTTATAGTAATCAGGTCGGTACAAAAACATAACCATATCAGCGTCTTGCTCAATCGAACCAGATTCACGTAAGTCGGAAAGCATTGGGCGTTTGTCTCCGCCTCGTGTTTCCACCGCACGACTCAACTGCGAAAGGGCAATTACCGGAACGTCCAATTCCTTAGCGAGGTTTTTTAAAGCTCGTGAAATAGAGGCAATTTCCTGTTCACGGTTTCCTTTGGTATTGGCATCACCCGTCATCAACTGAAGGTAATCAATGCCAATCATTTGTATATCGTGCTGAGCTTTCAGTCGTCGGCATTTTGCCCGAAGTTCCATAATGGAAAGAGCAGGTGTATCGTCAATGAAAATCGGGGCACTTGACAAACGGTCAATTCTATGGTGAAGTTGCTGCCACTCATGCTCTTCTAAAGTACCTTTTCGCAGTTTTTCACTGCTGATCTCCACTTCAGAAGATATAAAACGCAACATCAACTGCGTTGAGGACATTTCAAGTGAGAATATAGCTACTGGCTGGTTAAAATCAACGGCGGCATTCCGCATGGCGTTCAGCACAAATGCAGTCTTTCCCATTGCCGGGCGTGCCGCGATAATTGTTAATTCCGTTTTTTGCCATCCACCGGTTATACGGTCCAGAGCAGTGAAACCACTGGCTATTCCCGTCAATCCGTCTTTATTATCTTTCTTCTTTTCCAGTTCGTCTATCGTGGCTTTCATGATAGAAGCCGCATCCTGATAATTCTTCCGGATATTCCGTTCGGAGATTTCGTAGAAAGATTGCTCGGTTTTATCCAACAAATCAAAAACGTCCTGCGTATCCTCAAAAGCATCCCGCAAGATTACGGAAGCCGCCTGAATCAAATCACGCTTAATTGAGTTCTGAGAGATGATGCGAGCATGGTATTCAATGTTTGCCGCCGAATTAACCCGCGAGGTCAACTTAGCGAGGTATTGAGCACCACCCACAAATTCAAGTTCGCCTTCTTTACGCAATTGCTGCGTAACAGTAAGCAAGTCAATTGGCTCTGATTTGGCGAATAGATTAATGATAGATTTATAAATCCGTTGATTAGCCTCCCGATAGAACGAGTTTGACTGTAAGATGTCAACTACTGTTGTCAACGCATCTTTTTCAATCATCAACGCACCAAGCACCGCCTCCTCAATATCAACCGATTGAGGTGGTATTTTACCGGTTTCCTTCTGATAATTTTCAAACCACAGATTCATTCCTGAACCCTTGCGGTTTTGTCTGAGCATGCTCGAAAAGTCTTTTTCCATTTAGTAGGTTTCTGCTACAATACTACGATAAATAATTTGATTGCTGAATTTACTACCTTTCCCGAGAAAATAAATATAATATATAAATCCCTATACATCAACCACTTACCATTTAATCTAAACAAATATTGTGGAAAAAATGATGTATTTGTGAATAAATTATTGAATTTTGGAAATAGATAAAAATTAAATTATAACATAACTTGATAGAACGAAAAATAAGTTTAGAGGAAATATCACTAATTGATTTTTTAGGTATTCAGAACGTCAATATCAGAGTAATTAGCAAAGCCTTTCCGAAAACAAAGGTAATTTCTCGTGGCAGTGATTTAGTGTTAAAGGGCAGCGATAGAGAGATAGACTACATTGAGAGTATAATTCAGAATTTAATCAGCCATATTGAAAAGTACGGAAAGCTTTCGAAAAAAGACGTTGAAAATTACGTAGCTGACGACAAAACGACCGCACTTTCAAAATTAAATTTCTCTGATGACGTTATCGTGTACGGGGCAAATGGCAAAGCCATAAAAGCTAAAACCGCCAACCAACGCAAATTAGTTGCAGCAGCTAAGACCAATGATATTGTATTTGCGGTCGGACCCGCCGGAACAGGAAAAACCTACACGGCGGTGGCAATTGCGGTGCAAGCTTTGAAAGACAAAAAAGTAAAGAAAATCATCATCACCCGGCCAGCAGTTGAAGCGGGCGAAAACCTCGGTTTCCTACCCGGAGATTTGAAGGAAAAAATTGACCCCTACCTCCGCCCCGTTTACGATGGGCTGCACGATATGTTGAACGCCGAAAAACTGAACGGATACATCGAGAAGAACATCATAGAGATTGCACCGCTTGCTTACATGCGGGGAAGAACTCTCAACGATGCGTTTATCCTACTTGACGAAGCTCAAAACACGACATCAATGCAGCTGAAAATGTTCTTGACCAGAATGGGACCAGAATCCAAGATGATGATTACCGGGGATATTACTCAAATAGATTTGCCCCGAAGTCAAAGGTCAGGATTAAAAGACGCCTACCGAATGCTCCGCAATATAGATGGCATCAAATTCATTGAACTGGATGCCAGCGACGTAGTACGTCACCCATTAGTGGTAGAGATTCTGAAGGCTTATGAAAAAGAGGAGAATAATATTAAGTAGTTTGTTGTTCGTACTTTTTCACAGTGGTTATTCACAGGTCAGAAAATGTGCCGTAGGTGGCAAAAATAATGATTCAGAAAAGTACGAACAACTACAAAAGGTTATTGAACGAGCGGAATTTACGTACGATCGTCAAACCAGAACTAATGAAGAAGTTATAACAATTCCAGTAGTAGTTCACGTAATTCACGCAAATGAGTCGGGAATTATTGGAGGAAGTGGTAACGGGAATATCAGCAACGAACAAATATTGTCGCAGATCAAAGTATTGAACAATGATTTCCGTCGGCTACCGAATACATTAGGGTTCAACAGCAATCTCGTTGGAGCGGACATGGAATTAAATTTCGCGTTAGCTCAAACAACACCCAATGGTTTACCTACGAATGGAATAGTTCGGGAGTATAATCCAAAAAAATCTTACGATGTATTCGGGGATAATGACTTACTATCGTCACTTTCCTATTGGGATTCGGAACGCTACCTCAACATTTGGGTTACCACGTTGAGCGATAATTACATTGGCTACGCTGAGTTTCCAACAGGTAATTTTAACGGACTTGATTTTGACGAAACAAACGCAGCTACCGATGGAGTCATAATTGACCATACCGTTTTCGGGAACAGAATAGGAACGGCATCATTTGGGTCATACAGTTATGGCAGGACCACGACGCACGAAATTGGGCACTGGTTCGGGCTGATTCATACGTGGGGAGATTCTTTTTGCGGAACTGATTACTGCGAGGACACACCACGAGTATCTGGCCCTAATACTAATTTGTGCGTGGCCCAACCTTCGCGGTGCGACCGCGTATCGCGATTACCGATGATTGAAAACTACCTCGATTACACGCCCGATTCGTGCATGAGTATTTTCACTCAGGATCAAAAAGGAAGGGTGCGGACTATTTTAAAAATCTCACAACGGCGTGACAGGTTGGTAAAAGCGGCGAAGTTGAATTTTCAGCCAGTTGCAACACCTACACTTTCAATCATCAATAATCCGGGCACAAATACATCAGTGCAAATCAGCATCAAGCTACCAGATTTTCAAAACTTTACGATTAACTTATACACGCTATCTGGAAAATTGATAGCAACCAAAGATTATATTGATTTCCCAGGAGCTTTAATTTCAGTAAACGAACTAACTAAAACCAACGGTGTTTTCTTTGTTCAGTTACAAACAGCTACTACCTCTCAGACCAGAAAAATTATTACATTTTGAATATGACCAAAGAACAGAAACCTGATTTTGATACAATCTTTATGGAACTCGCCGCTAACTTGGCGAAAAGGTCGCATTGCGTTCGGGCTCAGGTTGGGGCAGTGCTGGCAAACGAAACAAGAATTATTTCAATCGGTTACAACGGCCCACCCGCCGGAACCCATAACTGCGATGAAGATTTCGGGATTGCCGGTTGTCCGAAGGACTCAAAAGGAAGCTGCAGTCTTGCCCTCCACGCCGAGCAGAATGCTATATTACACGCTGTCAAGAATGGAAGCCGGGTAGAAGGCGGAACCATTTATGTAACTTTATCTCCATGTATTTCCTGTGCACGTGTAATTTATACCATGAAAATAAAGAAGGTATTCTTCTTAAACTCTTACGCCGAATACAAAGGAATCCCGACAGACGAAGGCGTAGAGTTTTTGCGTAAATTTGGAATCGAGGTAGAGAAAATGACTTTATGAATTACTTAGCTCACTTAGCACTATCTGGCGGCATCGATGAAATCTTGGCGGGAAATATGATTGAGGATTTTATTACTGGGAGAATCGAACATCCACGAAATGCTTTTTTGACGGAAGAATTAAAGGTTGGCGTCAAGTTGCACAGGTTAATTGATACGTTCACCGATACGAACGAAAACGTGGCAAATTGTAAAAGTCTTTTTTACGATTCGATTGGTAAATATTCACCCATTGTGGTTGACATATTCTTCGATCACTTTTTAATCAAAAACTGGTCGGCGTTTTACGATGTACCGTTACCAGATTTCTGTCAAACCGTTTACAATATCCTTCCACAATACAAAGAATTTTATCCTCCGCTTTTATCAAAAGTAGTAGATTCAATGGTTTCTTACGAATGGCTAATGCACTACGAACACGAATGGGGCTTAGAGCGAGCGATGCAAAGTGTAAATATCAAAATTGGAATTGAGAACCACCTCAACGAATCTCTCCCCGCTTTCCGGGCAAATTACGACTACCTCAACCAACAGTTTATGATATTTTATCCCGAGTTGATAGCGATGAGCGATAACTTTATTCAAACCACGATTTTTGCCAATGAAAAGTAATTTCTCAACCGTCTTAAAGGGGATTACGAAAAAGTCCCTTTCGCCGCTGTACTTATTTCACGGCAAAGAACCCTATTACGCGAATCAACTTACCGAGCGAATTACTGAATTAGCCGTTCCAATCTCTGAGAAGAGCTTCAACGAGCAAATCCTCTTCGGTAAAGACATAAAAGTGGGCGATATCATCAATGCGGCAAGACGCTACCCGATGATGGCAGAAAGGCAGCTTATTGTCGTTAAAAGTGCTGAGTCTATTCAAGATATAAATATTAAAGAACAGAACGAACTTCTAAAAGGTTACGCCGAAAACCCATTGACTTCCACCGTATTAGTTCTTCAGTTTGATACACAATTAGACGAGCGGAAATCTTGGGTTAAGAGTTTCACGAAAAATGCTTTTGTATTTAAGTCAGCACCGCTTTACGATAACGAATTACCCGATTTTGTATCTTCCTATTGTCAGTCAAAAGGAGTAACCATATCCCTAAAAGCCAATCACCTTCTGATTGAACATACTGGTAATGATTTACCCAAACTCACCAAAGAAATTGACAAGATACTGTTAAATCTCACAATTGGGCAAAGTATTGAGGAAGAGCACGTAGAAAAGTACGTGGGCATCAGCAAAGATTTTAATGTGTTCGAGTTGCAAAAAGCATTGGGCAGAAGAAATTTTGCTCAGTCATTCAAAATTATAACTTACATGGGAAAAAATGCGAAGAAGAACCCAATTCAACCGTTAATCATCGTCCTGTTTAATTACTTCTCAAAGCTACTACTCCTTAAGTACAGCGGTCATAAGTCAGAAACCGAATTGAGCAAAATTCTGGAACTTCGCCCCTACTTTCTGAGCGAATACAAGATGGCGGCTTCGAGGTATGAAGTATCGCAAGTGATTAATGCAATTGGAGCATTGAAAGACGCTGACTTGGCAAGTAAAGGGGTCGGGACTTCATCAAATGACCCAAACGACATCTTACGAAATATGTTGATCGGTATTTTTACGTAAACAGCAAGATATATTTTTCACCACTCAACTTAATAACACATTCAAACCTGATGTGAGTAGAAGCAGAATTAAAGAATAACTTCGAGCATTGCCTTACTATCTCCCGGTACCGTCGTGGCATTCTGCTGCCCTCAGCAGAAAACATTCAACGTGTAACCACCGTTTGTTACAGAAAGGTTGAGTCAAACGCATTCGGCCTTGGTACAACTTTTTATAGTTTCCTGACTTACCGAACACATTTAGACCTCTGTCACCACACTTGCACAAAACCTCCACAATATACTCTAACATACCTCATGGAACCAAAAGAGCAAGAGATTTACCAAAAAGAACTGGAGAAGCAATCTAATGATATAGATAGCGAAAATAAGTATAGCGAGATCATGAGCCGCGTCATTCACGAAGGTGAAGAGATATTTAAGTTAAAAAACAAAGCGGTAATCTTGAGTGCTATCATTGCGGGGCTTGAAATAGGCATAAGCTATTTCCTTGTCTGTACGCTCTACTACTTATTATCGGGAAAAATCGCCGAAGACAGTGCCTTTAAAATGTTCAGCATAGTTTACCCCGTAGGATTCGTACTTGTTATTGTTGGGAAGTCGGCTCTTTTCACCGAGCAAACTTCCGTTTTGGCTCTGCCGGTGCTAAACGGACAGCGGAGCGGCTGGGAAATGATGCGTGTTTGGGGGTTGGTAATTTTGGGAAATATTGCTGGCGGAATCTTATTTACCCTATTCATTGCATTTCTTGCCCCTAATCTGGGTCTTTTCACCCACGAAACAATGATAACCGTCGGAGATCACGTGTTACATTATGATGCCTGGGTAATCTTATTGAGTGCAGTTGTTGCCGGTTGGCTGATGGGTCTTTTAAATTGGCTTTTAAACAGCACCATGAATTCACTCACCCGAATTTTTCTTATTATCATGATTACAGGTGTTATTGGTTTTGGTGGGTTTCACCACAGCATTGTCGGAAGCATTGAAGTATTCGGAGCATTTCTCTTCGCTGATCACATTTCTATTTTTGACTACCTCTGGTTCTTACTGCTCGTTTTAGCAGGAAATAGCGTTGGCGGAGCAATAGTGGTCGGGTTGTTCAAGTATAGAATCTTCGCATCAAACTACGCAGAATAATGCTATTAATGCTGCGGCATCACACGGTTTTAGACTGCACGAAAATTCTTATCGACAGTATTTCGGAAGAAAGCATAAAAAAACCCAACATCTGAGTAAATGTTGGGAAAAATCAAGTAGCGGGATGGGGGATCGAACCCCAGACCTCCGGGTTATGAATCCGACGCTCTAACCATCTGAGCTACCCCGCTGTTTTTTCGAGTCGCAAATGTAGAAAGAGACTTTTTATAATGCAACCTATTTGTCAAGATAAGTTGAGAAACCACAAAAAAATACTGAAATTCTTGCAAGAAATCTAAATTAGACGTAAATCGAAGCTAATCAAACTGCTATTATTATGGAAAAATATAAATTCGCTCGGGAATATAATTTTAAGACTTCACCCAAAGTTATTTACCCGTACATTTCTAATCCGGGTGGCTTACAACAGTGGTTCGCCCAAACAGTAAACTTAAACGCCGACAACGTCTTCGCTTTTGATTTCGGTGATAAAATCCAACGTGCTCAGTTATCTAACAAGAAATTGAACAAGTCTGTAAAGTTCGACTTTATCGAAGGAGAGTCAAAAGGGAATTA
>JBLHXN010000148.1:0-7942 GCA_047630355.1 Spirosomataceae bacterium | reverse complement strand
TATTTAGTAAGTAGTTTAATATCAGTCATTTCCACTTTAATTTCTTTGGGTTAGAGAAAATGGTAATTATTCCAAAAATGAAAATATATAAGGTGTACAGTAAATCATACCACAGAATTTTCCAAGGCTTTACGAATACTGAAAGGCGTTTGTTGCACAAGCCTAAGATCAGCCAACGCAGCAATAACCAACCCACGAAAACGCAGGTAACGAGTCGCATCCAGTTGGTGAAAGGTTCCCAATGTTGGACATTAGCCTTTGCCAAAAATTCAGCTGGCACAATAAGCCAAACGGGTAGGTTTACCTCAAAAGAAGGAGTGATGAATAGTGCTGGAATAAACAAAAACCAAGACATTAGCAGACTTACCCAGAGTAACCCGATTGTTGCTTTATCTTTTACTTTGTACCGTTTTCCCACAGATAAATGTCGCTTTTTTTGAATCACCCAATCCGAAAATGTTCGTTTCGGTTCAGAGTAAACCTGCGTTTCTTTTTCTACAGAAATTGCGACGTTTGTTGAGTTAGTTGCCTCGTTGATAAATAAGTCATCGTCGCCGCTCAGTAGATCAGCGTGTCGTGCATAACCGTTTGTTTTCCAGAACAACTCTTTCCGAAACATTAAATTACGACCAACGCCCATGAAAGGAATTTTGGCGAGGGTAAATGAAAGGTATTGAACGGCAGTTTGAAGGGTTTCGTAACGAATAAAGGCATTGAGTAAACCTTTGTAATAATAGTAAGGGGAAACGCCCAGAACCACAGACCTGTCGGCGGTCAATTGCGTTGTCATTTGTTTAATCCATTGATTATCAACGGGGCGGCAATCGGCATCGGTGGTTAGAATGATGTCGTTTTTTGACTTTTTAATAGCGACGGTCATCGCGTACTTTTTGGGGGTAAAATGCGACGGTGTGGACTCAATCCGCGAAAAAGTTACCTTTCTAAAGCTTTCTTCATTGTTAAGCAGGTAATCGTACGTCCCGTCGCTGGAGCGGTCGTCCGCAACAACAATTTCAAAATCCGGGTAATCCTGCTTTTCCAAAAGGGGCAATAATTCCTTCAAATTTTTTAGTTCGTTCATTGCCGCAATAATGATTGAAACGGGCGGGAATGTCTGCCCTTCGTAGTTGCTTTCAAAATCACGGTGACGGATCAGGCGGGTGAATATAAACAACAGGTATATTAGTTGAGTCAGTACTCCTCCGAAAAAGAGGGCGTACAAAATGTAAGTAAAGTTCACCTGATAGTGCATGGTTTAGAGATTTAAAACCGTAAATATAAGAAAAGGAAATTAACCGATACAATCATTGTGAATCCGTAAACCTATTTGCTCAAAAAGCTGATAATCAGGTGGTAAATTCTGGCGTTACATTCGCCATTTGAAAGATTGTTTATCAATTGCCCGCATGGTACAAAGTACGCCGTCAAGGTGATCAATTTCGTGTTGTAATAACTCTGATAAATCATCGGTCATAATCCACGATTGCGGTTGCCAGTTTTCGTCTAAATAATTGACCGTAATTGTCTCATGTCGTTCTACGTTTACCAAAAGGTTTGGGAAGCTCATGCAATCATCCCAGATGTTAAAAGTCTTATCACTTTTGGTAACAATTTCGGGATTGATGAACACTACCGGGCGGTCAATATTCATATAAACGAGCCGTTTCATAATGCCCAATTGCGGTGCCGCAATCGCTCGGCCAAAATTGTATTTTGCCCTTATCTCTTCCATTACATTGTGTAAATCAGCGGCCCACGTGGCTACGTTCCCTAATTCCGATTTCTCAATAGGCTCGCAGGTTTCGTAAAGGCGTGGGTCGCCGAGAAGTAGTAAGTTAGTGAGAGTTTTCATTAGAACAACCCCAACTGTTCTTCGTCATCTTCATCGTCGCCGTTTCCCGTTGTTACCACTTTCTTTTCAATTATCTCGGGTGCGAGCATTTTTACTTCTTTTACCGTAGAATAATTAAGCTTGTAGCCTTTAGCATTCCAACCGCGTACATCAACCATTTCTTCAACTTTAAATTCCTGCGTTTCAATTGCGGAGCGACGTTCTTCTTTAAATTTCAACTGTACCCGCGGTAAATCATCACAAGATGCCGCCATCAACTGCGAACGGTTGTGGTCTGTGATGAAGAGGAATTTCTTATCCATGGTAGAGGTTTCGATTACGAAACGTTTCACGTAATAATTCTGAGACTCGCCGTCGTAATAAAAAGCCGAGATGATACCGTCTTCCCGGTATTTTATGATGAGCATTACTTGGCGGGGATCGTAATGATTTGTCAACTCGAAGTTCGTCAATTCATATTCACCGGTTTTGTAAACAACCATTACTTTGTCACCGTTGTCAAAATTACCAAGGTAATCACCGTGTTCGTCGCGGTTTAATCGCCCGATATTTGGCAAGTACCATATATCTACGCCACCGAGCGTTGACTTTCCGGCAGTCTTAAATGCCACTCGTCTGACAGGATATTTCGTAATGAGGTTTCCTCCGGCTCCGCGTCCTTTGATTTCTAATTCAGCAAAATCCCATTCAAGTTGCTTTTTCTTCGCAGTGCTGCTCGAAGTCAGAAATATTGAAACTACTTCGGCCTCGCCGTTTTCGTTGGCAGAGAAATAGTGAAGTTTTGAGCGGGGCGTACTTTTCGTAATATCGTATTCTTTATCGCGGGTCATGCTTGTAACCGCAAAACGCTTGGCGTAAGTTTTTCCGGTTTTTCCATCGGTGTAAATGGTATTATAAACCATCCGCTCGTTCCCTTTTCTGAACACCGTACAATAAATAATATTCTTGTCAACAAACAGCTTTTCCTGAATTTTAGTAATAACGTACTTTCCGGTTTTGAGGAAAACAATGATATCATCAATGTCTGAGCAGTCCATTACGAACTCTGCTTTTTTCAAACCGTAGCCAATAAACCCGGCCTCTTTATCAACGTAAAGTTTTTGATTGTTTGCTGCCACAACGGCGGCTTGAACATTGCCAAACTTACGAATTTCCGTTTTTCGCTCACGCCCTTCACTGTATTTCTTCAAAAGCATTTTGAAGAAATCAATGGTGTAGCGGGTCAGGTTTTCGAGGTTGTCTTCTACTTCAGCCAGTTGTTCTTCAAGCCGATTCATCAGTTCGTCGGCTTTGAAAGAGTCAAATTTAGAAATACGTTTGATACGAATTTCCAGTAAACGTAAAATATCGTCGCGGGTTATTTCGCGATAAAAATCTGCTTTGTAAGGCTCCAATCCCTTATCCGTAGTTTCGATTACGGCTTCAAACGTTTCACATTCTTCAATCAGATTGTAAATACGATTTTCAATAAATATTTTTTCGAGCGAACTGTAAAGTAGTTTCTCTTTCAGTTCAAAACGCTTTATCTCAAGTTCACGCTTTAACAAGTGCTTTGCCTGATCCGTTGAATATCTCAGAATTTCACTGACACCGATAAAGTGAGGTTTATCTTCAATGATAATACAAGCATTCGGAGAAACCGAAACTTCACAATTTGTGAATGCGTACAAGGCATCAATTGTGATATCTGGTGAAACATTATTGGGCAAATGAACGATGATTTCCACGTACTTTGCCGTGTTATCTTCCACGCGTTTTATCTTGATTTTTCCGTTATCATTGGCTTTGATAATCGAATCAATCAAGCTCGACGTGGTTGTTCCGTAGGGTATTTCGTAAATACGGAGGGTCTTTTTATCAACTTCTTCAATTCGGGCACGGACTTTTATTTTTCCGCCCCGCTTACCATCGTTGTAATTGGAGGCATCCATTAAACCACCCGTCAAAAAATCGGGCAAAATTGTAAACGTTTTGCCTTGCAAATGACGAATAGACGCTTCACAAATCTCGATAAAGTTGTGTGGCATTATCTTCGTGGAAAGCCCGACGGCAATTCCCTCTACCCCCAATTCTAATACCAACGGAAATTTAGAAGGCAACGTAACGGGTTCCCGTTTCCGGCCATCGTAAGACAATTGCCACTCGGTGGTATCCTCGTTGAAAAGTACGTCGTTCGCAAATTTTGAAAGCCGGACCTCAATATAACGAGGAGCGGCGGCGGAGTCTCCGGTTCGGATATCCCCCCAGTTTCCCTGAATATCAAGCAGCAATTCTTTCTGCCCAATGGTTACGATGGCGTCACCAATAGAGGCATCACCGTGTGGGTGATACTGCATCGTAGAGCCAATCACGTTCGCTACTTTGTTGAAACGCCCGTCGTCCATTTCCTTTAACGCGTGCAAGAAACGGCGTTGTACGGGCTTTAAACCGTCGTCAATTGCCGGCACGGCACGTTCCAGAATTACATAAGAGGCGTAGTCGAGAAAGTACTTCTCAAACATTTCGTCAATTACTTCACGGGGTTCGTCTTCTTCATTGAGGTTGGGTGTTAATTTTATATCACTTTCAGAATTCTCTAATTCTTCTTCTGGATCAAATTCTTCGTCAATCATTTATAGGGCAGGTGTTGTGTTATTCTAACTAACAAATGTACGCTTTTCGGCTTATATTTCAATGCCCGACGGGCTATCACGATAAAGTTGCTAAGAATACTACCAAAGTCAGATTAGTTGATTGTACGTTATAAAAACACTTTTTTCTATTTTTATAAAACACTACCTTGATGAAAAAATCATCAATCCAACAAAAGACCATTACATGATTCAATCCTATAAACAGAAATCTACCTACGATTCTCATTACGATACCATTGTTATTGGTTCGGGAATGGGAAGTCTGACTACCGCTGCCATTCTTTCTAAAGAAGGGCAAAAAGTATTGGTTTTGGAAAGGCACTACACCGCTGGCGGTTTTACCCACGTTTTTAAACGAAAAGGCTACGAGTGGGATGTGGGAATTCACTACATCGGAGAAGTACAACGCCCCAATTCGGTGATAAAACGTTTGTTCGATTATATCACTGATGGAAACCTGAAATGGGCGGATATGGGCGATGTTTACGATAAAATAATTATCGGGGACGAATCCTACGATTTTGTGAAAGGAACGCAGGAGTTTAAAGATGAACTCGGACGTAAATTTCCCGATGAAAAAGAAGCGATTGAAGCCTACGTGAATACTGTCTTTGCAGCTACTAAAACGGCTCAGAAATTTTACACGGATAAAGCGTTGCCACCTCTTATTAGTAAAGTGATGGGAAAGTCTATGCGGGAGCCGTATTATAAATTTTCCGATAGAACTACGTACGAGGTCTTGAAATCATTGACCGATAATGAGCAATTGATCAAAGTACTCGCGGGTCAATACGGTGATTACGGCATGACTCCCAAAAAGAGCAGTTTTGCCATGCACGCCTCAGTAGCGAAGCATTATTTCAGTGGCGGCAGCTTCCCAATTGGTGGTTCGTCGCAGATTACGATTCACATTGACCCGATTATCGAAGCAGCGGGCGGTACGATTTTAACGAACGCGGAAGTGAAAGAAGTTGTCATAAAAAACAATAAAGCCACGGGCGTTTTGATGCAAGACGGCAAAATTATCACCGCCGACAAAATTGTAAGTGGAGCGGGCGTAATGACGACGTTCCAAAAGATACTGCCTGAAGCATCCGTCACGAAACATAAACTCGCCGAAAACCTACAGAAGGTAGAACGTTCGGTAGCTCATTCTTGCCTCTACATCGGGTTAGACGGTTCGCCGGAAGAACTCCAATTGCCGAAAACCAACTACTGGATTTACCCCGGAGATTTGGACCACGACGGTTGTGTAGACCGTTACTTGGAAGACTTGAACGCTCCGTTTCCGGTGGTTTATATTTCTTTTCCTTCGGCAAAAGACCCAAGTTGGTCGGAACGCTACCCGAACAAAAGTACCATTGATATTATTACGCTTGTGCCCTACGAAGCCTTCGCCGAATGGGACGGCAGCCGCTGGATGAAACGGGGCGATGACTATGATAATTTGAAAGAAAATATCACGAACCGTTTACTCGAAGCATTATTCAAGCAACTGCCTCATTTACGAGATAAAGTGGCGTACCATGAATTGTCCTCTCCGCTTACTACGCAGCATTTTGTGAATTACGACAAAGGTGAGATTTACGGATTAGACCACACGCCCAACCGTTTTCGACAGCGATTCTTAAAACCCCGCACACCGATTAAGAACTTTTATTTGACGGGGCAGGACATCGTTTCGGCGGGAGTGGGAGCGGCACTTTTCTCTGGTGTACTAACTTCCTCCGCCATGACGGGAGCAAATATTATGAAGAAAGTGATGAGTTGATAGAGGGTTAGAACGTGTTTCTACCGCGAAGCCGCAAAGAGAAGTATAAAACTTCCTTCGCGGCTTTCTGTCTTTTGCGGTAAAATAATCGGCGAATTAGCAAGTGCCTTACCGGAGATACATATCGAGTATTACGATCGCGGCGGCGATCTCTAAATTCAATGTGACACCGGTTAAAGACTTTCAATCTTTGCTACTAACCTATACTTTGGGGTTTGGAGGCCGTTCGTTCGATAACGTTTCTGGCTTCTAAATCCAGTTCTACGTTTTCTCCGTACCACTATACACCACCCCCAAAGTTGTCTTTGACTCGTGAGTACAATTCTTCCATCAATTGGGTATGTGTCAATTCATTGTTGGTCAATATCGTTTACAGGCGTTTTCTGATGAACTCATACTTTTCCGTCGCAATTTTTTTGTTTGTTTTGCCGGGGTCTGGGTGTAGTGTCTGAATGCGTTGAATTTCCATGGAACTATATTCTTCGTTACACTTTTTTGTACGCACTAAACCTATTTTTATAAATACTTCGCCAACTCCTTTTTAAAAAAACTGGCACTATCAGCGGCACTTTGCATGGGGTTGGTTGCGAAGTTTCCGCCTTGCTCAATATAATAATACTCAAGACCTGATTTTTTCGGGTTGGGTAAAATATCGTGGTAGTCAATGGAGCCGTTGCCGAGTTCGGTATAATCACGCGAAGTCTTGTCCATGTCTTTAATGTGCCACATTACGAAACGACCGGGCTGTTTGGCAATGAGTTCTTTTGGGGTAGTTTTGCCTTCGTGCATCACCCAATACATATCCATTTGAAGTTTCACGAACTTGGGGTCGGTTTCTTTTAGAATTATATCATAACCCAATTCTCCGTTTTGAGGCTCGAACTCAAAACCATGATTATGGTACGCAAAACCTAAATTAGCGGCGTTTACGCGTTCTCCAATTTTATTCAGTTTACCGGAAAGTATCTTAAAGTTTTCAATACTACGTTGTTCAGGGTCGAGCCACGGCCACGTGATATAGCTTAAGCTCAGGGCATCCGCTCCTTTGATGCACTGATCCACAAATCGGTTCATTTCATCTTCTGATTTATCAAACAACTGATGAAACAGGAAGTGTCCGCTCGAAGCAGTGAGGTTTGAATCGTTTAGCATTTGTCGGAACTCAGCGGCGGGAAGTCCGTAAAAGGTAAGTTTCCTATCGTCAAATCCGTAAATTTCAAAATCCTGATAACCCATCGCTTTCAACGCCGTCAGCGTTCCGAGTGGGTCTTCGTTCATGTCTTTGTTGACACTAAACAGTTGATAACCAAATTTGAATTTTGGCTTCATCGGCTCCGAAAATTTTGCAAATGGTAATAAAGTGGCAGCACTCATGATGCCCGCTTGTTTGGTGAAGTCTCTGCGATTCATCGTATATTAAAAGAGGATTTATGTTCGATGTAATATAGCAAACTTTCGAGGTTAACCTTCAAAATAATTCAACTTTGCCCGGTTAGTTTACTGAGCATTCCGCGGAAAATAAAACCGTGAAATGGTAAAACGGAGTACCAGTAGAGCCGACCTAATAAACCAAGTGGTCTGAAAGTGGCGGTTTGTGTCAGTTTATTATCTTCCATTTTGAACTCCAACCACGCCTCACCGGGTAATTTCATCTCGGCAAAAAGTAGTAATCTGCCTTCTTCCTTA
>JBLHXN010000147.1:0-7946 GCA_047630355.1 Spirosomataceae bacterium | reverse complement strand
GGAAAAAATTAGTGGATTTAGGAGCCGATGCTTTGGTGGCGGGGAGTTTTGTTTTTTCTTCTGAAAACCCCACAGAGACCATCTTACAATTAAAATCATTGTCTTGAAAAATCAACAGCAGATTCACGATATCAATAACATCAACGTCGTTATTGACATTGATTTATTAGGTCTTGGTTACGTTTATCCTAAAGCCCGCACGGGAGTTTTTCGGGTTACAGAAGAGTTATTGAGGTCATTTCTCGAAAACCAGAAGCTGAACGTTTACTTTTCGTCCCAAAACAACCTTTCAGATTCCATTGCTTTCTTGGAAAGTTCTGATATTTCGGGCAAAGGTAGGTTTATTCACTCCAAAGAAGAGATTAGCGTTGCAAACTCAATCAACCGTTTTCGGGGAGTGTTTACACAGGTTAACTTTTTGATAAAGGTTTTCCGCAAAATACGCTACAAGTATTTTCACAAAACTTCAGGGTTCAGTGAATTGCCCGAAAAGGCTGTTTTTTTCTCGCCATACTACGAGTTGCCGGAAGAGATAAAAGGCAATAGCGAAATCAAAAAAGTACTGCTCGTTCATGATTTGATCAGTTTTCGTTTGCCCGAACTTTTTGAAGAATCAAACCGAAACGATGTTCGAAAATCCATTCAGTCGATAGATCAGTACACAACTTTAGTTTGCGTTTCAAAATCGACGAAAAAAGATTTAAAAGAGTTCTTTCCCAAGATAAAAAATAGTGTTCGGATCATTCCGTTGGCTGCGAATAAACGCTTATTTTACCGCGTCGAAAACAAAGCCAAAATTGACTTTACGTTGAAAAAATACGGCATTCCAAATCGTCCGTACTTATTATCGCTCTCTACTTTAGAACCCCGAAAGAACATTGAAACAACCATCAAGGCATTCAATAAACTACTGAAAGAGCACCACGAAATAAACGCGTCTTTGGTATTGGTCGGAACGCTGGGCTGGAATTACAACACTATTTTCAACGAAATTCTGAATTCCAACACCATCAAGGATAAACTCATCGTTACGGGATTTGTGGAAGATAGTGATCTAGCAACCCTTTATTCGGGTGCTACGGGGTTCGTTTATCCATCACTTTATGAAGGTTTCGGCTTACCGCCACTTGAAGCTATGCAGTGCGGTGTTCCGGTGGTGGTATCAAACACGTCCTCGATACCCGAAGTGGTTGGAGATGCCGGAATTTACATCAAACCAATGGATAAAATCGCGATCAAAGATGCAATGGAAATTCTGCTGACAGACCGCATTTACTCGAAAGAATTATCACAAAAGTCTATTGCTCAGGCAGCAAATTTTTCCTGGCGAAACTCGGTCGCGAAATATGTGAAGATATTCCAAGAACTAATGGCGGAATGATCTTTTTTTTGTATCTTTATATGTTAAAAATCATCAAAAAAACAACTCATATTTGTTCTTATGGCAGATAATAAAGAAAAGCTAAAAATTTTAGAAACAACTATTGCAAAACTTGATAAGGCTTACGGTAAAGGCACCGTAATGCGTCTCAGCGACCAAAGCGTCATGGATGTTCCCGTAATTTCTACGGGTTCACTTGGGGTAGATCTTGCCCTCGGCATCGGAGGTTTTCCGAAAGGTCGGGTTGTGGAAATATACGGACCAGAATCATCCGGTAAAACCACGCTTGCGATGCACGCAATTGCGGAAGCACAAAAGGCAGGCGGTATTGCTGCCTTCATAGATGCTGAGCACGCATTTGACCGTCTTTACGCCGAGAAATTAGGCATCGACACTAAAAGCCTGTTAATCTCACAACCTGATTATGGTGAGCAAGCACTCGAAATCGCTGAACACCTGATTAGCTCAGGAGCGGTTGATATTATCGTGATTGACTCCGTAGCTGCTTTGGTTCCCAAGGCTGAATTAGAAGGCGATATGGGAGACAGCAAAATGGGTCTTCAGGCTCGTTTGATGTCGCAGGCATTGCGGAAACTTACCGGAACAATTAATAAGACTGGCTGTTGCTGTATTTTCATTAATCAGTTGCGTGAGAAAATTGGTGTGATGTTCGGAAGTCCCGAAACAACTACCGGTGGTAATGCTCTTAAATTTTATGCTTCGGTTCGGATTGACATTCGCCGTAGTACGCAGATTAAGGATAGCAACTCGGAGGTAATCGGTAACCGTACCCGCGTAAAAGTAGTAAAGAACAAAGTTGCTCCTCCGTTTAAAGTGGTTGAGTTTGACATTATGTACGGTGAAGGAATTTCGAAAGCCGGGGAAGTGCTTGACCTTGCCGTTGATTTGGATATCGTGAAGAAATCTGGTTCGTGGTTCTCTTACGGAACCGAGCGTTTAGGTCAAGGTCGTGATTCAGTTAAGAACCTTATCAAAGATACGCCGGAATTGATGGCGGAAATTGAAAAGAAAGTTCGTGATCACGTGTCCGGTAACGCCGATGCCCTCATGGAAGGAGCAATCGCCGCAACGGATGGGAAAGAAGAAGAAGATAAGTAAAAATTTCTTTTGAGAGTTTATTAAAATGCCCGTTACTTAGAAATAAGTAGCGGGTATTTTTTTTAATGCAAAATAAAACCTGCATATTTGCGGCAGTTTTAGGTGTTTTATCGACTCGCGTTCGATATTACTTAATAGGGAATCCCGTGAAAATCGGGAGCTGTCCTCGCAACTGTAAGGTTCAATAAAAGTCATTTTCCTACACGCCACTGTTTAAAAACGGGAAGGCAATAATGACGGACCAAGTCAGGAGACCTGCCTCAAACTATTCTTGTTTGTGCTTTACGAAGGATGAAAGCAAACGAGCGATAGCTAATTTAAACATTTTATTATCTCCATTTCTATGCGAATTCTATTCGTCTCAGCTTGCTTGCTATTCGCAGCTCTGAACACTTCTTTTGCCCAAACCGAACTCGACGAAGTCGAAGTTACCGGAAAACTTTCGGGACGTAAATCCATTTCCACGCTCAATACAGCAGGAACCTACATCTCTGACTCGGTCATCAAGTCAAACCTTCATTTATCATTACCTCAGCTATTGAGTCAACAAACCGGGGTTGTCATCAACGGAGCTACGCAAACCAGCGGTAGCGTTCAAACGGTTTATTTCCGGGGTGCTTCACGCGGCCTTGTACTAATTTTACTGAACGGAATTCCCGTTTCTGACGGTTCCGACATTGATCAGACTTTTGACTTGAACAATATCAGCCTTAGTCAGATCGAACGAATTGAGATTATGCGAGGTGGTCAATCCGTGGTTTACGGTTCCGATGCTGTGGGTGGTGTGATTAATATCGTTACTCGCGTTTCGCCCAATAAACCAATTTCGGGTACAGCAAACGCATCTTACGGCAGCTTTAATAACCTGAGAGCAGGAATTAACTTAGCCGGCACTCAAAACGGTTTTACGTATCAGGCGGCTTACAATAAGCAATCTGTTGGCGGAATCTCCGCGGCGGCAATTCCCGCAACGAGTTCAGCTAGTGAATTTGAAAAAGACGGTTTTAATCGCGATGCGGTGAATCTCGACTTGAGAAAGACGATCGGAAAGAACGTTTCGGTTTACAGTAATCTACGATTTGCTTCGTACCAAGCTGATTTAGACGCCTCAGCATTCACGGATGACCGCGACAATACCGCTGAATCAAATAATTTACAAATTGGGTTCGGTGCCGATTATACGTTTGACAAAGGTTTGGTGAATTTGTCTTACAACCGCATCAATACTGAGCGTACTTACGAAAATGACTCTACAGACGTTCCAGCAAGTGCCTTCAGTAAGTATAGTTTTTCTACGTTCGGTTCGGCAAATGATTTTCTGGAAGTTTACACAAACCTAAACCTTGCGAGTAACTTCAACTTGCTTTTAGGAGTTGATTATCAACGTATTGCAACAAGTCAAACGTTTCGTTCGGTCAGTAGTTTCGGAGAGTTTGTTTCACCTGAACTTACCGACGAACTTTCAAACCTGACTAATATTAGCGGTTATTTTACGGCTAATTATAGTGTAAACAGTTTTGGAATCGAAGTAGGAAGCCGGTTGAACCAGAATTCTATTTACGGAACAAATTATTCGTATTCGGTAAATCCGTATTTCAACAAAGGGGGATTTAAAGTATTCGGTGTATTTGCCAAGAGTTACAAGAACCCGTCGCTTTACCAAGTATTTTCTGAATACGGAAACAAAGAATTACAGCCACAGGAAGCCTTAACGTTTGACTTAGGTTTTGAGTACAAACTGAGCAATTCGCTAGATTTCGCAACGACTTTTTTCACTCGTAATACCCAAAATCTCTTCTTCTTCAAGTCAACAAACGTCGCTCCGTTCGGGCTTTATACCAACTTAGATGAACAGACCGAAAGTGGATTAGAAATAGAATTGAAAAAGCGTTTTGAAAAACTTCAGATTTACGGAAATATTACGCAAATTCTTTCGGCAAAAACTATTGTTGATGCCACCAACGAAACAGTTGATAATAATAACTTTTTGCGTCGCCCCCGTACAGTTGTCAACGCCGGACTCACGTTCAGCCCGATTCAGAAGCTTACGCTTAACGGTAACGTACAATACCAGTCAAAGCGTCAGGATAGATTCTTCAACTCTGAAACCTTTGCCTCAGAAACCGTTGATTTAAAAGCTTTCACGCTGCTGAATTTAGTAACATCATATAATGTTACTAAAAACTTAAAAGTTGGTCTTACCGTTAATAACTTATTAGATCAGAGCTATTTTGAAGTATATGGCTACAACTCATTACCGAGAAATTTTTCGGTAAATGCGTTGGTTAGGTTTTAAAGACCTAATTTTGCGTGGTATTTATTAAATATTAGGAGAAAATGAATTACAAAAAGATAGGCTTTATTGCATTATTAATACTCGCCATGGTAGCATTCCGAGTATTTTTAGCCGGAGATGGTAACTCGTTCCGCATTTACACGCCCGTTGGAGCAATTTGCTTGTTTGCCGGAGCGTACTTCAACCGTAAATGGTGGGCGTACATTTTGCCATTGGTACTGCTTTTTGTGTCGGATTTGGTAATAAACGGCTATATCTACGAAGGTAAATACGGCCTGATTTATGACGGTTGGTATTATACTTACGCCGTTATGGCAGGGATTATACTTATCGGCAGTTTCTTGTTTCGGAAAGTAAGCGTTAAAAATATTCTGGTTTCATCAGTTGCTTCAACGCTCCTCTTTTGGCTCGTGCTTGACTTTGTAGTTTGGGCGGGAGGTGGATTGAATATCATAACAGGACTGCCCCTTTCGAGAGACTTCGCCGGACTAATTCAGTGCTACGCTCAGGGTATGCCTTTTGCAAAGAACTTCTTCTTAGGAACAGCAGTTTACGGCACGTTTTTGTTCGGAATTTACGAATTTAGCAAAAGCAAGGTCAGCAGTTTACAAACTGCGTAATCAGACTCAATCAAATAGTATAAGGGCAGTACTTCATTGAGGTACTGCCCTTATATTTGATGTTTATTCCCTAAGGTTGAGCTTCACCATCTAACTTCACGGTGTATCGTTAGCATTCTGCAAGAATTTACAAAGTCAACCCACTGAATGAAATCAGGGATACTTTTAACCGCCTTTTGGCTTTCGTCGGGAGTAATTAATTGAATATTGGTACAGTATTAACCGAGCTGTACAAAGTCAACTTTGAGCTAAATTTGATTTATTTACTGCCTTTAGTTCGTGGTAACTTAACTTGCTTATTCACACTCAAATTTACCTCCCGAGTTAATTCCAATCGCTGTAAAAACAAAGAGTCCTGCTTTATAAGCAGGACTCTTTAGTCAAATTAAGCGGCACAGTTCACTCACAATTTCAGGAATGATGAGATAGTCTGCGTTATTTCGATTAGTTAAAGATATAACGAACACCCAATTGTGCTTGCCAAACTGAACCAGTACTAATTGCAGGAATAAACGTGTCACGCAACAATTGCGTTTCGCCGTTAATCTGCTGAGTAGCAAGTCGGTACTGAGGTGTACCATTGGCAGACGTACCAGCAGAAGCTAACGGACGGTCGTTGTTAACTACTTTTAATACGCCCCAGCTGTTATTAATTAGGTTTCCAATATTTATTATATCAGCTCTAACTTGTAGCGTGTGCTTAGAGTTACCCGCATCAAAGAAAATGTTTTGAATAACACTGAAGTCAACTGAATTGTACCACTTCCCGATACCTCCGTTACGCTCGCTGTACTGACCACGCACTGTACTTAGGTAAGGATCCTGATTAATGAATGAGTCGAAAGCAGAAACTTGTTGCTCAGGTGAGAACGTTTTGCCACCAGATGTAAGTGGTAAGAAAGTCAATTCACTTGCACTGTTTGGTACGTACAACAAGTCATTATTGAAATAACCATCACCGTTCATGTCTCCTGCGTAAGTATAGTTGTAACGACCTAAGTTACGACCTTCGTAGAAAAGGCTAAACTGGGTTGAACCACCTAACTCACCACCGTAATTCAGTGTATAACTTGCCGAAGCTATTGCCCGGTGACGTTGCTCATTATCAGAAAATGCTAAATCAGGGCGGTTAGGATTTGCTAAAATTTCGTTTCCAGCAAATGAACCGAATGCAATTGAACCTGCACTTGTTAAGTCTGTTGCTACACCGTAATTATAAGCAGTCATTAGGTAAAGACCATTTGAAAAAGGTCGCTCTAATTTACCTGTCAGAGTATATGCGTAACCTTTGTTAGAAGATTTTAACACCAAGTTGTTGGTAATATTACGGTTAATTCGGTTGTTAGCACCACCGTTAAATCTTGGGCGATTATCAGGCCCCGTAAAAGTCTGAGTAGGCTCTGCAAGGTTTGCATTGATGTACTGAACCGAGTTTAAGTTTTGGTTGAAGATGGCTTCTCCAGTTGCAATAATACCACCCGGAAGTTTTACGTCAACCGCAACGTCTGTTTTCCAAACTTGTGGAAACTTGTAATTCTGATCAGCAACGGCAATGTCGAATGTACTCGCTGCATACGGGTCTGCTCCAGCAGGGCGGAAGCGGCTTGGATCAAGTGTAAACGGAATTGCGGCGTTACGTGATTGGGTAAAACCACTTAAAATACCATTGTTTCCAACTTGATTAGACAACCACACAAACGGAGGACGTCCGGTAAAGATTCCAGATCCACCACGAACTTGTAGCGTCTTATCACCTTTTACATCCCAGTTAAATCCAACTCTTGGCGACCAAAGCGGGTTGCCACTTGGTAGTACGCCTGTGTTATATTTAGTAGCTTCACCGTTTTCGTCACGGAAAGATAAGCCAGTTACAACAGTGTTTTCAAGCGAAGTCTGTGAAAGTATCGGCACATCAACACGTAAACCAAGTGATAGTTTAAAATTAGGATTTACTTGGAATTCATCCTGAAGGTAGATTCCCGGAGTAAATGCTTTCATTACTTGCAATGGAGGTGCAGAACCACCAGCAAAATCAAAACGATACTGGAAAATATTTACGTTAACTGGAGCAGCAGGATTTGTTGGATTTGCCAAATAGGCATCTGTAGCGGCGTAGAAGTCATCTAATGTATTGAAAACGTACGCACTGTTTGAAGCAGCGTAGAACGAATTATTAGATTGGAAACGCTCTAAAGCTACACCAGCAGTAACTGTATGCTTTCCTGCAAAGTAGGTCAAGTTATTAAATAACTGGAACGTGTTGTAGTTCAATAAGTTATTTGGAGTAAACGGATCAAAACCAGCCGAAATATACGTACGGTTGCTACCATCTAAAATATCGATTGTTGGGAATATTGAATTTCCCCCCATGTAAGCTCGGTCTTCGTTATTGACCGTGTAACCAACAATCAGGCTATTAGCCAACTTTGGGCTGATCGTGGAGTTTAATTCAGCAATTACTGAGTTAATATCTTCATTTAAGATATAGCCAGAGTTCAGGTAAGACATGGCATTAGGGCTTGTACGACGT
>JBLHXN010000146.1:0-8168 GCA_047630355.1 Spirosomataceae bacterium | reverse complement strand
CAGCGTTGTCAAAGCCTACGTAACTGTAACCGAGAATAATTCAGGTTTAAGATTACCAACTTACGATACTGATAATTCTACGTATTTATTCACAAATAAAAACCGTAATTTCTTCTCAAACGGAAGTTTCAAAACATTCAGCGAAGATGGAAAATGGGGTTTACAAACGGGGCTTTCTTACAGTAATAATATTGACAAACTAAAGAGTGCCGATAACGCCGCAGACCGCACTGATGAACGAACCCAAACCCGCGTAGTAGGTAACTATTATTTCGGAAATAACCTGAGCAGTACATTGACCGTTGGCGGCGAATTTCACCATATCAAAGTCGGAAATATTTACAATCAATTTGATTTGAATATGACTGATAATTACTCGGCGGCTTTTGTGGAGTCAGAGTTTTATTTATCATCTAAATTAGCACTGAAACCGGGCGTTCGAATGGAATACAGCAACGTAATAAATAAAAACAACATTGCTCCCCGCCTATCAATGGCGTACAAGTTAGGAAAGTACGATCAGGTTAGTTTAGCAGCGGGACGTTTCTACCAAAACCCCGAAAAAGAATATCTGTACCTGAATAAATCGCTTGATTTTGAATTAGCCGACCACCTGATTCTTAACTACCAAATTATCAAAAACCAACGTACGTTTCGGGTGGAAGCATTTTATAAAGACTACCAAGATTTAGTAACCGAAGAAACCGATTTCTTCGACCCGAACCCGTACCGTTTTCCGATTGGTCAAACGAGTAACGAAGGCTTCGGTTACGCACAGGGGTTTGACGTTTTTTATCGTGACCAGTCCACCATTAAAAACGCCGATGTTTGGGTAACTTATTCGTACTTAGACACCCAGCGAAAGTTCCGAAATTATCCGCAACAAGTACAACCGTTTTTCGCGAGTAAACATAATTTCAGTTTGGTTTACAAGCACTTTTTCGTGAAATCAAATCTTAATATCGGGGCTACATTTACGCATACTTCGGGCAGACCTTTCTACCAATTTAACGATTCGTTTCAGGACATAAGAGAAACGCCAAATTTTCAGAATCTGAGTATTTCGGTAGCTAAGGTATTCAAAGTACGGCAACACTTAATGGTCTTCTACGCCGCACTGGATAATGTCCTCGCCCGACAAAATGTATTTGGCTACCGTTTCTCCGCCGACGGCAAAGAAAGCTTTGAAGTCAGACCGCCCGTTTACCGGACTTTCTTCTGCGGGTTTTCGTGGTCAATCGGTGAGCTTGATCGACAACCCAAGGAGTCGGGGTTAGATATTTAACCCCGCCTCCGGCCCTTCCGCATCGGCGGTTCGACCCCGAAGGAAAGGAAGAGTAGAGTCCTTCCCTTCGGGGGAAGACTGGGGCGACCGACGCTCGGTGGAGTTTCAAAAACTTTTAAACAATCAAACAAAACCCAATCATGAAAAAATCAATCACCTTTCTATTCACAATCCTTTCACTTTCAACGGTTTATGCTCAGGATTCTAAATACGAAGCGGCGATGAAGCCACTCGTTGCAGAAATTCACGCAACCAGATTTGATAAATCTTTGACAAACGTTTCTAACAAAATAGAACGCATTGCCACCGCTGAGCCAAACGAATGGCTGCCAAATTACTACGTGGCATATTGTAATATCGTCGGTTCTTTATCAGAAAAAGACGACGATAAAAAAGAGTTGATGCTCGACAAAGCAGAAAAATACGTAGAGAAAGCTACTAAGCTTTCAAAAAATAACGACGAAATAGAGCAACTTACGGCGTATATGTACAACGCAAAACTTGCCGCCAGCCCGATGACCGGCTGGATGCGTTACGGAAGTAAAGTTGAAGAACACATCGCGGCGGCGAAAAAAATTAATCCGAATAACCCACGCACGGCATTGCTCGAAGCGGAGTCAGTTTATTACACGCCGTCAACGTTTAGTGGAGGGAAGAAGAAGGCAAAGCCTTTATTGGTGAAAGCGAAGTCTATGTTCGAAAAATTCAATCCGCCGAATGATTTAATGCCAAATTGGGGCGAAGCAACCGTAGATTATTACCTTTCAAATTATTGAAATGAGTAATCAGTCGAAAGTATTATTTTCACCTTTTATAATAATTACGATTAACGTCACCGTTGCCCTCACGGCGGGAAGTATAATCGGGAAATGGGCATTCGTGCCCATTATCCTTTTTGAATGGTTATTATTCGTTTATTTTATAATAAAATACGGCAAATCCGATAGCACAAAGCGGTGGTTACAACTAACAAGCAGAAAATGGTTTTGGAAAGTTGCAGCAATCTTGATGGGGTTCATCACGCTCCCTTTATTTTTACTGCATTACGAATTACTCGCACCGCTTCATATTTAGTTGCTCTGGATTTTACTCGCTTTAGTTAACCCGTTTTTAGAAGAGTTTTATTGGCGTGGGTTGCTTATGGATTATACTTCCAACTGGCCAGCTTGGGTTTCCATATCGTTTACTGCGATTATATTTGCAGCGAATCACGCCGTATTTGGTATAAATTCAGAAATCAACGGCGGAATAGAAACACTTATTGCCACTTTCGTTATGGGTTTAATTTGGGGAATTGTTTACCACAAAACTAGAAGTTTACGGTGGACAATCGCTGGGCACTTCTTAGTTGACTTTTTCAGCGTTTCAACTCCGGCATTTTTAGATTTATTCGAAAGGCAACAGTTCTGAAAAGTAAATGAGAATGACTCCCTTCGCAAAAATACACTAAATTAGAATATGAAAAGCAACACCCGAAGCTCGCTCATTCCGCCTTCTTTGTTTAAAAAGAACTTACTCAGCCTTCTATTCCTACTATTGTTTTCAATTGTGTTAACTTATGCATTGAGCAGCATCACTTATTTTACAACTTTAGTTGTGTCTTCCGGCAGTTCAAACAAATATGAATTTGGGGTAGTTGTCCAGAACATCTTATTTGCAACCGTGACGGCTTTAGCTGTTTGGGTGTTTATAAAATGGTTTAATTACCGCATTAAAAATAAGTTTCTCAAATACATTTTGTTGTTTGTATTTATTGAGTTTCTCATGTTCTTCGCAAGTTACTACACCTACTTATACATCTGGCAGGATTTGGGAGATTATACCGTAAACGGCAGTCCGGCAATCAACCTTGGTTTGCAGTCGGCGTTGATACCCGGTTTTGTAGGAATGATTTACCTTTATTTTTGGAAAACTTCGCAGCGGGTAAATCAGAAAATTGATGAGCAGGAAGTTAAACTACTGCAACTTCAGCAAAACAAAACGAGAGCCGAATTAGCCGCGTTGGAAGCCCGGATAAACCCGCATTTTTTGTACAATGCCCTTAATAGTATCGCCAGTTTAGTACACGAATCTCCTGATACCGCTGAAGAAATGACGATGAATTTATCGGCGTTGTTTCGTAAGACAACGGGTAAGAATTCAGAGACATTTTGTACACTGCGAGAAGAAGTGGAGATGGTTGAAACTTACCTCGCCATTGAGCAAGTTCGGTTTGGTGAACGGCTGCATTTTGAAGCGAATATTCCCGAAGAATGTGAACATTACAAGGTTCCGACTTTCATCATTCAACCGTTAGTTGAAAACGCCATCAAACACGGAATCAACAGTTTAGTAACGCAGGGAATTATCAAAATAAACGCTCATTGTAAAAGCGATTTATTAGAAATTTCGGTGGAAGATAACGGACCTGCATTCGAGTTGGGGGAAAACTCCGGTTACGGGCTTACCAGTATTCAAGAAAAACTCCGCTTGCTCTACGGAGATAAAGGAAAGTTAAGTCTCGAAAATTCACCGCAAAAAAGAGTTGTCCTTACGTTTCCAACCACTCCGAAGACAAAAAGATTTTGATTATGAAGAAGATAACCATTCTACTCATTGACGATGAGCCACTTGCCCTAAAACGATTAGCCAGATTACTCGAAGACTATACCGATACAATTGAAATAATTGGCTCGGCAGAAAACGGTTTAGAAGCCGTTGGAATGATTCAAAAATTACAACCAGAAGTTATTTTCTTAGATATTCAGATGCCAGGATTAAACGGTTTTGAGGTTTTACAACAACTGCCCGACCCGAAACCTAAAGTAATATTCGCAACGGCTTATGATCAATACGCCATTAAAGCATTCGACGAAAACTCGTTGGATTATTTATTGAAACCGATTCAAAAAGAGCGGTTGCAGCAGAGCATAGAAAAACTAAAATCGAGTTCTACCAAAGAAGCTAATCCGTCGTTGATTAGTGAATTAATTTCTCAGCTAAAACCTAAAAAAGAAATTCACTCAATTACTGTAAAACAGGGCGGAAAACTGATTTTCGTGCCGTTAAAAGAAGTCAGTTACTTTGAGGCATCAGGAAAATACGTAGTCTTGCATACGCTGGAAGGTCGACAACATCTGATAAATTACACCATCACTTCACTAAACGACCGACTTGATGATTCAGAGTTTCTTCAAATAAGCAGAGGGACATTAGTAAACGTTCGTCAAATCAAAATGCTCGAAAAGTTCTTCAACGGTAAATACAGAATTACTCTTAACGATAAAAAACAAACTGAAATAGAATCAGGAAGTACTTACGGAAATGCGTTGAAAGAATTGACGGAGTTGTAATCTTAGAATCAAGCTGACATCCGCACGTTATCAATAATATACGAATCAACCTCGGCATTTTCCTTGTCGGAGTGTAAAACACTTACATCTCCGATAGTTTCCAGAATTACAGCTTTTACTTCAGACAATCTGAAGACGTTTGCTTCCCGCAGTTTTCCTTTTAATTCACTTTCGCTGATTCGTGATTTCTCTAAATTTTCTTTTAGAACCTTCCCTTCGTACATCAGGAAAAGTGGCTCGTTCCCAGTCGCCTTTTCAATAAACGGACTGATATTCTTTAGCTTCGCCAACACAACTTTAACGACAAAAGCTAAACCAATGATAGAAACCCCAATCCCGAGACCAGGTTTTCCCGTCGAAATAGTTGCGGCAAAAAGACTACCAATGGCAAGCGTGTGCACAAAGTCATAACTCGACATTTTACTGTAACTTTTCAAGCCTGACATGCGGGTGTATAGTATCAAAGCAAGATAAGCAACAAGTACCGAAATTATTACTTCAGGAATTTTATCCAGGTCTTTAAAGAAGTAGTCGAAGTTCATGACTAAAAGGTTTTGGTTTTCCTGTAACCATAAAACAATTGTACCAAAGTATTAATCTTCAGAAAAAATCTCCGCAGATTACGTACATTTATCAAGTGAATAAGAATCTATTAAGTCGCCGGGAATTTATTATTACGGGAATCGCTTTGGGTATTTATACGTGCCGTACCGAGAAAAGCTTGCTTACTGATAACCAACGCATCGCGTTTATCGGTGACAGCATTACATTTCAGGGTGGCTATGTAAAAAACCTTCAACTCGAACTGGCAAAGAAGGGAGATTTCGAAGTTTTTAATTTTGGAAAAAGCAGCGAAACGCTCTCTGGTTTATCCGAAGCTGACCATCCTTTTCCTCGTCCAGTTCTGTTTGAACGTCTGGATAATATTCTTTCAACCACCCGCCCTGATATTACCTTTCTTTATTACGGAATAAACGACGGTATTTACAGCCCATTCGATCAAAAAAGGTTTGACGCATATAAAAGTGGATTAGACAAAGCAATCAAGATTATTCCCGAATCCGGTTCTCAACTAGTTCTGCTTACTCCTTCTCCGTACGTCGGTGATAATAAAGTAAGCAACGAGGGCTTACCCCTTGATAAATACAGTTACCAAAATCCTTACTGTCATTATAATGAAGAAGTTATCAGTATTTACGCAGAATACATTTTGCAATTAGAAGACAAAAGGCTGTCCAAGATTATCGATATCTATCATCCGCTACTCAAAAATAAAGCAACGGCTTTTAATTCCGACCCGATACATCCGAATACAATTGGACACAAAATTATTTCGGATACGATTCAACAAGAGCTAAACATTTAAAACTTCTTTTCTGAACCTTCCCGATTTAACTTTATAAGCCGTAAATTAACTTTCATTAACCCTTCAAGTGCAATTAATGAAGCAAATATCTACTTTCTTCCTCCTGCTAATTTTCATTTCGTCAACCGCCCAAACCTACCAAAGCGATTGGCAAAATAAACCCGATATGCCATGGGTTGGCGAAGAGTTATGGGCAAACCGTTTACAGGACTGGCAAATTCAAGGTGGTACTCTGAAATGCAACATCACCGGGAAAAACCGCTCTGTGGCACTATTGACGCACAAAATGATTGACTCCTTTACAATGGAAGCAACCGTGCAATTCGATAACCTCACTCCTACTCCCGGCGTAATTGGCTTCGAGATTGGCCGAAAAGGTAACGTGGACGATTACCGTTCGGCGGCAATTTACGGAGCAGGGCTTTCCGTAGGAATCAATAAGAAAGGTCAGCTAGTTATCGGTGAAAAAGTGAGCGAAATACTAATTTCACCCGGTGAATTATCGCAGCAGGTTGAGTTAAAAATGACTGCAAATGCTGAGAACAACGAAGTCACCCTTTTGGCTCGAATTTCTTCCGGTAGAATTTTGGGCGAGTTCAAGTCTGAACAGCAAAATGTACTTGGTTACGTTGGTTTAATCAGCCATTTTAGCACGAATATTCAACAGGAATTTGTACCGAGTGCTACGTTTATTAGCTGGAAAGTGGAAGGGAAAGGCGTAGTTGCTAACTTAGAAAATACCTACGGACCAATATTCTTCGCTCAATACACGCTCTCTAATAAAACGCTGAAATTATCCGCTCAGTGTGCTCCCACGGATTTGTCGAGTGATCAAATTACACTGTCATTATTTGAAAACGGAAAGTGGAAAAATGAATTAACCCAACCCATTGACAAAACAAGTCGAACCGCCTCTTTTAAAATTAAGAACTGGAAAAGAATAACTGATACGCCTTATAAATTGACCTATAATATGGCAATGAAAGGTGGTAAAAAAACACCATTCACATACACCGGAACAATTACGCCCGAACCAAATAACTACGACGAAATCAAACTGGGATTATTTAGTTGTAATTTTGACTACGGTTTTCCTGACGGAGATTTAAGAGAAAAAATGCTCTACCATGATATTGACGCCGCACTTTTTTTGGGCGATCAATTCTACGAAGGCTCAGGCGGATTTGGCATTGAGGTAACTACGCTTGAACGTTCCGTGCTTGACTACCTCCGCAAATGGTATCAGTTCGGATGGTCATACCGAGATATTTTCCGCCACGTTCCAATGATTTCTATTCCCGATGACCACGATGTTTACCACGGAAATGTCTGGGGGGAAGGCGGGAAAGCAGCTTTATTATCAGGGACAGGTTACGAACGTCAGGATGTAGGCGGCTATAAAATGCCCGCCGAATGGATAAAAATGGTGCAACATACGCAAACTAATCACCTTCCCGATGCTTTTGACCCGACGCCCGTTCTGCAAAATATTCCGGTTTATTACACGCACTGGAACTGGGGACCGCTGAGTTTCGCCATTGTGGAAGACCGTAAATTCAAGTCTGCTCCAAAAAGCGTCTTTCCACCCGAAGCCAGAATTGCCAACGGTTTCATTACTAATCCTGATTTTAAAATTGGTGAATTTAACACGCCAAAAGACGGCGAATTATTAGGAAAACGGCAAGAAGCATTTCTAAACGAATGGGTGCACAACTGGAGGCACGGAGCACAAATGAAAGTGCTATTATCGCAGACCAATTTTTGCACGCTCGCAACCCTTCCCAAAGGCTCACTATCTGATGCTAAAGTACCAAGCTTACCCGTTCCCGAGAAAGGTGAATACGTAGCGGGGGATGCTCCAACCCAAGATATGGACTCAAACGGTTGGCCGCACAACCGCCGCAACGATGCCGTCAGGATTATACGGAAAGGTTTTACGCTACATTTAGCCGGAGATCAACATCTTGCTTCCGTGGTACGATACGGTGTTGATAAACACGATGACAGCGGTTTTGCCTTCGGCGGACCAGCGTTGAATAATATATGGCCGCGTCGCTGGTGGCCGCAAATTCCAATCGGGCACGAACCAATAGAAGGGAAAGCTGAAAATACGGGCGAATTTGAAGACGGTTTCTCTAATAAAGTTACCGTTCACGCCGTAGGAAATCCGTATCAAACAGGCATT
>JBLHXN010000145.1:0-8195 GCA_047630355.1 Spirosomataceae bacterium | reverse complement strand
TAAATAGTGCCGTCAGTTTTGTTAATAATTGGTGGTGAATCCGCAGTATAAAAAGCATTCGTTTCCTGAATTACGTGTTGGCTTTTGTTGAAAGTAGTAGAGTGTCCCGAATGCCCTTTCATCAGAAAAGAACGCTCGTACACGTGACTGTGTCCACTCAACACCAAATCTACTTTGTACTTATCAAACACCGGAACGAGCGTTTCCCGGATTACTTCCAGTTCCCGCTCAGCATCAGAATCGTGCGAACGTTTTGTAAACGGCGGATGGTGAAAAAAAACAACCGTCCAGAGTAATTTATTAGCAGCTAAATCCCGCTCTAACCACTGATATTGCTTACTTCGTTTGTCAGCCAACGGGTATTTCCCGTCGTCGTAACCGTAAGAATCGAGCGAAATAAAATGTACGTTTCCGTAGTCAACTGAATAATAAGCCTCCGCATTTGAAGCAATTCCACCAGATTCTCCCTTCGTGGGTGTAGTGACCATATCAAAATACGGAATGTCACGGCTTTTTTTAAGTACCTCAAATTCTGGATAGTTGCCGTAATATTCGTGATTGCCCGGACTTGGCAGGATGGGCATATTCCCCAGAATTTCACCTCCGTAATAATCAAAAACCTGCGTTTGGTACTCTGCTTCCGTTCCGCAACAATATGAATTATCACCGAGCCAAACCCATAAATCAGCGTGCTTCTTTTTATCAAGGAATTGCTGCCGCACCGCTGCTTGATTCGGTACGTACTTTGCCGTATTTGATGCCCCAAAATCTCCCATTGCCCAAAAAGTTATGGGACTTGCAGCTTCTTTTTGGGGAGAAATGGCAACGTATTGATTGATGTTCTCCTTTAATTTTTGACCAATTTCACCGATACTATAAGCGTATTTTTCACCCGATTGCAATCCAGTTAATTCAACGCTATGCTCGGTGGTTATTTCTTCATTTTTAAATTTGGCAGTTATTCCGGTTGCAGAATTAACCATCACTTCGCTTGAAGTTTTAATATCCGTTCGCCAGCGAATAGTCATTCCATCAGCGGTGGGTTGCTGTAAGTACGGCCCACGAATTACCTTTTGGGCGAAGAGTTGACCGATGAAAACAGACTGAAAAATTACTATTATTATTACTTTTTTCACAGAAACGGTATCGAGGTAAATTTACTTCTTATTGGTTTGAAAGATTGGTTTCTAACTTCTTCACCCACTTAAAATTAGCCGCCGGAATTTCGGTCATTCTAACGTTATTAAGCGTTTCTTTGATCAACACAAACTCTCCGATTGGGGCTTCGCAATTTAGGTAGCTTTCTTCATTCATCCGTATATTCGCCGCTAATACCACGTTTTCGTTATCAATCACTACTCGGCACGCATCTTCCGTTGTGACAGATAACCGCTCAAAGCCGCATTCATAAACCCGGAAAAAATCATTTTTGAGTTTTACGTCAAGGCGTTCCGTCCGAAAATTCGTGAAGGTAGTCTGCGAGATTTCCGACTCGTAAGAGTCTAAATCCGGTACGTATATACGCAAGCGTTTTTTAACCAGACTTTCCTTCGTTGATTTTGGGCTTTTGATGGTATAAATAATCAAGCTGTCGCCTCGTTCCTCAAAGTTTACGTACTTCTGGTAAGAGGTATGAACCTCCACGTAAGGTTTGTCGTACTGATAAACTTGCACGGCTAATCTACCGTAATCGCAGTTTATTTTCAGGTGCTTGAAATCACTCATCGGGTATTTGACATAGCCAGAATCTACCTTATCGGTCGATTCGGCATCTTCGGCGGGTTGCGGTCCGCAGGAAATAAAGCAACTAACCGTAAAACAAAGCATCCCAAACCAGTATATTCTATAATTCATTTACTGTCCTCTTTTTATTAAAAACACTAAAAAACGCTGGTTTAGTCTTCTATAAATCAACGTTGGTCTAAACTGGTAATCAACGAATTGATTTCCTCAAAAATAAAAGCAATATTGGTCATCATTTACGAAACCTATCATAATCTTGAAAAATAAATTTTGCCAAACCCTGCTCCTACTTGCAGCTTTATCGCTGCACGCAGTTGCCCAAAACCGTGGTGTTATAAACGGGAAAATCACGGATCAGCAAACCGGCGATCCGCTTGGCTACGCAACCGTCAGTATTTTCCAAGCATCTGACAACAAACTCGTTACCGGAAATATAAGCAACGAGAAAGGAGAATTCAAAGTCGATTCTCCGTACGGAGAACTTTACGCAACAGTTGAGTTTGTTGGCTACCAGAAATTCACGACTGACCAATTCACTTTGCAGAAAAACGAGCCCAAAAAAAGCCTTGGAACGCTTTCCATTTCGCCCTCCGCAAATGCATTGCGGGAAGTGGAAGTCCGTGCCGAAAAAAGCACGATGGAATTATCACTCGACAAGCGTATTTTCAACGTTGGGAAAGACCTCGCTAATGCAGGAGGAACGGCGAGTGATATCTTGATGAATATTCCGTCCGTAAGTGTTGAACCCGACGGCGGAATCAAACTTCGGGGAAGCAGCAACGTCCGTATTTTAATTGACGGAAAACCTTCGGGATTGGTGAGTATGAAAGGCGGGGCGGGATTGCAAGCTCTACAAGCAAATATGATTGAGCGGGTAGAAATAATCACGAACCCATCCGCTCGTTACGAAGCCGAGGGAATGGCAGGAATTCTGAACATTATTCTGAAAAAAGAGAAGAAACAGGGTTTCAATGGTTCCGTTGATTTAATCACGGGTTATCCGGTAAATCAGGGTGTTGGCTTAAATCTGAATTACCGCCACAAAAAAGTTAACTTCTTTATCAATTACGGTTTGGCGTACCGCATTGCACCCAACATTGCAACTACGTATCAGGAAGTTTTTGAGAGCGGCGAGAAGCTAATTTCGGAACAAGGCCGGGACGGAACCGTAACGGGTTTCAATAATAACATTCGGGGCGGATTAGATTATTACTTTAGTGAATCAAGCATTCTGACGGCTTCGTATCTATTCAAACGCAGCGATGCTTTTCGGGAAACTAATTTGGTGTACGATGATTACGTAGGAAGCCTGAACAACAAAATTCGCACCACGAACCGCCGCCAAGAGGAAACCGAAGACGAGCCAAACTCAGAATATACAGTAACGTTTAAGAAAGACTTTAAACGCAAAGAACACAGCTTTACAGCTTCCACAAGGTATATTGATAATTGGGAACGCTCCGACCAAACCTTTTTTCAGGAAGCATTTGCCGAAAACGGTTCGCCGGATTTACCACAGACTTTTCTCCAGAAATCACTGAACGATGAGTTCGAAAAAAACCTCATCGTGCAAGCCGATTACGTACAACCGATTGGTAAAGACGGGAAATTTGAAACGGGTTTACGCAGTAGTTTTCGGAATATGGTGAATGACTTTTTTGTAAAACAACGTAACGAGCAAGGCATTTTTGAGAATCTACCGGGTTTTACTAACTATTTCATCTACAACGAAAACATCCACGCATGGTACGGGATATTGGGAAACAAGAGCAATAAGTTAACGTATCAAGCGGGACTTCGGGCAGAGTGGACAGACGTAAAAACAACGCTTCGAGCGACGAATGAAATAAATCCACGCCGATACGCCAACTTATTTCCGAGCATTCACACCACTTATAATTTCACCACAAACGACGCCGTCCAAATTAGTTACAGCCGCCGCATCCGTCGACCTTTTTACAATGATTTGAGTCCATTTTGGACGCTTGCCGATATTCGTAATTTCTCATCGGGAAATCCGAACCTTAATCCTGAATTCACGAATTCTTTTGAACTTGGGCATATTAAATATATGGAAATTGGCTCGTTAAGTTCGAGTATATATTTCCGTGATACGAAAGACAAAATTCAATCCATCCGATCAGTAGACGGATTTGGGTTTGCCACCTCAAGACCCGAAAATCTGACCGGAGAACGCTCGTACGGAGCAGAGCTAATTAATCAAATGGACATCCGTAAATGGTGGAAATCAGACTTTAGCTTCAACTTTTTCCGAGCTGACATTGACGGAACAAACATTGACGAGAATTTCAAACGAAAAACGTACAGTTGGTTTACCCGTTATTCTTCTCGCTTCACAGTTACGAAGGGTTTTGACTTACAATTGCGAGCTAATTACGAAGCTCCCCAAAAGACCGTACAGGGAAGGCGACTATCGTTGGCTTACCTTGATTTAGCGGCTAATAAAGACATATTTAAAGGAAAGGGCTCGCTCAATCTCAGCATCTTAGATGTGTTCAATTCCCGCGTTTACCGCTTTGTGGTAGAAGGAGATACTTTCCTAACAAATGGGCGTTCGCAATACCGCATGCGGCAAGCAAACCTGACATTGAATTACCGCTTTAATAATGGTAAAAGAGAGAAGAGTTTGATTGATTGACGCACAAAAAAAGCGTCTGGGATGTTCCCAAACGCTTCATTTTTAAAAACCTGAAAATTTATCTTCCTTCGGTGGTTGTACCATCGTTGTCTACTTCCTTTTTCAAATCTTTTTTATCGTTCTTGTCTTTTTCGTCTTGATTTGAAATCACGTGTCCTTTTGTTAACGGATCATCGTTTGCTTCCGGCTCTTGCTTGTGATTTCCGTAGCCATTTTCGTTGTTCTTACTTTTCGTTTCTGCTCCCGCCTGCTTCGGGTTACTATTTTGTTCTTGCGTACGGTTTTCTTTATTTGAATTTTTCATGACTTATATTATTGTTGAATAATTAAATTATACCACAGACAGAAAAAATTTCGTACCACAGGTTTTTCAGCAATATTATGTGGAGAAAACCCAACAGACGGACAAAAAAACCACATTTCGTCAAAACTTGACACGAAAAAATCGGGTTGTGTGAACCCGATTTTTTCATTCAAATAAGAATATTATATCATTTTTTGGGAAGACTTACCGCAACGCCTTCGTTGTTGTCCTGCAAGCTTTTACCTTCTTCTTTTAATTGATTCTCCCCTCCCACGGTTTCCTGCGTTCTGATTTTCGACAAATCCAGCAGCTTCTCTCCGCTTCCTCCGGCAACTACTTTATCCGTTGCCGCTCCGGCATTTGGGTGTAGGTGATTTTCGTAACCCGGTTCGCTTTCAATATCGTAGTCTTCGGTTTGTACGTCAAGTTTTGAGCCGTAACCGGTTTGCTGCTCTTTTGCAGCTTGATTGATTGGGTTTTTGGGGTTTTCGTTATCTCTTCTTTGGTGTTCTTTGTTTTGATCTTTCATGGAATTGTAAATAATGAGTGAATAGAATAATTTACTCATTATCAAGGAAACTTCGTTCCGTACTGTTGAAAACCAGCGGTACGAAGCTACAGGTTATTAAAGGGGAATATTCAAAAACGCTTTCACTGCTTTCACCGTTTCCTGTGGATTTTCTTCCATCGGAACGTGTCCGAGTTCAGGGTAAATCACCAACTTGTTATTGGGTAAATCAGCGGCGAATTTTAGGGCATTTTCTATGGGAATAAGTAAATCTTTTTCACCCCATATAATAAGCGTTGGCTGCGTGAGTGATTTTATTTTCTCCGATTGATCCTGATACGAATCAAGTTGCATGCGAGCCACAAAAGCTTTTCTGTTTCCGGGGCGAAGCGTTAAATCAAAGTAACGATCCACAAGTTCATCCGTTACCAAATCAGGGTTTCCGTAAACGTTCTTTACACTATTTTCAATAACCGAACGGGGCGTGATAGCGGTAAGCAAGTTATTCAGAACCGGAACTTTTGCTAAACGAAACGCCAACGGCACGCTCTTGGCTTTGTTAGGATATCCCGTCGCATCTACCAAAATGAGTTGTTTCACCAATTCAGGATAAGCTGCCGCCGTTTGCCACGCAATACCACCGCCGAGCGAATTGCCGCCCAAAACGCATGATTTTATCTTGAAAGTTTCAATAAACTGTTTCGTGAATTCTACGTATGCTTCGGGAGAATAATCGTTATTAGCGTTCGGCCCCGTCAACCCGAAAGCGGGAAGGTCAAGGGTAATCACGCGGCGGGTTTTCGAGAGTTCATCCACCCAACCCTCCCACGTGTGTAAGCTCGAACCCGTACCATGTAGCAGAACAATTGGAAGCGAATCTGTCTGCACACCAACATCTCGGTAATGGACACTCAAGCCATCAACGCTCACAAAGTTAGAAGGTAACTTAGCGTACTTCAGTTTCAACGAACTCATCGGAATATCCGATTGGTGTGTGAGCATAAACAATGCGACGATTACGCCAGATACGCTTAGTAACCAAAAGCGTTTACTTTTCCAGTTTATCATTATTCTTTGGGTATGAAATATTAGACTTTTTGTCGGGTATGATGAAATGGTAATTAGAGGTTGAAACCACTTTTGTCTCATTCCAATGGTTGTCGAGACACCTCTCTAGTCTATTTCGCAAGGTATCAAAAAATCTTATCAAAAACCGGCGGAGTTGTTTTCAGCCATCCGGTCACGCTGCGGCGTTCCTTATGAGCAGTCAAAACTTCGTGTTCGATTTTATCGCTTTCAAAAATCACAATCCGCCCCGCGAGCGGCAAAATATCTTTCGTTACGTTTTTGAGGTACAGCCTGAGTTGTCCACCGTCGGCTTCCTGCCAAACGTCATTGAGATAGCAAATAATAGACAGTTTTCGTCCAGAATCGGTTTTAAAACGATCGAGGTGACGTTTGTAAAAAGTACCAATTGGATAAACGGCGTAGTGCATTTCGTAACTTTGTAAGCCCAAATAACACGTACTATTCAAGTACAGCATAAATGCTTCCACCTGAGCCAAATAACGCTTTTCAGCTTCAGTAGCGGTGATTTTTTCGAGCCAAAAAATTTCATCTCCCCGAATAGTTTTCACCACTTCCTGCCCTTTACTAATTCCCGCTCTGCGGAAAGCATCGTCTTCGTAACGCGTTGTGAGTGAGTTGTTCAGGTCTAACGTTTCCTGTTTTATCAAAAAGCCGTCCAACACCCCGAAACCCTGCTCCACCATTTGTTGGATAAGGATTTCGTATTGAAAAATTATTTCCATTACGCTACGTTTATAATATTTTGCAAAGATGGAGGAAAGCAACGTTGGTTTTATTAATTAGCAGGTTTTTAACACAAGTACTTTTATGGTAAAATGCCGGATTATTCACCACTAAAATCCAATCGCACTTCTCGTGTCAATCAAACTATTTATCTGTAAGTTTGGGAAACTCACCTCTTTCAAAAAAAATACAACAAATCAGGCACTTATGGTAAAATGGGGAATAATTGGCGTGGGCAACGTCACGGAAAAGAAAAGCGGTCCGGCATTTCAAAAAGTAGAAAGTTCTGAGTTAGTTGCCGTTATGCGGCGAACGGGTCATTTAGCCGAAGATTACGCCGAGCGGCACGGCGTTCCGAAATGGTTTGACAATGCCGAAAAACTTATCAACGATCCCGAAGTGGACGCCATTTACATCGCTACGCCACCCGATAGTCATGAAAAATATACACTCATGGCGGCGGAAGCGGGCAAACCAGTTTATGTAGAAAAGCCGATGGCACGAAGCTACGTAGAGTGCAAACGTATGATAAAAGCCTGCGTAGCACACAACGTTCCGTTATTTGTGGCGTACTACCGCCGAGCGTTACCAAATTTTTTAAAAGTTAAACAATTGATTGACGAAAAGACAATCGGCGATGTACGATTTATTGATTGTAAAGTACACAAAGCTATCAACAAAGAAGAAGATAATTCAGACAATTGGCGAGTGAATCCCAAAATCGGCGGGGGTGGGTATTTCTACGATTTGGCTTCCCATCAGTTAGACTTCTTCGATTTTCTGTTCGGGCCAATTGTGAAAGCAAGCGGCATTTCTAAAAATAATGCGGGACTTTACGCCGCTAATGATACGACCGTCGGCACGTTTGAATTTGAGAATGGCGTAGCCGGAACTGGCAGTTGGTGCTTCGCCGTTTCTAGAGATTCCGAAACGGAACAAACCATTATTTACGGCAGCAAAGGACGCATCGAATTTGACTTCTTCGGAAAATACGAAGTAAGCGTTTTTGTGGATGGACAAGACGTTCAAAAACTAACGTTCGATATGCCAATGCACATTCAACAACCACTCATCCAAACCGTAGTGGACGAACTCAACGACGAGTCTGTCAAGTGCCCTTCCACCGGAACTTCCGCCGCCCGTACAAATTGGGTTTTGGAGGAGATTTA
>JBLHXN010000144.1:0-8196 GCA_047630355.1 Spirosomataceae bacterium | reverse complement strand
ACCAAGAAATTGGTAATTACAACTCTTTCTCAACGTTCGCTACTTCGCCAGAGTCATCTTTTTATGATCTCAACGGAGCAAACACTTCTTCGCAGCCGGGTTACGAACTTGCTCAGTTTGGTAACGCTCGTGCAAAATGGGAAACAACCACTTCGCAAAACCTCGGTTTGGATGCCAACTTCCTGAACAACCGTTTGGAATTGAACGTGGACGTTTATAGTCGCACTACTTCTGATATGTTGTTTCCGGTGGAAGTACAGTTTACGCAAGGTGTAGCGGCAAACCCTTTCCAGAATATCGGAGAGATGACAAACAAAGGTTTTGAAATTGCCCTGAACTACGGCGACCGCAAAGGAGATTTCACGTATTCTATTGGTGGAAACTTCTCGACGTACCGTAACCTTGTTACCAAAACTAACGGCGATCCGAAAACGCAGTTCTTCGGATTTTCAACCCGTCTTGCTCCAATGAGCGTTACGCAACAAGGTCAGCCGCTTGCGTCGTTCTTCGGTTATCAAATTGACGGAATTTTCCAGACCGATGCTCAAGGAGCAGAATACGCTACGCAATTTGGTGGTGGACAGATGAATAAGGCCGGAGCATTTATTTTCCGGGATATTAACGAAGACGGCGTTATCAACGCATCAGATCGTACTATCATCGGAAATCCTCACCCTGATTTCACTTATGGTATCAACGGAAGTGTAGGTTATAAGAGCTTACGCCTTGATGCATTCGGACAAGGAGTTTATGGAAACGACTTGTTTAACTACGTAAAATACTGGACGGACTTCCCAACTTTCGGAGGAAACCGCAGCATACGGATGCTTGAGCAATCTTGGAGACCGGGCAACACAGATGCTATTCTACCGATTCCGCGTTCAAACGACGTAATCAGTTCAAATCCTTCTACGTATTACGTGGAAGACGGTTCTTACTTCCGCCTGAAAAACGTGCAGTTGAATTACACACTACCCGCTACGCTCATTTCAAAAGCAGGTATAAGCAACGCCGTGATTTATGTGCAGGCAACAAACCTTGCTACGATTACTAAATACTCGGGTTTAGATCCTGAAGTAAACTTGCGGAATTTTAACGCAGGTTCAGATCGTCAGATTGGTGTTGATGAAGGGGCTTATCCGGCTTTCCGCTCATTTAACGTAGGATTAAGTCTTGGTTTCTAACTTTTGCTAAAACTCAAATACAATGAAAAAAAGTCTAATAATACTATCTACGCTCTTACTCGCGGGAGCTACTTCTTGCAGTGACGAATTTCTCGACGTTCAGCCTCTTGGCGTATTGAGCGAGTCTAACCTCACCAATAAAATTGGCGTTGATTTAGTACTTACGGGTGCTTATTCCCTGATGGACGGTGTGCAAACCAACCAAGGTTCGGCATTCTCAGATTGGCAAGGTACTGCTGATAACTGGGTGTACGGTTCGGTGGCTTCAGACGATGCTTACAAAGGCACAAATGCTGGAGATCAACCAGAAATATCAGTAATTGAAGCTTATAATCACACCGCTGACTTGGTTCACTTTCGTGGTAAATGGCGTGCCGTTTATGATGGAATTGCCCGCACAAATGATGTTATCTTACTTACTGCGAAAGCAAAGGATATGACGGAAAACGAGAAGAAACTGGCGATTGCCCAAGCTCGGACGTTGCGTGGAAATTACCATTTTGAAGCTCGTAAAGTGTTCGGAAACGTACCTTACATCAATGAGATAACGTATAATCCGTCGGATGCGAACAGCACTAAGGTTTCAAATACGGAGGAAATCTGGCCTAAAATCGAAGAAGACTTGAAGTTTGGTTATGATAATTTACCCGCTCGTTGGGCGGGACAGCCCGGTCGGACAACCAAATGGGCTGCGGCAGCTTTGCTTGCTAAAGCACAGTTGTTTCAAGGGAAATACGCTTCGGCAAAAATTATTTTGGAAGACATTGTTGCCAACGGAGGCTATAAATTGGTTGACAAATACCACGACAATTATCGGGCAGTGACCAATAACAATACGGAGTCTATTTTTGAAGTACAATACTCAGTAAATGACGGAGCGGCGATTTCTAACAACGGTAACCGTGGTGGAACGTTGAACTATCCGTATGGTGGTGGTGCACTGACAACTTGCTGCGGATTTTTCCAGCCGTCGCAAAACTTAGTGAATAACTTCAAAACCGATGCCAATGGTTTACCGATAATGAATTTTAACGCTCAGGATTTGCCTGGAGATAATTCGCAAACGTACGCCGGACCGGTTGACCCACGTTTAGACCACACCGTTGGTCGTGATGGCGTCCCGTATTTGGATTGGGGAATTCACAACCCGCAATACATTCGTGATCGTGCTTACGCCGGAGAATTTTCACCGAAAAAGCAATCACCGTATAAATCAGAGAAAGGTTCGTTAACTTGGTCGAATAATCCACGTCAGAATGCTAACAACTATCGCATGATTAAGCTGTCGCACGTGATGTTGTGGCTTGCCGAATGTGAAGTGGAAATAGGTGATTTGAACAAGGCTCGTACTTTGGTAAACCAACTTCGTAAAAGAGCTGCAAATCCTGACGGTTTCGTAAAACTTGCCAATGGTCAACCCGCCGGAAATTATGTGGTGAGTGAATATACTGACCAATGGACGGATAAAGCCGTAGCGAGAAATGCCGTTCGGACGGAACACCGCCTTGAGTTTGCGATGGAAGGACACCGCTTTTTTGATTTGGTACGCTGGGGTATTGTAGATCAAACGATCAATAATTACCTGACCGTAGAAGCTACGAAACGCACTTACTTACGCGGAGCAACTTTCGTGAAAGGAAAACACGAATATTACCCGATTCCTAATCAGGAAATACTGAATAGCTCACTTGGCGGAGTAGTTACGTTGAAGCAAAACAACGGATATTAACTTATCGCTTTATTTGATTTTTATACGAACGCCATCCATTGCGAAATGGGTGGCGTTTTTTGTTAAATTAAGGCCAAATCAGAGCGTTCATAAACGTGCTGCCCGAGGGGTAATGCCCGTTTCAACTTCCAATAATGTCGGGCATCGGTAATGTTTTTATCGGGGTTGTCGGCGAAGAAGTCCCGAATACATTTATTGTACTGATTTCCCGCAGGAATTTCGGCTTTGTACCTTCCACTTTTTATTAGTTCTTCCAAACGTTCCCATTCCGTTACGGCATCTTTTAATGTCTTCCCTGCGTTTGTCTTCATCCAGTTCATGAACGCAACGTTGAAGCTGAATTTTTTGCCGCAATATTCTTTAAAAAAGCGTTTGCTGTTCGGTCCGTTTTTGTAGCTGTCTGTGATCGTTGTTTCGGGTGTAAGTGTTTCGTTCGCCCAATCAAAAGTGGAGGCTGGTTTTGATTTCTTAGTTTCTGTTACCTCTTTTCCGTCCAACGTATTTGCTATTCTTTCAAGAATTTCAAACTTACTTCCACCGTAAGAAAATGCTGCTGCTTTGCAGCAGTTTACTAATTATTCTTTGAGCCAATACCAGCGTTTGAGTTCGGCTCCATTTTCTATCGTTAAGATTTCAGGTCTGGTTTGCATATTACTAAGGGTTGCGTTACGCTAAAGTTATCATTGCTGTTCACTTCTCGCAAGTTTTTAACATTAACATTACATAGATCTGGTATTTCATAGCGTAGAGATTAAAGTGACGTAATATTTGACTAATGGTGTAACCCTACTTTTGCACTCAAATTAATACACGATACTAACTCTCATGAAGAAACTCTCTACGTTAATTCTTTTTACATTCATAGCTACATTGAGCATGGCTCAAACGGCGATAATAAAAGGAAAACTAATCGATGAAAACGGATTTTCGCTGCCCGGAGCCGCAATTAAAGTCAAAGAAAATATAAACCTTTCGGCGATTTCTGATACCTACGGTAATTTTTCTATTGTGAACTTACCCGCAGGAACGTACACATTGGTATCCTCTTTTATCGGTTATTCGCCGGTTATGAAAACTATAACTACGATAAATGGGATTAACAAGGTGGACTTCATTCTAACTTCAGGTGTTGTTTTAGGTGATGCCGTTTTAGTACTCGGTGATCGTCTGAAAGGGCAAGCAAAGGCATTAAATCAACAACGCACCAACGCTAATATTACAAACGTCGTTTCGTCTGACCAGGTCGGTCGTTTCCCTGATGCAAATATCGGCGATGCGTTAAAGCGGATTCCCGGCATCACGATGCAAAATGATCAGGGCGAAGCCCGTGATATTATTATTCGGGGAATGGCTCCGCAGTTAAATTCGGTAACATTGAACGGAGAACGCATTCCTTCCGCCGAAGGAGACAACCGCCGGGTGCAGATGGATTTGATTCCGGCTGATATGATACAAACTATTCAAGTGAATAAAGCCGTTTTACCCAATATGGATGCCGACGCCATTGGTGGTTCGGTAAATCTGGTGACCCGCAAAGCCCCGAACGATTTACGGGTTTCGGGAACGCTGGCATCTGGCGTAAACTTACTCTCCGACAAGCCAATTTACACCGGAGCGTTTGTGTTGGGAAATCGTATTTTAAACGATAAACTTGGCTTCGTACTTTCGGGTTCTTATAACAATCATCAGTTGGGCTCGCACAACGTAGAAGGCGTTTGGATTGACACCGATCAGGGAGCAGTACTTGATGAGTTTGACATCAGGAACTACGTAGTGCAGCGGGTTAGAAGAAGTGTCTCTGCAAACTTAGATTACGATTTTAATCCAAATCACTCTATCGGTTTCTCAGCAATGTATAACTGGCGGGATGACTGGGAAAATCGTTTCAGAATGCGGGTGAGCCAACTTGAAGATGCTTTCGACGACGGCGATTTTACGTCATTGGGAAACGGGAAATACACCGCTTTAGGTCGGGTAGAATACCAGACGAAAGGTGGTATTGACAGTGACCGAGTTAAAAATTCACGTTTGGAAGATCAGCGAGTGTATAACTACACGTTGAATGGAAATCATTTATTCAATAAACTACGGGCAACGTGGAACGTGACACTGGCAAAGGCTTCCGAAGAACGCCCGGATGAGCGTTACATTAGTTTTAGAGACAAAGGGAAGCAAGTTGATTTAGATGTCTCAAATCCCGAATTTCCGTTCTCATACCTCGGTAACCGTTCTGATAACTCCGGAATTGAACTCAATGAAATTACGGAGCAATACGGTTATACATCTGACGAAGATTTGAACGCCCGCCTCGATTTTTCGTTTCCATACAGTGATAAGGGTATCTTGAAATTTGGTGGCCGTTACCGTAGCAAAGACAAGTTGCGTAACAATAGTTTTATGGAATACGAACCACTTGATGGTTCTATCGAAACCCTCGGAAGTATCACAAACCGCGACTACTCTAATCCTGATTATCTGGCGGGAACGAAGTATCAGATAGGCTCTTTTGCCACGCCCGAATATCTTGGCAGATTAGATTTGAAAAATCCATCTCTTTTTGAAGTAACGGATTTGCCCGAAGAGTACGCTCCCGGAAATTACACAGCTTTTGAGCAAATAACCGGAACGTACGCCATGATTGATCAACAACTCACACCTAAATTAGCAGCAATAGTTGGCGTTCGGTACGAATACACAAACATTGATTATACCGGGAATATTTATAATATTGACGAAGAGACCGTAACGTCAGATTCAAGAACAAATAGCTATGGAAACTTTTTGCCGGGCGTTCACCTGAAATATGATGCGGACGAAAACACTATTTTACGCTTTGCGTGGACAAATACACTTGCCCGTCCAAATTATTTTGACCTTGTACCTTACGCCGAATTTAGTCCTCAAGATAATGAGTTGAGCCGTGGTAACCCGGACTTAAAGGCGAGTACGGCGATGAACTTTGACCTTATGGCGGAGAAGTATTTCAAAACCATCGGCTTGGTATCAGCGGGGGCATTCTATAAAAACATTGATAACTTCATCTACACCCAAACACTACAAAACTTCAGCGATCCGCAGTTTGGAAGCGACCTTGAATACACCTTGCCCCGGAACGGCGGAACGGCCACTGTTTATGGTTTGGAAGCCGCTTTTCAGCGTCAAATCTGGAAAGGCTTGGGTGTTTACCTGAATTATACATTTACGCAATCAACTACTACGGGAATTGAAGGCAGGAGCGAAAATGAAGAGATTGGTCTTCCCGGCACCGCCGAACATATGTTTAACGCCTCACTTTCGTACGAAACGAAGAAACTAGTTGCCCGGATTTCACTCAATTACGCCAGTGATTACATCGATGAATTGGGGGGCGAAAGCTTTGAAGATCGTTACTACGACCGTCAATTGTTCCTTGATGCCAACGCGTCGTATGCCTTTACGCCGCAATTGCGTTTGTTTGCCGAAGCAAATAATCTGACAAATCAGCCGTTGCGGTATTATCAGGGAATCCGTGCCCGCACCATGCAAGTTGAATATTACAACGCCCGATTCAACTTCGGTTTGAAATTCGACCTAAATAAATAATTTTACATACAATGATTATTTTTACTACCTGCTGACTCGTTTCGGCAGGTAGTTTTTAACTTTTAGAACCGCTTAATTATGAGACTTTACGTTTGTGCTATTTTAGTTTTTGCTACGGTTATTAGTACTTTTTCTCAAGTGCCAAATCGTTATGATATTGATAAAAAATACGTCAGTTTAGAAGATGGTTATAACTTCAATGTAATTGGCGATTGGGGTCGAAAAGGCGAAGAAAAACAGAAAACGCTTGCCAATACCATGGGCGATGCTGCTAAAGTCATCGAACCCGAATTTATCATTTCTACGGGGGATAATTTTTACCCAAATGGCGTAGCTTCCGTGCAGGACCCGCAGTGGATGTCGTCATTTGAAAACATCTACTCTGACTTTTCACTGAACTGCGATTGGTACGTCGTATTAGGAAATCACGATTACCGTGGAAATGTGCAAGCCGAGATTGACTACACCAATATCAGCCGCCGTTGGAATATGCCTGACCGTTATTTTACATTCACAAAAACTGCGGACGACGGTGCAACGATTCAGTTTTTATTCATTGATACCAGTCCGCTAAATGACGAATATTACCACGAAGAAAAGTACAAAAATAAAGTTGCGGGTACAGATACAACGGCTCAATTAAACTGGCTTCGCAAAGAATTAAAAGCTTCAACCGCAACGTGGAAAATTGTAATCGGGCATCACCCGCTTTATACTGGAGGAAAACGAATTGACGATAAAAACTACGTCCGCCCGCACGTTGAGCCTATTTTAAAGGAGTTTGACGTTGATTTCTACCTCGCCGGGCACGAGCACGATTTACAATACATCAAACCCAAAGGTAAAACGCATCACATTGTTTCGGGAGCGGGCTCGGAAGTTCGTCCGGTTGGTAAATTACCTACCACCAAATTTGCACAAGCTATTCAGGGCTTCGCGAACTTCTCCGTCACGAAAAACAAGTGCCAATTCCAATTTCTGAGCTACGAAGGGAAAGTGCTTTATACAGGAGTGGTAGAAAAGTAGGTTACAAGCAACCACCAATCTTTGCCCGAAAAATAGTACCAATACCCGTTGAAAAACCGGGCATTAGTTTAACGCTTTTTACAGCTCGGTAATCAATAATTGTTGTTGCGTTCATGGCAGCCGACGACTGCATATCAGTACTGCTTTGGAAGTAACCCGAATTGGGGTTTTGATTGATTGATAAACCGTTCGGACAGGGTGTTAAACCCCAGTTTTCATCCCGGGCAATGATAATTGACGCATCCCGGTCAAATGTTGTCGCAAGTCCGTTAACATCGTTTTGTGAGGTGCTGTTGTTACTTCCTGAAGGATGTTGAATGGACATGAAAAGAAAGCGATTGTCGGGTGAAAAAGTAATGCCCGTCGGCTCAGATCCGGCGGGTGTTTTCATGAAAATTCGCACGTCGGGATTGGCTTGCGTGTGGTCTTTCCCCACCACCCAAAGAAAATTGTTGTCGCCATCCTGCAACACCCAAAGAGTGCCGTTATTATCAAAAGCTAAATTGTCATTTCCGTAGCCCCACGGCGTTGAAACTGTGCCGTTGCTGGTTTTTAAATCGTAGTTCATTCCACCCACAAAAGTTTCAAATTGTAAAACTGTTGTACCCGTCAAAGGGTCTGAATCCTGAAAGCGATAGACTTTGTTCTCGCTTTTCACGGCCAAGTAAACCCAAC
>JBLHXN010000143.1:0-8215 GCA_047630355.1 Spirosomataceae bacterium | reverse complement strand
AGTAGAAATCATTGAACTGAAAGACCACCCGTTTTTTATCGGTGTTCAGTTTCACCCCGAACTTAAGAGTACGGTCATGAACCCGCACCCACTTTTCGTCAACTTCATCAAAGCAGCGATTGAGTACAAGAATGCGGTGGTGTAAAAATTCAACTTTCTTACTTTTTTGAAGCCCCTTTCCTCACGGACAGGGGCTTTTCCTTAATTGGTAAGACATTTTTTACAGGCTCACTACTATTTAAATTATGCCCGCTCCTAACATTTATTAAAATTTCGTTTTTAAACTGGGTAGAATTTGAAAGTTTATTGCTTCTCCGATTATTTATTCAGAGATTCAGAAATACAGAAATTCGTATGAAAAAGTTTTTCGCCGTTGCGTCGCTACTTCTACTATTTAATTGTGCCAAAACAACTGAATCTCCAACGGTCACTGCTTCGATTCCAGTTTTTAGGGTTCTGACGGAAAACAAAGCTCCTGTAACTTCCAAAAATGTTTACCAGAATGCCTCTCTGGAGGTTGAAGGAGGTATTCCCTTCGCTGGTGAAATTAAAATAAAGGGAAGAGGCAATACAACTTGGACGTTTCCGAAAAAACCTTTTAAAATTAAGTTATCAAACAAAGAACCGCTTTTAGGTGGATTACCTTCAAAAGAATGGGTTCTTCTTGCGAATTATTTAGACCCGTCCTTAATGCAAAACGCTGTGGCAATGAAGATTGGTCAACTTTTGCAGATGCCGTTCACTAATACGATTAAGCCCGTTGACTTATGGCTGAACAATGAATATTTAGGAAATTATATGCTCACCGAACAGGTAGAAGCCAAAGAAAACCGCGTTGAGGTTGGAGAAGGCGGTGTACTTCTTTCGTTAGATACTATCATTGACCCAGATGACATCTATTTTATGAGCAGTACTTACAAATTGCCTATTATCATAAAGTATCCAAAAACTTCCAACGATTCACGGCTAAAAATCATTGAGCAGGATTTTAGTGAACTTGAAAAACGGGTTAAATCCGCCGACTTTCCCAACAACAACTACCTCGATTTGTTTGATGCCGAAGCAATGGCGAAATACCTGATCGTGTATACGCTAACCTGTAATGAAGAAATCAATCATCCCAAGAGTACTTATATTCACCAAAAGCCCGGAGGGAAATTCACGGTCGGACCAATCTGGGACTTTGACTGGGCTTTTTCGTACGAGCAGAATCGCATTCACTACGTTAATCCATCCCGACCGCTATTTTGGGAAAGACCCGCGAAAGGCACAGTTTTCTTTGAAAGAATTGCCGCGGACCCAGCCATCAGGACTATTATGAAAACTCAATGGCAGGAATTCAGACGCAACAGCTTCAACGAACTTCTTGATTACGTGGAATCATACGCAAACCAAATTGAGGCTTCGAGAAAAACAGATTTTAGGAAATGGCAACGCGGAAATGCAGATTTTAACGGAGAAAGAGCAGACTTAAAAAACTGGCTGGAACTCAGGGCAAAGTATATGGACGACTTAGTTTCTTTGTATTGAATTTACAAATCATTGATTCACAGCAACTTATTAGTTTAAAGTACTTGAATGTCTAAATACAAATTCAACATAAATGCATTTATTTCTTTAATAGAACTCATTGTAGTTCTTCCTTATTCGTTCTTATATTTCGTATTCTTTGTAAGAAATGCTTTTGAGCGATTCAGGTACTATAGAATAGGTGCCTACTTTGAAATTACATTTATTTTATTGACGTTCACAGGTTTAGTCCTTTTTATCAATTATTTAGAAAAGGTTTTTGTTAAATCTATCCGAACGAGAACTACCTCTTTAAATATCTATAAAGTATTTGGAACAACACTATTAGCGTTTACTTTACTGTTTGTTTTTATGCAGGACTTGTTTTTAGGTGAAGTTTTAGGCCGTAATATGAATTTTGAAGATTATAAAAAGTTTTGCATTTACGGTATTGTGAGGTTCGTGCTTTTTTGGGGACTGTTCAAGTTAAATAAATTATCAATTAAGTCTTAAGTTAATCCAAAACAAAAATCCCCGCTGCAATTACTCGCAACGGGGATTTCTTATAATTTATAAATAAGGAGGATGCAATTACATCATGCCGCCCATTCCACCCATTCCACCTGATGGCATAGATGGCATATCGCCTTTTTCTTCCGGCATGTCAGAAACTACCGCTTCGGTGGTCAATAAAAGACCTGCAATCGAAGCAGCGTTTTCTAACGCTAAACGAGTTACTTTAGTTGGGTCAATGATACCCGCCGCGATAAGATCTTCGTACTGATCTTCACGAGCGTTGTAACCAAATGCCCCTTTACCTTCTTTCACTTTCTGAACTACTACTGATCCTTCGCCTCCGGCGTTGAATACGATAGTTCTAAGTGGAGCTTCAATTGCCGATCTGATGATCGCAATACCAGTTGTTTCGTCGGCGTTACGACCTTCAAAACCTTCCAGCTGAGTTTGAGCACGGATAAAAGCAATACCACCACCAGCTACAATACCTTCTTCAACGGCAGCACGTGTTGCGTGCAGTGCATCGTCAACGCGGTCTTTCTTCTCTTTCATTTCAAGCTCGGTAGCTGCACCAATGTAAATGATAGCAACACCACCAGAAAGTTTAGCCAAACGCTCTTGCAATTTCTCACGATCGTAATCGGAAGTAGTTGACTCAATCTGAGCTTTGATTTGGTGTACACGACCTTTAATTGTGTCGCTGTCACCATCTCCGTTTACAATAGTTGTATTGTCTTTGTCGATCGTGATTTTCTCAGCACTACCTAATAGGCTGATATCAGCGTTTTCTAATTTGAAACCTCTTTCTTCTGAGATTACCGTTCCGCCAGTAAGTACCGCGATGTCTTCCAACATAGCTTTACGACGATCACCGAAACCAGGAGCTTTAACAGCACATACTTTCAATGAACCACGGATTTTGTTTACCACTAATGTAGCAAGAGCTTCTCCGTCTACATCTTCAGCGATAATCAATAATGGACGACCCGTCTGAGCAACGCCTTCCAATACAGGAAGAAGTTCTTTCATCGAAGATACTTTCTTCTCAGAAATAAGGATGAAAGGTTTCTCTAAGTCAGCAATCATTTTCTCCGTATCAGTTACGAAGTAAGGAGAAAGATAACCACGGTCAAACTGCATACCTTCCACAGTTTTTACTTCGGTTTCAGTTCCACGAGCTTCTTCAACGGTGATTACACCTTCTTTACCAACTTTGTCCATCGCATCGGCAATCATTTGTCCGATTTCGAAATCGTTGTTGGCAGAAATAGAAGCAACTTGCGTAATTTCTTTAGAACTTGAAATAACCTGAGATTGACCTCTCAAGCCTTCAACAATCTTAGAAACAGCTTTATCGATTCCACGCTTCAAGTCCATTGGATTTGCTCCAGCGGCTACGTTTTTCGCACCGATTGAATAAATCGCCTGAGCTAAAACAGTTGCAGTAGTAGTACCATCACCCGCCTGATCGGCAGTTTTTGAGGCTACTTCCTTCACGAGTTGAGCACCCATGTTTTCAATTGGATCTCTCAACTCAATTTCCTTCGCAACAGTTACACCATCTTTAGTGATTGCAGGAGAACCGAATTTCTTATCTATAATTACGTTACGTCCTTTTGGTCCTAACGTTACTTTTACGGCGTTTGCCAAGGTATCAATACCTTTCTTTAGCCTATCACGGCCGTCCGTGTCAAAATGAATTTGCTTTGCCATTTGTTATCTGAGTTTTTAGTTTTCTTAAAAAAAATTAGACGATTGCGTAAATGTCTGCTTCACGCATAATTAAATACTCGCGTCCTTCTACGCTTAGTTCGGTTCCGGAGTATTTGCCATACAATACATTATCACCAACTTTAACAGTCATTGGTTCGTCAGTTTTTCCTGGACCAACAGCTACTACTACGCCTTTCTGTGGCTTTTCTTTTGCTGTATCAGGAATGATAATTCCCGAAGCTGTTTTCTCCTCGGCGGGAGCTGCTTCAACCAAGACTCTATCGGCTAAAGGTTTAATGTTTACTGACATGTTGTTTAGAATTTATAGATTGATAATTATTAAAATTTGATTGAATAGCTTCAACTTCTCTGCCAAGACTGATTTACTGCCATTTTTCATGACAATGTTTCAGAGAAACCCAAGTTAGGGTTCTGCAAAGGCTGTTTAATGACAAAAAAGGTTGGGAGGCAACCCTGACAAGCTGACAATATGCGGATTTGACGCATAAAAAAAGGAGCTAATTAGCTCCTTTTAATATCTTTGTCGTTTGGTATTATTGCTCAGGTGCAGCCGGAACTGGTGCTGGTACAGAAGGCATGACAGGAGCCGGAGCGGCCGGTACAGTTTGAGAGCTTTCTACGTCTAATTCGTTGGATGTGCCAGTGGCTACAGTACCTGATTTATAGAATACGCCAGTAGCTAATGCACCTACAATCATAATGGCGAAAAATCCCCACGTAAGGTTTTCAATCAAATCTCCGGTGCGTTGTACACCAAACATCTGTGAAGTGGCACCTCCACCAAATTCACTTGAGAGTCCGCCACCTTTAGGATTTTGAACGAGTACAGCAATGATCAACAGTATTGATACAATTACTACTAAAATTATAATTGCGGTCATGATTTTACTAAATTAAAAATGTGTTGTGTTTGAGGATCTTACCAAGATAATGTGCTTAATCAATGGCGTACTTACGCTTGATTTCTTCGATTTTGGCTGCAAAGTAACCACTTTTTTCCGGATTATTTGCCATCAATGTTTCATAAACTTCTTTGGCTTCGCTAATTTTTGATTGTTTGATAAGAATTCTGGCGAAGCTTTCCGTGTAAAGTGGCGATGACATCACCGAACTGTTCTCACTTAAATCCACCACTTCGGTATCAACGGGCTCATCGAGGTTAATTTTGTTGATTCTTGGCTGATTTTTGATAAAGTTATTGATAATCAAAAGTTGCTCACCTAATAATCCCGATTGATTGCTGTTCGCAATAGAGGCAATTAACTCGTCCTCGCGGTTATCTATCGGAATAGTGCTGAAAGTAATCTCGGAGCTTTCGTCCAAACTATTTTCAACGTATTTAGTAGTCGGTGCAGAAACCCAATCAATGTCATTTTCCATGACTTTTCTCAAAGCATTGCGGCTTAAGGCATAAGTGGCTGCTTTTTTGATGGCTTCGTTGGCGATATCAGGAGCTTTACTGTGAATTCCTTTTGCAATAAGTGAATATCCGAGTTGAAAAAATGGGTACTTTTTTGTCATATTTTCAAGCAACATGATATCGTTTAAAGAAATATTCTGGGGTTCGTTTATGTAATTGAGGAAGGTAGTACGGTCGATCATTCAGTTTTATTAGCGTAAAAAGGTTGTACACAAAAATAAGAAAGTTAACGATACGTTTCAATTACTTTACAAGTAAAATAAGTTGTACCTGTAGTTTTAAGATTATCTAATGAATTTGAAGTGGAATTAACATCTAATTCAAAATAGTCTTCGGTATTAAATGAGAAATATCCATTTAGTTGCTGACCGCTTTTATACATAGGCTTAACGTCGAGTAGAAGTTGTTGTTCAGCAAGAGGGATTACTATATTTGTACTAAGCTCATCAGAATTTTTTAGCTTGAAAATATATTGACGGCGTTCATCAAGAGAGTAAAGACCAACAAATTGGTTGTCCATTAATTTAATTTGTATCGCAAAGCCTCCAAAAATCCAAAAACTCATTTTAACAGTAATTGTGTCGTTCTTTAAATTACATGAGCATTGCGTTCCCATAGCTTCTATGTGTTTATCATCATCAGTTTTACTAATAAGTTCTCCATCTTTATAGACATCAAGAATATTGCGACTGCGATTTTCCTTATAAACAAGACTTGAAGTTATCTTTATATCATGATTTAAAGTATCTATCATTGATTGATTCAGCCCTAATTTTTCCAAACCTTCTTCGTCCGAAATCACTTTCGACGTTTGAGCATTTTGATTATCGTACGCCTTACCAAGTTCTTTTTCTAATTTTGTAAGCTTTTGAAACTCTGAAAAATCTTTGATGTTACCAACTTTAATGTAATTTTGCTGTGTTTTACTATATTGACCAACGCTTATGTAAGGTAACAATAAAAGTGTTAAATAAAATTTCAGCATCAGTTGATAATTGAGTGATTTAACAGTATCTAAAATAAGTATCTTTCTGAAACATCTAAACATTAGGGCTTTCCCATAAAAGATAAGTTGACTTGCTGACGGATTGAGCATAGTCGAAATGTGTCAAGAATGAGACTGTTCTCGACTCCGCTCGAACTGACAAATCACTAAAATCAGTATGTTAATTTGTTTGCAACTATTTTTATAAATAAAACCTTCACCTACCATTGAGCGGCAGTTTCTGTAAAAATATTGAGCACAATTTGATCCAAAATTTTAGGAACAAGTCGATCCTCTACGTCGCTCAAAGATTGTTCCGCAGAAAAGTCTTCGTAGAATGAAAATTCTTTTTCAAAATCCTCTTCTGGGTTCATGCGGTTGGTAAACGCAACTTCGATTCTGACAGACAGACGGTTTAAGGCGGCTTTGTCAGAAGCCGTAGTAGAAACCGGCGTGAGTTCGTATCCCACAATTGCTCCGTCAAGAATCAAATCACCCTCATCGGGACGAAGCTTGAGCGAAGTATTTCGTTGGTAATATTCCTTTAATTTTTCGTTGAAAGTAAGCGTCATGTTCTGCGGGCCACCGGCGGTTACCATCGCAAAGTTTCGGATAGTAATTGTTTCAATTTCACTCGAAAGCGTGGTTCCCGTAAACGAATAAACACCACACGACGAAGTAAACATCACCACAAAAAGCAACGCAAAAGCAGCCTTCAAAGACTTAAACCTTTGGTTGTGAACGGAAGGGATTAATTCGCTAAAAAAATTATGTTCTGTCATCTTCAATATCAAATTGTTTTATTTTCCGGTAAAGTGTACGTTCGGAAATACCTAAATCTTCCGCGGCATATTTACGCTTGAAATTATTTTTACGAAGAGCTTTAATAATCATTTCTTTTTCCTTTTTCTCCAAAGAAAGTGACTCTTCCTCCATCTCATGCTGCACATCCCTGACGTCTTTCCGCTCTTCCATGAAGTCATCTAACCGTAGAATCTCGTGTCTTTCCAAAGGAGCCGGATCATCGTATTCGTCGTATTCAGTATCTTCTTTCGACTCTTCGTAAGCCGGAAGGTAAGACCGGGACTCGTCGTCATTGATGCGGGTAAACAGATCTTCGTGTTCCTTAATTATATCAGATTTTGGTTGACCTTTAAGCAAGTCAAATACCAACTTTTTCATTTCGGTAACGTCTGAACGTAATTCAAATAATACCTTGTAAAGTATATCCCGTTCGTCTAACGGATTACCGCCATTTTGATTGTACAAAGCGGGTAAAGTAGACCTAAATTCAGCGGGCAAATATTTTTTTAAAATACTTCCTGTAATGGTGCGTTCGGGTTCGAGTAAAGTAATTTGTTCCGCAATATTCTTTAATTGGCGGATATTACCAGGAAAACGATAACTCAGCAATTGTCTACTGCCGCTTTCTTCTAAATCAACGGGTTCGATGCGGTTTTTCTCAGAAAAGTCAGTGGTAAATTTCAAGAAAAGTAATTCGATATCGTAACCACGGTCGCGTAATGGCGGCACTTTAATTGGCACCGTATTTAAACGGTAGTACAAATCTTCACGAAAAATCCCTTTGCTGACAGATTCCAGTAAATTGACATTGGTAGCGGCAATTACCCGTACATTCGTTTTCTTAACTTTAGAAGAACCCACGGGAATAAATTCACCATTTTCGAGTACTCGTAGCAGTCTGGATTGCGTTCCGATGGGCATCTCCCCTATTTCGTCCAAGAATATGGTTCCTCCGTCAGTCGTTTCGAAATAGCCTTTTCGGTCATCCACGGCTCCCGTAAAAGAGCCTTTTGTGTGACCGAACAGCTCAGAATCAATCGTTCCCTCAGGAATTGCCCCGCAGTTTATGGCAATAAAATTTCCGTGCTTTCGGTGACTTAATCCGTGAATTATTTTTGAGAAAGACTCTTTTCCGCTTCCACTTTCCCCACTTATAAGCACAGATAAATCTGTGGTGGCAACTTGAATCGCGACGCTCAAGGCATAATTTAACGCCGGAGCATTGCCAATTATGCCAAACCTATTTT
>JBLHXN010000142.1:0-8242 GCA_047630355.1 Spirosomataceae bacterium | reverse complement strand
AATTTTTCGCTCATAATGCTCAGGCTCTCTCGCTCATCTTCTGTGCCACCGAATTAATACTTGGAGTGGCATTATTAGTAAGTTTTCGGATGAAAATTACAGCTTGGGTGGCACTGGGTTTGATGACTTTTTTCACATTCCTCACTTTCTATTCTGCTTACTTTAATAAAGTAACTGACTGCGGGTGTTTCGGAGATTTCCTTAAACTAGACCCGTGGAGCTCTTTCTGGAAAAACGTTGTCGCCGTAACCCTGATTTTAGTTATATTCATTTATCGAAAAAAATACCAATCGCTCAATATTAGTGGCATACTTGTTGGCATTAGTACAGTCATTGCTTTCGGTATCGGGTTTTACGCACTAAACTACCTCCCACCCGTAGATTTCTTAGCTTACGCCGAAGGCTTAAATATTCAGCAGCAAATGCAGCCTACCGGGGTAAAGCCTAAAATTGAGTACACTTTTTTTGATAAAGACATCAATGATGAAATTTCTGCCGAAGAATTTCTAATGGATACTAACCGATACAAGTACGTTGATTCTGAAATCCTTAACCAAGGCGAACTAACACCGAAAATTACGGATTATTCGGTCAGTGATATTGAAGGGAATGATGTAACCGAGTCGACCTTTGAAGGGGCAAAGCTATTTATAATATTTAAGAAAACGGATTACGTTTCAGATTCACAAATCGAAGAAATAAGAGCACTCGAAAACTCTTTTGGCAAAGACGACGCTGAAGTAAAACCTGTGTTGTTAACGTCACTAGTTAGTTCGCAGTTTGAGGGCTTTAGAAAATCAAGTAATCTCAGCTCTCCGGTTTACAACATCGACGAAAAAGTTTTAAAGACAATGGCTCGAACCAATCCGTGTATCATCTTGTTAGAAAATGGTACTATAAAGAAGAAATGGGGCAAAGGTAATTTGCCATCTTCCAATGACGTACAAGCTGCTTTATCTAAGTAGGTTTTAAACTTGTTCGCAACTTTTCATAAATAGAAATTTACCAAAGAATGACTAAAAATATCTTCATGCTCGGGATGCCTTCTTCGGGCAAAAGTACGCTGGGGAGGCAATTGGCTAAAAAAATCGGATACGAATTCGTTGATTTAGATTTTAAAATTGAAGTTGCTGAAGGCAAAAAGATTGGAGAGATTTTCAATTTGGAAGGTGAAGAGCACTTTCGTAAAATAGAAACCCAGCAACTCAAAAAAATAGTTCCGGAAAGTAAGGTAGTAGTTGCTACCGGTGGAGGCACGCCACTTTTCAACGATAATCTCGATTTTATAAAGGGCAATGGCATTAGCATCTTTTTGGATGTAAAACCTCAAGATTTATCAAAGCGGATGAGATCCTCTCGACGTAATAACCGTCCGCTACTAGATATTACAGCAGATACGCTCGATAAGGACGTAGAACAAATCTATAACGATAGAATTGACATCTATAAGCAAGCCCACGTAATCATTGAGGGCGATACAGATGCTGATACAATTCTTTGGATTTTAGATGCTGAATTCGCAAATGCAAGATAATCTCAGCGTTTGAAATAACGTTTTCTATATCTACCTGAAAGACAAAACCCGATGAATATTCATCGGGTTTTGTCTTTTAAGGAAACATTCAACTTATCAGAAAAATGCTCCTACTGAAATAACAAGGTTATTGCGGTTAGTATTCAATCTCGCAGAAGCAAAGTCTTCCGGATTATTAACCGTGTATGGTGTGTAAGAAGAAGTAAACTGATTAAAAACTCCCGCTACATCTGCAAAAAAGCGACTGTTACGATAACCAGCTCCAACACTGAACAGTGTTTCCGAGCGATCAATCCCATCATTATTTTTGTAAGGATCTGCTAAGTAATTTGCTCCAGCACGTAGATTCACATTATTAAATCTCACCTCTCCTCCTGCTTTCAGATTAAGTACATCTTTATAAGTATCCTGAATAAGACGTTTCTGGTCACTGCTCCAGCGGTCATCATTCAAATCCCGTACGTTCATACTTTGGTAACCCACGTATTCTATATCTGCGGAAACAAAACCAAGCTTTTTCGGCAAGAAGAAAGTCGTACCGAAGCTACCACGTAGTGGAGATGTTATTCTGAAATCAAAATCATTAGGTACCGTTTCTGACTGAGGAAAGTCGGTATCGAATGTGTTTGGAAGTAAATTGATTGATAAACCTTCAATGTAAGTTTCCTTAGTTGCCATTCCAGTTGGCGTAGTAGCGTTTATTCCAAACTGTAAATTTGGTGTTGCTTTTATTATTGCACCTACCGTTAAATTAACACCCGCACCTTCTACACTCAAGTCGTCAAAGTAGTCAAGGCTTTGCAGCGTTTCTGCGTTCGGAAAAACTTCTGAGTGATCTCCTAAAGACCTGTAACTCAATGTACGAATCCCCAACGAAGCCCCTAAATATGTTTTATCATTAAAATTAGCTCCGTAACTTAGATTCCATTGGTTTACAGAACCTTCTTCTGTGTAACGCCCATTCTGTTCTACGGGAGAGCTTAGCTCAAAAGCTTCATATCCTCCACCCTGAAGTGGCTCAATAGTAAAAAGCTGATAATACAATCCCGCCGGAGAAAGAGCCCTTCCTAAACCTGTATCAAATTCTGCATCTAATTCGGCTGAAGTAGCTCCGTAACCGTTTGCTATTTCGGCAAATGAGTCAGTAATAGAACTTCGTTGATTCGTGCCGGAATAGTTGAAATCGTTATTGAAGTCAATTAAACGGTTGTAGCTAATTGCAAAACTACCACTCCTCTTTTTAGAATTTCCTCTACCCTTACTGTTAAATATTAAAGCTGCCTGCCCGATTGTGGTATTTGGAGTGCTTAGACTCGATGAGTTCCCTAAGTAGTCACCACTTACCGAGTTATTGGAAAAAACGGGGGAAATACTAAACTCATTTCTATTGTAAAAACCTAAACCAGCCGGGTTTGCGAAAGCATTCGTCGCATCTGCTCCTAATGAGGAATAGCTACCGCCCATTCCCTGCATACGAGCAGTTCCGTTAACCTTTTGCTGTGAATATTTAAAAGCATCCTGACCATAAAAGTATTGGGCATCTGCGTACTGAAATGTACCGAATGCTAAGAAAATAGTACATATTTTTGTTATTAACTTTTCCATTTATTTGTATTTTAAGTAATGTGTGGCGGTAAAAAAAGCCTCGCTAATGATTAAGCCAATAATCAGCGAGGCTAATGTTACGTTTTCTAAAATATCTTCCCACTAAGTGGACTGAACAAACCTTACTCAGAATTATCTCGGACCTCTCGATGATGAACCAGAGCTAGAAGATGAACTTCTGCTTGAGCTTGAGCTTGAACTCGACCGCGTTGGTGCTGAGTACGTACGAGAAGGAGTGCTGCTTCTTGAAGGAGTATAACTTCTACTTTGAGACGAACTTCTACTTGGTGTCGAATAACTCCTGTTTGAAGAATTTCCTGAAGGAGTATAACTACGTGACGAAGACCTCGAATATGTCGAACGGCTTGGAGCAGTAGATCTTGAGTAAGAACCTGTGCTTCTTGACGATGACGGACGAGAGTAACTTCCTCTATTATAATTGTTACTTCTATTTAAAGACTCAGAAGATTCTGTTGAGCGAGAACGCGAGTAAGAGTCTGAACGAGAAGTTGATGGACTCCTTGTACCTGTATTAGTAGAGCTACGTGTGCTTGGTGAGTTTCCGTCACCTACCCAGCGTCCACCGCTACGTGTTGAGGCTTCGCTCCTACTGTTTACAGGGTTACGGGTAGCATTTGCACTTCTTCCGTCGTACGTGCTATTATTTCCGTTTGCAACACGAGCATTAGAATCCCTATTTTGCGTCGCCGCAGATGTACGTGGCGAGTTTCTATAATTCTCATTGTAGTAAGCAGAACTCGAACGTCCGGCACTACGAGCACCATAAGAACGTTTGATTCTTTCAGAACCTACACCAACAGCAGAGTTATTGGCAAAAAAGCGACCGCGGTCAAATCCACCACCGTAGTAAGGATTACCAAAACCACCGCCGAAATTATTGAAACCCCAAGGATTTCCAAAACCACCGCCAAACTGGTTGAATCCCCACGGGTTACCAAAGCCACCGCCGAACTGGTTGAATCCCCATGGATTACCAAAGCCACCGCCAAAGCCCATTCCGTAAGATAAGAATATGCTACTTCTGACGCCGCCAAAGCCACCACCGAAGTTATTGAAACCTCCACCCCATGGATTGCCCCAACCTCCGCCGAAGTTATTGAAACCTCCGAAGTTGTTAAAGCCGCCGCCGAAGTTGTTAAATGTATTGAAGCGATTAAAAGGTGAATTCCAACCCACGGGCTGACTCCAGGCCATATCGTTCCAACCATCACGGTATCCTTGTGAAAAGCCTTCGGTGTAACCCGAAGACGAAGGATCGCGGTTAACATTACGAGAATTTACGTAATTCTCGTCGTAACCTTCCTCGAAATAAGATTCGGTTCCTTCCTGCTCTTGCTCTTGCTCTGCATAAACTTGCGGAGCACGATCATAGGTATCGGTATATGTTGGATTTTGTGAACGGAAACGCTCAGCTGGTACCATAGTTGCTTCTTTAGAAGATGCACTAACGGCAACAACATTCTCAGACGTTCCGTACATATCATCGTATTCGCCGACAGTGCGGTAGTTCTGACTCGAACAACCCCACAGCCCAACCAACAATACGGCTAAGATGTAGTTTGAATATTTTATTAATTTCATTAGTAAAAATAGTTTAGGTAAATGACTATGTATCTCTAAGATGCGTCTGTTGTTCAGAAGGTTGCATCGGTTTTCAAAAACTTTGAATTAACGCAAAACCAAGTTTGTGCCTTAAAGATACAACTATAAGAGCAAAGACTTAGTTACAAAAATAACATAAAAACTTATCTTTGCAACTTATGGAATAAGACGCACGTAACATAACGTAAAAATCTATTCCATAAGTATTTAACAACAACCCAATAATTAAATTTAACTAACTTTTCTATTCATGGCGAAAGGGCTGACAAAACGAAGCGAAAACTATTCCGAATGGTACAACGAATTGGTAAAACAGGCAGACCTGGCCGAAAACTCGGCAGTTCGGGGCTGTATGGTTATCAAACCATACGGATACGCTATCTGGGAAAAAATGCAACGGGCGTTAGATGATATGTTTAAAGAAACCGGACATAGCAACGCCTACTTCCCTCTATTTGTACCAAAGAGCCTTTTTGAAGCCGAAGAGAAAAATGCGGAAGGTTTTGCGAAAGAATGTGCTGTCGTGACACATTATCGCCTTAAAGCTGACCCTGAAAATCCGGGTAAGTTGATAGCTGACCCAAATGCAAAGCTCGAAGAAGAGCTTATTGTTCGTCCAACAAGCGAAGCAGTAATCTGGAGTACTTATAAAGGCTGGATTCAGTCTTACCGCGATTTACCTTTACTCATAAACCAGTGGGCTAATGTAGTTCGTTGGGAAATGCGTACCCGTTTGTTCCTTCGCACCGCCGAATTTTTGTGGCAAGAAGGTCACACTGCTCACGCTACTGAGAAAGAGGCACGGGACGAAACCCGACAGATGCTCGAAGTGTATGCAGCCTTTGCAGAAGAATGGATGGGCGTACCCGTAGTCAAAGGCTACAAAACGCCTAAAGAACGCTTCGCCGGAGCGGAAGATACGCTTTGTATCGAAGCAATGATGCAAGACGGGAAGGCCTTACAAGCCGGAACATCGCACTTCTTAGGTCAGAATTTCGCCAAAGCATTTGACGTAAAGTTTCAGTCAAAAGGCGGCGGACTTGAATACGTTTGGGGAACTTCGTGGGGAGTCAGTACCCGATTAATGGGAGCTTTGGTGATGGCTCATTCGGACGATCAAGGACTTGTTTTACCCCCAAGGTTAGCTCCGATTCAGGTCGTAATCGTTCCTATTTATAAAGGTGAAGAACAATTGGCAACTATTTCCGAAACCGTTCAGCCGATTCTAAAAGAATTGAAGGCGAAAGGAATTTCCGTAAAATTTGACGACGACGACCAATCTCGTCCGGGCTGGAAATTTGCCGAATACGAATTAAAAGGCGTTCCTATTCGGGTGGCAATCGGTAACCGTGATATCCAAAATGGTACTGTGGAAGTTGCACGTCGCGATACACTTTCCAAAGAAATTCAACCTATCGAAGGTATTTCCGAGTATATCAGCAATTTATTAGATACGATCCAAACAAGTATTTACGAAAAGGCGAAAAACTTCCGGGCCGATAACACTTTTGAGTTGAACACTTGGGAAGAATTTACGGAACAAATCGAAAAGGGCGGATTTATTTCTGCTCACTGGGATGGCACAGACGACACCGAAGATAAAATCAAGGAACTGACTAAAGCAACCATTCGTTGCATTCCGATAGATGTAAAGGAAGAAGAAGGTTCGTGTATCCTAACTGGGAAGCCATCAAGACATCGGGTTATCTTTGCAAAAGCGTATTAAAATAAATCTTTCGTAAATACTTGATTTTCAACTATCTTTGTAGCCCAATTTTAATAAAATTATAATCTTACAAAGACGAATCGTTTTCGCAAAAGAGAAAAATTAAGTTTTTTGCTTCGTACCCTTTCGTCTCTTTCTTAAATAAAAAAATGGCAAATATTATAGCAATTGTGGGGCGACCCAATGTAGGTAAGTCGACCTTATTCAATCGATTGATTGAAGGACGGGTAGCCATCACTGATAACGAGTCAGGCGTAACCCGTGACCGTCATTATGGACACGCTTTCTGGACAGAGAAATACTTTACCGTGATTGATACGGGCGGCTATGTGGTCGGTTCAGAAGATAAATTCGAAGAAGCTATCCGAGAGCAAGTTAAAATTGCTTTGGAAGAAGCTACCGCCGTACTTTTTGTGGTGGATACCATGACTGGTTTAACAGACTTGGACAACGATTTCGCGAACGTTCTTCGTCGTTCCGAAAAACCTGTCTTTGTGGTAGCGAATAAGGCAGAAACTTTCGAGCGTAGTACACTAGTAGCTCCCGAGTTTTACGCCATGGGCTTAGGCGATGTTTACCCGATTTCATCTATGGATGGCTCCGGAACGGGAGATTTACTCGACGAAGTTATCAAAACATTTGACGACGAAGGAGAAGAAAATCCAAACGCAGGAATTACAAAAATATCGATTCTTGGACGACCGAACGTCGGGAAGTCTTCTTTCCTGAACGCTCTTCTTGGCAAAGACCGCAGCATTGTAACAGACATTGCCGGAACAACCCGTGACTCTATTGACACCCACTACAAAATGTACGGACAGGACTTTATCCTGACCGATACCGCCGGAATTCGTAAAAAAGCCAAAGTAAAAGAGAACATCGAATTCTACTCGACTATCCGTTCCATAAGAGCTTTGGAGAATTCAGATGTTTGTATCGTACTTTTGGATGCTGAAAAAGGTCTTGAATCCCAAGATATGCACATTATTGGTCACGCCCACAATGCAAAAAAGGGAATCGTACTGATGGTGAACAAATGGGATTTAATCGAAAAAGACTCCAAAACCGCCGATATTTGGCGAAAAGAGATGCTCGAGCGGTTAATGCCCATGAATTATATGCCCGTTATTTTCGCCTCGGCGTTAGAGAAGCAACGTATCTATCAAGTGATTGAGAAAGCAGTTGAGGTAAACGAAAACCGCACGAAGAAAATCGCAACCTCGAAAATAAACGAGATAATGTTGCCGATTATCGCAAAAACACCGCCACCAAACCTGAAAGGGAAGCAAGTGAAGATAAAGTACATCATGCAATTGCCGACACCCTCACCCACGTTCGTATTTTTCTGCAACCTTCCGCAATACATTAAAGAAGGCTATCAACGCTTTTTATCAAATCAACTTCGTGAGAATTTCGGCTTTGAAGGCGTAGTTATTACGACGTTTTTTAGACAAAAGTAAGCATGACCAAACACATCCTCCTCATGGACGGCCCCGACTCAAAGGGGCTTGTTTATCACGTTACTAGCGTACTTTTCAACAACGAATGTAATATTCTGCGGCAGGATGAATACGTCAGTCCGAAGGGACAGTTTTTTATGAGGACGGAGTTTGAAACCGAAGCAGAGGAAGCAGAGATAGATGCGAAAAAGGTACTCGGAGATTTGAGAACGGCAATCCCGAATGAGGAAATTAATTTCCGGTTAAATCCGAAGAAAAAGAAAGATGTGGTGATTCTTTGCACAAAAGAACACC
>JBLHXN010000141.1:0-8335 GCA_047630355.1 Spirosomataceae bacterium | reverse complement strand
GTACCGCCATCGCCGTGTTCGATGGTGCTGACGCCGGCGTTAATTGCCCGGGTCATTCCTTCGGGTGTTGCGGCGTGGGCTACCGTTTTTCTGCCCGATGAAGCGGCGATTTCAACGATAAGCTTTATTTCAATTTCGGTGAATGTCGGTCGTGCTTCGCCGTTTGGTCCCCAACGGTAATCGGCGTAAACTTTGATAATATCCGCTCCTTTACCAATTTGTCTTCTGACCGCTTTCGTCAAGTCGTCGATGCCGTCTGCTTCTTCCGCCCCTTGCGGGACTTCAAAGTCGGCGGCAAAACCGCTCGGGCCGTAGCTTCCCGTGGCAATAAGGGCTTTGGTGGCTATAATCATTCGTGGGCCGCTGATGATTCCCTGCTCAATGGCCTGCTTTAAGCCTACGTCGTCGTATTCGGCTCCTTCCGTTCCTAAATCCCGCACGGTGGTTACGCCTGAAAGTAACGTGGCTTCGGCGTGTTTTACGGCTCGGGCGGTGCGGAGCGAACGGGATTCTTTCAGTACCTGATCGTTCCAAGGTGTTTCGTTGTACGGATGCAAAAATAAGTGCGAATGTCCTTCAATAATGCCCGGCATCAGCGTCTTGCCTTTCAGGTCAATAACTGTTGCCGACGGATATTTTTTTAGCAAATCGGCTTTACTTCCTATTGCCGTAATTTTCTCTCCAGAAACCACAATTGATTGGTTATTAACGAATTGCTCGCCGTCAAAAATACGGTCGGGCGTCAGAAGGTAGGTTGTTTGGGCAACGGCTACGAAGCTGAGAAATAATAGGAGGAGCGTAGAGAGTGATTTCATAGTCTTTTTATGTCCCAAATACCTTCTAACAATGTAGTAAATGTTATTTATGCTTATTGCAGAAAGGTATAGTTTTATTTTATCTCTTTCGTTCAAATCAAAAATTTCGGAGGCGGCGTTTACAAAGGGTTTTCTGTCTGTAAACAAATCAATAACTACGTCAGAGTCAATAAATGGTTTAGTGACTATCTCCCTTTATTAGTTCTTCGGTTAGCACTTTTGTAGCATCAAAGTCGGGTTTGATATTTAATATTCCCCGTAGTTTTTGAACACGAGGAGATAATTCTTCGACTTTCATTTGCTTTCTTTGCGTAGTAATTGAAAACCTAGATTTCATCCCGTGAGGGCTTCACTTTTAGAAAAGCGGGATTTATTGCCTTGCGGGGTTCTATGGCTTTGGATATTTTGCCGGAATCAGTATTTAGGTTTTTTAAGATAATGTGTCCAGCTCAATTCGTGACGCATTGCGTCACGAATTGGAAATGCTTTGTAAAAGCTACGCATATTACGAAGGTTGCTGTCATCAAACCCTTTGCCAAATTCCAGCGTAAGTTGATTGGCAAGGCTCTTCAGCGTTCCTTTTCCGTATTCGGCTTTGGCGTTTCCGTTTTGCTCATCTTCCACAATAATTTGCCCAATTTGCCAGTAGGTTTCCAGCAAAGCGGTATTTGCCATGCGGAAGACCCGCTGTCGCGAAAGAGAAATTATTTCCCTGATGGTGTTGTAAATGTCACCTGCTTGTAGGTTCATGTGTTTTATCAGAGTGAATTGAGTAGCAACTTACCAACTCACGTAACTTTCTGTAAGCCCGTTGTTGTATATTTATTGAAAGGTTTCGGGTAAAACGGGTTCGGTTTATGAGGTATTAAGTTAATAAGCTTAAATTTGCGATTTATTATACGAAATGCTGTCAGTGAATACACTGGCAACGGCATTGGAAAATTGAAACCAAAATTCAGCATCTGCAAATGCAAAAAGTTCTTTTTATTGACCGTGACGGTACAATCATCGTCGAGCCACCAACCGATTTTCAGATTGATTCATTAGAAAAACTGGAGTTCTTGCCGAAGGCACTTTCTAACCTAAGAAAGATCTCAGAAGAAACTGATTACGAATTGGTCATGGTGACAAACCAAGACGGTTTAGGAACAGATTCGTTCCCCGAAGAAACGTTCTGGCCAGCTCATCTGAAGATGATGAAAACGTTGGAAGGCGAAAATATCCACTTTGAAAATGTGTGCGTTGACAGAACTTTCGATCACGAAAATGCTCCGACCCGCAAACCCCGTACGGGTTTATTGACCAAATATATTGAGGGTGATTACGATTTAGAAAATTCGTACGTTTTGGGAGACAGATTAAGTGATATGCAGTTGGCGGTAAACCTGGGAGCAAAAGGTATCTTGATTTTGGATGAAATGCCAGAAGAAATTACTGACGAACAACGCAACGCAACCGTTTTGGTAACCACAGATTGGGATAAAATTTACGAATTTTTGAAACTTCCCGCTCGCAAAGCAACGGTGAAACGTACTACTAAAGAAACTGAAATCAGCGTAGAACTTAACCTTGATGGAACGGGGCTGGCAAATATGCAGACCGGACTTGGATTCTTTGACCACATGCTCGATCAACTGGCGAAGCACTCGGGAGCGGATATTTCGATCTTGGTAAAAGGAGATTTACATATCGACGAACACCACACGATTGAAGATACGGCGTTGGCGTTGGGCGAAGCATTCCTGATCGCGTTGGGTGATAAGCGGGGAACTAATCGCTATGGTTTTTTACTTCCGATGGATGAAGCGTTGGCACAAGTTGCGATAGATTTCAGCGGCCGGCCGTGGATGGTTTGGGAAGCGGAATTTAAGCGGGAAAAAATTGGTGAAATGCCAACGGAGATGTTTATGCACTTCTTCAAATCATTTTCTGATACGTCAAAGTGTAATTTGAATATTAAATGTGAAGGTGATAATGAACACCACAAAATTGAAGCGATTTTTAAAGCCTGGGCAAAAGCTATTAAAATGGCAGTGAAGCGGAATGTAAAAGCGATGAATGATTTGCCGAGCACAAAAGGAGTTTTATAAGTTCTAACTTGGGAGTTCAACGGTTTTAGTAAAGCCTTGTTCTTTCACTCACCGAGTATCGGTGGTCTCGTCCGAACGGAGATTTTTAACAAAAAAAAATGAGCGAAAAACAACCTTATATTATCGGTATTACGGGCGGAAGTGCGTCTGGTAAAACCTTTTTTCTAAATAGTTTGCTTCAGCAGTTTAAGGAAGAGGAGGTTTGCCTGATTTCTCAGGATAATTATTATCGCACTAAAGACCGCGTTCCGGTAGATGAAAACGGTGTTCAAAACTACGACTTACCCGAAGCAATTGATTTTGAGTTATTTGCCCGTCATATCCAGGACTTAAAAGAAGGTAAAACGGTACTTCACAAAGAATACACGTTTAATAATTTGAGTGTTGTTCCAAAAATACTGGAATTCAAACCCGCCCCAATTATCGTGGTGGAAGGAATTTTCGTTTTCTACTCTTACTTCGTTTCCCGCCTATTAGATTTGAAGGTTTTTATCGACGCCAAGGAACATATTAAAATCAAACGCCGTATAATTCGGGATAATAACGAGCGGGGTTATGATTTGGAAGACGTACTTTATCGCTGGGAGAATCACGTTGCCCCAACGTACGAGAAGTTTATCAAACCATCAAAGTATGATGCTCATATTGTAATCAATAATAACAAGAACTTTGAGAACGGACTGCGGGTTCTAACGGCATATATGGATGTCGTACTAAAGAAATAAACTACGACTCAATGTTCACGGTCTTTTTATCAGTTGATACCAAAAAGTAAAGCCGACTTCAATTAAGAAGTCGGCTTTACTTTTATAAGTTCTTATTTTTATCAGATACACTTATCATTACCTTCAACACCGCAGCAGCGACCAAAGCGTTTGCTTAGCGTCTTGTACTGAGTTGCATCTAAGTCAATGAAGATACGCTCAGAATCTCCCATAGTCATGGTAGGATTTGATACGTTGTAATCCAACGTGATAGGTACGTTTACGTCCATTGCAGCAGGAGCTTTTCCGTCTTTATCACAGATTTCAAGAGACTTCATGGTTTTGCTTGTTCCTGAAACGTTGAAGGCTGATGCCAAAGAAGCGTTCATAGGGTAAGTACCTAAGCATAAATACTTGTCAGCAGATTCTCCTTTTGTAAGTGATCCTGCCTTCATATATCTTCCTATTACGGTAACTTGCTTAGAAGTAGTTTTCACAGCACCATCACTTACAGCACTACTGCCCATAAATGTCATGGTTTGAGTCTTACAATCTGTATTATTACTAGTAGCCATTGTAGTGTTTGATTCAACCATGCGGTTGCCAGTTTCTTCTTTGGTATAAATAGGTGCCTCATTCATTGAGCCCTCACTTGTAACACAAGTGCTATAAAGTCTTTTCATTTGTTTGTACTGATCATCGCTTACCGCCATCATCATTTTTCCTCCGTCACCTAACATTACATTAGATTCGGTAATGTCAACCACAAGTTGAACAGGCGAAGCCATACTTATCGGAGCAGGAGTATTATTTTTACCGTAAGTACATACTTCAACTACTTTAGAATAGTTAATGCTTCCATTGGCAGAAATACCGTACTGAACAGATACAGGAACCGTGGTTGAACCTAAACACAACGATGGGTTTGCACCGTTAGTAGCTACTAATTGCACATCAGCAGTAGTATTTACGAAGTTAGTTTTTTCGATTTTACTATTTCCTGAAATGGTGATTTTCTGAGTCAAGCAAACAGCAGGATCAATTACTACTGGTGGCTCAGGAATGAAACTTGGATCGTAAAATGCGTTACCGCACTTACGCATTATGTACACAAAGCATTTTTGGTCAGTTGAAGATATTTTGAATGTTCTGAAATCTCTTCCTAAAGTTGACCAAGCATATTTATGCCCTCTTGAATAAGCACCCATCCAACCGGTTGTTCCTACAGGAAGCGTTTCCGGCGTGATGGAAGCAACAGAAAAACTGGGGTCATTAAGCCCGGTATAACCCAAGGCCTGTAGTAAATTATCTATCTCTCTTTTGTTTCTTGCAGAATTTTTAGAATACACTCCTCTTAAGTGATTGTAAGCAATTTCTGCTGTATGACCATTGATTTCACCAAATTGAGGACTGGTTCCTAAACGATTAAGTGTTACGGGTGTCTTACTTACCGGAGCTGGCTCGAATAGTGGATGTGGAATAGCATTACAGTTCTGAGCAGAACTTGTAAAAGACAGACCGCACAGTACGACTATCATAGAGAACAAAAAGGCGATATTCTTTTTCATGTGAAAGTTATTTAACACGTTTGAAAGGTTACGTTTAGCAAATCCCCGTGTGAGGAATGGATAACGGGTAGTTAATTACTGCAAACTTAATTATTTTTTTATTACAGACCGATTTTTTAGACCGATGTAACATGTTTTCGTCAAAAAAAATAAATTTTCGTTCCTCAAAACGTACTTTTGTCGTGATTTGAACATATAACAATAAAACATGAGTCTTTTGACAGTAGGTTCGGTTGCATTTGATGCAATTGAAACCCCCTTTGGTAAAACAGATAAAATAGTAGGTGGAGCAGCCACTTATATTTCGCTAGCTGCGTCATATTTTACCCAGAAAAATCGCATGGTTGCGGTAGTTGGGGGAGATTTTCCTCAAACTATGATTGATACTTTTCACAGCCACGGTATTAATACCGATGGGTTAGAAATCGTCGAAGACGGTAAAACCTTCTTTTGGTCCGGTCGTTACCACGCCGATATGAATAGCCGTGATACATTGGATACACAACTAAATGTATTCGAACATTTTGATCCGACCATTCCTGAAAGTTATCAGGACACGCAATACCTGATGCTTGGTAATATGATTCCGGCATTGCAGGCAAAAACGCTCTCTCTGTTAAAGAAGCGTCCAAAATTCGTGATGCTTGATACCATGAACTTATGGATTGACATTGCTTTGGATGATTTGAAAGGTATTATCTCCAAAGTAGATTGCGTAACCATCAACGATGAAGAAGCACGCATGCTAACGGGTGAGTACTCTTTACGGAAAGCAGCGAAGAAAGTAATGGAAATGGGACCCACTACCCTTATCATAAAGAAAGGCGAACATGGAGCGTTGCTTTTTAAAGAAGACCGTATTTTCTTCTGTCCGGCGTTGCCGCTTGAAGAAGTATTTGATCCAACCGGAGCCGGAGATACCTTTGCGGGTGGATTCATGGGTTATTTGACAAAAACGGATGATCTGAGTTTCGAAAACATGAAACGTGCTATTATATATGGCTCAGCAATGGCCTCTTTCTGCGTAGAAAAGTTTGGAACGGAACGCATCTTGAACCTGACAGAGTCTGATATTGACAATCGTGTAATGGAATTTGTGCAACTGGCAAGTTTTGAGATTAATGTTTAATCTTTGCTGATGGTCGCAGACCTCTTTTAATAATCAACGTCCCTTTGAGAATATCTTGAAGGGACGTTTTTGTGAAAATCTATGTAGTTTTTTGATTATCAGCTAAATCAAAATCCTCCCACATCATAATATACTCGGCGGCGACTGAGTTTGAGGTCACGCAACAAAGCCGAACGAACATTCAATGTAAAAGAGTAATTACTTGCCCGCAGGTTATTACCGGCAATAGGAGTCCAGTTAAAACTCATATCCCAGCAATGCAAGTCACGGATAACGCCTAATGTGGTAAGCGTAGTAGCTTTGAAGTTAAAGTCATAACCCGTATTGAAATTAAACTTCCATTTCTCGGTCAGGCTGAAATCTCCGGTAAGTTGTAATGCGGCAACGGTCTGCGGGTCAGCGAGTCCCTGACGGTTAAATCCGTAATTAAAGCTAACATTCATTGACCACGGAATGGAGAAGTCAACGTACGCCAATGGATTTGCCGCCACAAATTTCTCCATGGCTTCTTTAGCAGGATCTTCTCCGATCGAAGAAGCAGGTTCTTTCTTTCGTTTGTTCTTATTAAAGGTTTCGGGTGAAAGACGGGTGGAAACAGAAATTTGCATGCGACTGAAATAGTTTCCATCAAATCCGGGATTTTGCCACTTGAATGTGTTGACTCGTCTTCCTGCGAGGTTAAACGAACTTCCTTGGTCGGTAATGTAAGCGTACGGGTCAAGGGTGGCGTTCACGTTTAAGCTTACCAGGTCTTTCAAGATTTGAGTATTTGCCCCAAAGTTGATATTTGACAAATTCATGGTGTCGCCCAAAATAGCCCCAAGTAAATTATAGCCGCCCGAAAAGCCAAAGTTATCTAATAAAGATATTTTCTCGGTCTGACTTTCTGCCGTATCAGATTTCGCTCGAAGTTTTGCCTCCAATTGATTGGTAAGGTTAAAACCAAGCTGTCCCGAGGCTCCCGGAGTAGAATTCAATTGCGGGAAGAAAGGAAGCCAACGTTCTATTTGATCATCATTTCTAACCCGTGTTTTCTTGAAAAACTGCTCTTTTAAATCAGGTGTGTAATTTACACTAATCGAAGGAGCAATGGTGTGGCGAATGGCTTGCAAACGTCCTTTTCCTTTAAATTGGTAAGTTCCGTAAACCCGGGTGTTCATGCTTAATCCGGCAGAAACATTGTAAGCGTTATAAAAACCATTTGACGTGTCAATCCTAACCGCTCCAAATTCGGGGTCAATACCTGTGAGGGAAACAGATTCGCCTTGCCCATTCACAAAAGTGGTATCTTTTTCGTAAAATTCGTAATTCAGCTTTTGCGTAAATATTTCACCCCGATAATTTATACTCGGAGTTACGTTGATAAATTTAGCTAATTTAAAATTAGGCAAGGAAATGGGCACGGAGTACGTAGTGCGGAACTGCCCGTTGTTCAATATTTTGTCGAAATCTTCGGTAAAGCTGAGCACGTTAAGACTCGAGTTTCTCCCAAGTGATTGTTCTCTTATTTCTGCATCGGTAAGCGGTTTGTTCTCAACCCCGTAAACCTTATAGTCGCTGTAACTCGTGGAGCGACTTCTTCCGGTAATATCGTTGGTTGTTTGGTAACCTCCCTGAATATCTAAACCTACTCTGAACTGCTCAAACCATCTTCCAGTTTGATCTTCTTCTTTTACAAATGGGTTAAACTGATTCAAGCCGATGTTATAACTAGAGTTGAAATTCAGCACTTTCGTGCTAAAATTCTGATTTGCTGAAACGCCGACGCTGGTTCGTAAAAGCTTCCCGATGTTGCGGGTGTATTGAACCGACGAGTTAGAAGTGTTTGCGGTGTAAAATCCAATTTCTTGTAAATCCCGATTATTTTGGTCAAAACTATTGCTTCGTAAATTCACCGATGCTGAAAAACTTCGGTCTGCCCGACGGCTTTGCGGCGAATGTGACCAGCTCACGTTGAAATCTTTAGAAACCTGACCAGCCTCAAGAATGTCGCCTGACTTGTTTCGGTTGAATTGCAGGTTTATATTTC